>CAOJVE010000045.1 GCA_948444865.1 uncultured Lachnospiraceae bacterium
TGGACGATTTTCTGGATATTCTGGGGCTGGAAATGTCGGACGAATTTCAGATTGACGACCAGTCCACGAAAAACAACAAAATGTCGGAAAATTTTTGCGCGATCAAACGCATTATCAATGGCATGCCCGAGGTGAAGCTGCCCGAGCGGTGGCGTTACGAGCGGCTGCTGCGAACGCTCTCGCCCAGTTCCAGCCAGGAATATCCATGCAGGATGTTCTCGGCAGAAGAAGCGGCGGATTTCATGAAAAAATACGAGGAGAGCAACCGCCAGCTTTATGAGACATTTCTGGCGGACGGCCAGCCGCTTTTTCTGGAAAAAGAAAACCCGCCTGAAAAATGGCAGGAAGATAATCCGCATATGCTAAACGATCTGGTTCGCTTCATCGTGCTTTGTGATCTCGACAGGAAAGCGGCGGAGGACAGACGAAGAAAGGAAAATGAAGGACCGCAGAAAAGGTTTAAGGCATTTTTAAAACGGATCTGGCATAAATGCAAGAAATTGGCGCCTGGAGAATCGTAAGTAAACGCAGGACTGTCGGCATAGTCTGGCGGTCCTGTTTATTATCCAACAGAAAATTCCTTGTTTATTTTGGCGGATTTTATATAATAGATGGCGAAACCAGATATTGGAAACATAAGGTGAAGAGGGACGACATGGCAACAGTTTACTTGAACATTGGATTACCAAAGACAGATGCAACTGCCGTGCAGGATTTTTTGCGGGAAAATAAAGACGCGCTGAAGAAACAGGGGTATTGCTTCCCGAATTTTCAGATTTACATAAATGAAAAAAACAGAAATGGCTGTTTTCTGCTCCAAGATGGCTCTGTGCGGGGGGAAGCGTTTCAGGAGTTGGAAGAGCTGGCCAAAGAATACGACTATATTATACTGTCCGACGAGGAGATCTGGCAGGCGGCCGCCAAAAATCCGCAGTTCTGGAAAGAGACGCCGGAGGATTTTGAGAAGATCGGTTGCCGGCTCAAAGTGATTGTGTATTTATACCGACAGGATCTGTTGGCGCAGTCGCTGTGGCTTTCCCGCGTGCAGTCAAATGTCATAAAGGAAACCGAAAGCTTTCAGGCATGTCTCGAATGCGGCGCGCTGGCGGATTTCCCCATGGACTATCACGAATGTCTGACGGAAATTTCCGAGGCGATTTCAAAAGAAAATCTCCTGGTGCGGGTCGGCGAGGAGGGACAGCTCAAAGGGGAGGAGCATTCGGTTTTTTCGGACTTTTTTGAAGCCGTGGGCTTGACGCTCACGAAAGAGTTCTCCAGGGAGACGTTAAAAGAAGATTGGGTTTTGAAGGGTAATTTTATAGAAATTAAGAGGATTTTGAACAGTGTCCCCGAATATCGGAAGATGGAGGACTTTATGTGCGAGTCCATCGCTTCCGTCAGCAAGCATTTGTCAAAAAGCGGCAAGCTGAAAAATGCCAGCTTTTTTGCCCCGGGCGCACAGGCCGCTTACTTAAAGCGGTTTGACGAGAGCAACAAAAAGGTGGCCCAGGCGTATCTGGACCGGGCCGACGGGCGGCTTTTTCATGAGCCTGTGGAAGAGCTCCCCACATGGCAGGCAGACTTGGACGCGATGCCGCGGGACATACTGCTGTTCGGCACGTCCATTTTCTGTCTGCAGGAAAAGGAACTGCAGACGCTCAGCGGAAATATACAGGAGCTTGAGGATAATTTCCTCTTTAAAATTTGTAAGAAAGCATATAAGAGAATCTGGTATAGAAAATGACAAACGTATATTTAAGCATTGGAATGCCGAAAACAGGCGCTACGGCGATTCAGACTTTTTTGCGGGAAAACCAGAATATATCAGAAAATAAAGGCCTGGGTTAAAGGATAAGAAGAAAGCCGGAAGGATTTTGAAGTCAGTGACTTTAAGATTCTTCTGGCTCTTGTTTTTATTTGGCGAACTGCATATAATTTACATTGGATCATTTCAAAACTTTGTAATTGACGAATAAAAAGGGGAATAATTTTATGGCCAACATTCTGATTGTGGAAGATGAAAAAAATATGCAGGACATTATTTCGGACTATATGAGAAGGGGAGGGCATACCTGCTTTACGGCGGACGACGGCGTGGACGCTTTAATGATTTTGAAAGACAATCCGATGGATTTGATGATTCTGGATGTTCGGATGCCTCATCTGGACGGATTTTCTGTGTGCAAAATCGCCAGAAAGATGAGCGGTCTGCCCATCATTATGCTGACGGTCAAAAGTGAGGAAGAGGATAAATTAAAGGGCTACGCGTACGGGGCGGATGATTATATGACGAAGCCATTCAGCCCCAAAATTCTGCTGGCGAAAGCCAACGCCCTGCTGCGCCGCGCGTCGGTGGGTTTTGCGGATGCGCTCAGCGCGGGAAAAATAACCATTATCCCCGCGTCCCACAAAGTTTTCCTGGACGGAGAGGAGATTGCTCTGACGCACAAGGAATATGAACTACTGCATCTTTTTATGTCCAATCCCGAACAAATTTTCACGCGTGGGCAGCTTTTAAACCGCATCTGGGGATATGATTTTGAGGGGAATTCGCGGACGGTGGACACGCATATCAAGACGCTGCGGCAGAAATTGGGCGGAGAGGGAAAGCGCATCGTGACGCTGATTCGCTCCGGCTATAAATTCGAGGCAGAAAAATGAGAGAACAATTTTCCCTTCGGACTGTGCAGAAAAAAGCGGTTATGGTTTCCAAAATAGCGGGCATTTTCTTGATTTTTTCCTATATGGTTTCCACAAAATTGCCGGCATCGCCGGAGGTTTCTTTTTTGCTTTGGATGGGATTTGTGGTCATGTTGGTGTTTATCGTAGACGCTTTGCTGCGGCGTTTTATCTCCGATCCCATATGCGAAATTAACGAAATGGCGCACAAAATCGCGCAGCTGGATTTTTCCGCTTCCTGCAAAATAAATTCCCGGGACGAGTTCGGCGAGCTGGCGGACAGCCTGCATAAAATGTCCGAAAATTTGCAACGCGCGCTGGAAAAACTGGAAGAAGACGTACGGCAGGAGCGGCGGCTTTTAAAGGAACGAAAAGAACTGACCGACCGCCTTTCCCATGAGATGAAAACGCCTCTTGGCGTGATCCGCGCTTATGCGGAGGGCGTGCAGGACGAGAAAAGCGAGGAGAAAAGGCAGAAATATGCCGGGATCATCATAGGGGAGACCGATCGGATGAGCGCGCTGATTACAACGCTTTTGGATTTGTCCGCGCTGGAAAACGGGGCCGCGTCCCTGGAGCCAAAACGGTTTGACTTTGTGGAATTTACGGAGACTATAGCCGGACGGCTGCTTCTCGATGTGCCGGACGGCGATTTTGAACTGCAATATGCGTTGCCGGATCACAAGGTTTTCGTCTATTCGGACCCGTCGCGCATGGAACAGGTTTTAAATAACCTGCTGGTCAACGCCAGGAAAAATGTATCTCCCAACGGCGTTTTAAAATTATCGCTTGTGGAAGAAAAAAATAAACTTTGTTTCTCTGTTTTTAACCAGGGCGCGCCCATACCGCCGGAGAGATTATCCAAAATCTGGGATAAATTTTACCGCGACAAAAACGCAAAATACGGCGGTTCAGGACTGGGACTTGCCATTGTCGCCCAGATTTTATCCATGCAGCATTTGGAATACGGCGTGGAGAATCGATCTGACGGCGTGTCGTTTTTCTTTTACATTCCCATAGAAAAATAAAGCAGATTTCACGCCGATTTCACAGCGGCCACACTTCAATTTCACCTGCGTCTTTTATCTTTATGAAAATAAAAAAAGGAGGCGTGGCATATGTTTTTGGGAATTGAATGGCATTGGTGGATCGTAATTGTCGCACTCGTGGGGATCTCCATCCCCTTTAAGGTGAAGTTTATGAACTGGCAGAGCAGGCGGCGACAGGAGAAGAAAAACGGCAGGCCCGGGAAATGGGGGGATGAAGAATGATTGAGGCAAAAGATTTGACATTCTCCTATAATAAGGAAAAACAGGCGCTGCACGGACTTTCCTTTACCGTGGGTGATGGGGAAATCTTTGGATTCTTGGGGCCCAATGGTTCAGGAAAATCCACGACGCAAAAAATTTTAACGGGCATTTTAAAAGGATATGGCGGATCTGTTTCGCTTTTCGGTCAGGAAGTCGCGTCTGCCCGCACAAAAGATTTTTTTCAGAAAATAGGCGTTTTATTTGAATTTCCCTATCTATATGCCAATTTAAGCGCGGTGGAGAATCTGAAATATTTTGCGTCTTTTTACCCGAAGGGGCAGGCGAGGGACGCGATTATGTTGTTGGAAAAATTGGAGTTTAAGAAAGAGTTTTTGAGAAAACCCGTTTCCTCTTATTCAAAGGGAATGCGCCAGCGCGTCAGCATGGCCCGCGCCCTAATCAGCAATCCGAAATTGTTATTTCTGGACGAGCCCACCAGCGGTTTGGACCCGTCGGGAGCGGTTTTATTTCGCAGGATAATCGAGGAAGAGCGGGAAAAAGGAACCACAATTTTCCTAACGACGCACAATATGGCGGACGCGGATCTGCTTTGTGACCGGGTGGCTTTTATCGCAAATGGGAGAATTGCCGCCCTTGACGCGCCGAAGAAATTAAAGGAAAAAAACAGTAATCGACAGGTTGTGATCCACTATGAGCGTCATGGAAAAAGAGAAGAGAAGCGGATTAAAACCTCAGAATTGGAGAGGGAATTGCCCTTTTTTTCGGGGGAAATCTTAAGCGTACACTCGCAGGAGCCGACCTTGGAGGATGTGTTTATCCGGTATACGGGAAGGGGGCTTTCGGAATGAATGGGTTTTCTTATCTGCTGAAAAAAGACTTGAAAATGATGCTTTCTGGCAAGTTTTTTCTGCTGGCTTTTTTATCGCTTGTCCTATATTCCGCCTATATTAATCTGGTATACGTGCGCTTGGAGCAGGGACGTTATCCGGTGTATGTCTGCGATCCCAATTCGAGAACGGCGGCCAATTTGGCGTACATATCGAAAGCGGAAAGCCGGCGGGAACTGGAAAAAGCCTGTGCGGACAGAACGTCTGTCGGCATTGATTTTACGGCGGAAAAATCGGAAATTTATATGCTTTCGTCCGGGTCCGAAAAGACGGATCATTACCGGGAAATCTGGGGAAAGGCCGTGCTGACGGGCATAGAAAACACAAAGACTAAAACGGTTGGTTTGTACGATAAAGAGGAAAAAAGCCGCCGGGAAATAACGGCAGAATTTTTGTTTTTTGAGCTGTCGGCCGTGGGATTTTTAGGGCTTGCCTCTATTTTATTCAAAGAAAAACAAATGGGCGTTATCCGCGTGCACGGCATATTGCCAGTTCGTAAATCCGTCTTTATTTTGTCGAAATTATGTGTGTTTTTATTTTCCGATTTGCTCTTTACTGCGCTGCTGACCGGAATCAATGTGGGCGTTTCGGACAGCTTTATGATTTTGCCCGCGGCGCTTTTGCAGGCGGGAATATTATCGCTTATCATGGCTTTAATAGGATTAATCTGCGCGGCGCTGCTCCCGGATTTCAAGCAGTTTTCTTTGTTTTACCTTGTGCTTGCGGTCTTTATCACGACGCCGGTTTTTCTGGCGGGTCAAACGGGAATTTCCTGGAAATGGCTGCGTTATCACCCGATGCATCATTTGTTCACAGCTATGAAATCCGCCTATTTTGGCGCATCGGCCGCTTCTGTTTTATATTATGTTGTTTGTCTGGGCGCGATCGTTTTGTTGTTTTGCGGGGCTGTTGGCGCTTTGAGGCGCGAGGCGGCAAGGGAGGGATAAGATGCGACGGTTAAAATATCAGTTGAAAAATATTCGCCGGGATAAGTTGTGCCTGTTGACTTTTCTTTTGCCAATTGTCGTTGGGGCGCTTATCCGCGCGTTGCCCGCCCTGAATTTTCAGGCGATGAATGAAATATCCTTTGGGAGCGTGCAGGGCGATTTGTCAGAAGAGATGAGTCGGTGGCTGCAGGACAGCGGAAATCTCACAGAATATGAAAATGTAAAAGAGTTAAAAGCGGCGGTCAACGACCCGGCCACGCAGCTGATTGGGGTTTTGCGCGCGGGAAATGGTTTACGCGTTTTTTTGTCCGGCGACGAATTTGAGATGTATCGGACAATCGGAGAAACGCTGCCGCAGCTTTACGAGAAGAGGGCCGACCGGGCGGTTTTTTCAAAAAAGGTTATCCCGGCGTCGGAAGATTTCGACGGGATGAAATCGCTTTTGATTGTTATTACGCTGGTGACGGCCATGTTTATGGGGTGCACATTTAATTCCATGAATATGATTGGTGAAAAGGAAGACGGCGTCTCCCTTGTGAATCAAATTCTTCCCATGGATGCGCGGACATATATTTTTCAGAAATTGGCTTTGGGATGCATCGGCGGGATTGCGTCTACGCTGGCGACGGCTTTTCTTTGTGTACGGATTCTTCCGCGGCAGATGGCGTTTTTGTTTTTGCTGGTGACGCTGTCGGCGTATTTTGCGTCGCTGATTGGCCTGCTGATCGGGCATTTTTCATCGGGGATGATGGCGGGAATCGGCTGCATTAAGATCATTATGATTTTGTTTCTGGCGCCGCCCATCGTCTTTTATCTGCTGACTCCGGCAGACAGTCTGGCCTATCGGCTGTCTTACTTGTTCCCGTCCAGCGCCGCTTTTTATGGATTAATGGGGCTGCTGAACGGGCAGGGGGAAAAATGGCTGCTGCATCTGGGGATTTTATTTGCCCATGCTGTCTTTCTGACGATTGTTTCTAAAAAAGCGATTTTTGCGTCATAGCGAGTGTCTGCTTACAGAAAAAAGGACGGGTAAGAAGCAAAAAGCTTCCTCCTCGTCCTTTTTTGCGCCTGTTTTATTTTTGCACGATGTTGATAATTTTCTTGGGAACGTATATTTCTTTTACGATGTTTCCGGTCAATTTATCGGCCACCGCCTCTTTGCCCGCCGCAATGGCGTCTTCCTTGGAAATGTCGGCGGCGATACGGATGACCGCCCGCGTCTTGCCGTTGATCTGCACGGGCACTTCGATCTCGTCGTCTTTCATGGCCGACTCGTCGGCCTCCGGCCAGGCGCTTGTGAAAATGGATGCGTCATGGCCGTAGATTTCCCACAGTTCTTCCGCCACGTGAGGCGCGAAAGGAGCTAGAAGAATCAGGAAGGATTCCATGGTTTCTTTGTCCACGCCGCCTGCTTTTTTGGCGATTTCCATAAACTTGTTGTTGTATTCCATAAAGCCGGATATGACGGTGTTTAAGCTGAAGCTTTCCAGACGCTGTGTGATGTCGTAAATCAGCTTATGGCGCAGCTTTATCATTTCCGGCGTGGCGGCTACGTTGGCTTCTTGGCTGTCCAGCGCCAGCTTCCAGAATCTTTTCAGGAAGCGGCTTACGCCGTCAATGCCCCGGTCGTCCCATTCCGCGTCCAGCTCCGGCGGGCCCACGAACAGCTCGTACATACGCAGAGAGTCGCAGCCGTAATCCCGGACCAGATCGTCAGGCGCCACTACGTTGCCTTTGGATTTGCTCATCTTGATGCCGTTTTTCCCGGTGATCATGCCCTGGTTGAACAGCTTGTGGAAGGGCTCCTCAAAGTCCACCGCTCCGATGTCATACAAAAACTTCGTGTAGAAACGGGAGTAGAGCAGATGCAGCACCGCGTGCTCCACGCCGCCGATATACATGTCCACGGGCAGATACTTATGGGCTTTTTCCTTGGAAACCAATTCTTCGCTGTTGTGGTTGTCCACATACCGCAGGAAGTACCAGGAAGAGCCGGCCCACTGAGGCATGGTGTTGGTTTCCCGCTTCGCGTCGGCGCCGCAGGCCGGGCATTTGCAGTTTACCCACGCGTCGATGGCCGCCAGCGGAGATTCCCCGGTTCCTGTGGGCTCGTAGGATTCCACGTCTGGAAGCTGTAAGGGCAGTTCTTCTTCTGGCACCGGAACATTGCCGCATTTGGGACAGTGAACGATGGGAATCGGCTCGCCCCAGTAACGCTGTCTGGAAAATACCCAGTCGCGCAGTTTGTAATTGACAGTGGCTTTGCCCAGGCCTCTTTTTTCCATCATATGAGGCGCTTCTTTTTTCAGAACGGCGGATTCCATGCCGTTCCACTCGCCGGAATTGATCATGATTCCGCTGGCCTCTGTGTAGGCTTCGGTCATGTCTTCGATTTCTTTTCCGTCCTTGGCGATGACCTGGATAATGGGAATATCGAATTTCTTGGCAAAGGCAAAGTCTCGGTCGTCGTGGGCCGGCACGCACATGATGGCCCCGGTTCCGTAGTCCGCCAGCACATAGTCAGATAGCCAGATGGGGATTTTCGCCTGGTTTAAAGGATTGACGGCGTAGCTTCCGGTGAACACGCCGGTCTTTTCCTTATCCTGCAGACGGTCCACGTTGGATTTCATGGAAGCGTCGTAGATATATTGATCCACCGCTTCCTTTGTCTCTGGCGTGGCCAGGCCCGCCGCCAGCGCGTGTTCCGGCGCCAGCACCATGAAAGTGGCTCCGTACAGGGTGTCCGGGCGGGTGGTGTAGACGGTGATTTTCTCATCCCGGCCGTCCACGGCGAAATCCACCTCCGCGCCGTAGGATTTTCCAATCCAGTCGGACTGCATCTTCTTTACCTTTTCCGGCCAGTCCAGTTTGTCCAGGTCGGCCAGGAGCCGCTCGGCGTACTTGGTGATTTTCAGCATCCACTGGCGCAGGTTCTTCTTGGTGACTTCGGCGCCACAGCGCTCGCAGCAGCCGTTGACCACTTCTTCGTTGGCCAGCCCGGTTTTGCAGGACGGGCACCAGTTGATGGGAAATTCCTTTTCGTAGGCCAGGCCTTCTTTGAACATCTTTACGAAAATCCACTGGGTCCATTTATAAAAGGCCGGGTCGGTGGTGTTCACTTCCATATCCCAGTCGTAGATGGCGGAAATATCGCCGATCTGCTTTTTGATGTTGGCCACGTTCTCGGCTGTGGACTTGGCCGGGTGCACGCCCATCTTGATCGCGTAATTCTCCGCCGGAAGGCCGAATGCGTCCCAGCCCATGGGATGAATCACATAGTAGCCTTTCAGCATCTTATACCGGCTCCACACATCCGAAATCACATAACCCCGCCAGTGGCCCACATGCAGGCCGTTTCCGGAAGGGTAGGGAAACATATCCAGACAATAATATTTAGGTTTCTTGCCGTCGTTTACGTTGACGGGATTTTCCTGCCAGTTTGAACGCCATTTCTGTTCAATCGCCTTATGGTTATAAGGTGCGCTCATGTTTTTTTCTCCTCCTTCATATTTACGAAAATACCCCTGAACCTCTCGTCCAGGGGCATCCGTTTCTGCCTTCTATTCTACTGGTTTGCAAATATTTTGTCAAGCGTGAAAGAGTTTTACAGATTTAGGATTATGTGTTAAAATACAAAGAAACGAAAAGAAGGATTTATTGGGGTGAACATGGATAAAAAGATTGATGCAGTCTGGCGCATAAGCCTTTTAATTTTATGCATTGTAACTGTCATACGGATGATTTGCAGCTGGACGGGGGTTTGCTGCCGGATGTCTGGGTCAGAATGATGGGAATATTGGAAATTGCCGCGCTGCCCGCGCTGGTCTATGCCGGCGTGAAAAAAAATAAAATTATTCGGAAATTTTTTTGAAAAAAATGGTTGATTTTTTTCTGTAATTTGCTATAATAGCATCTATCGGGGTATGGCGTAGCTTGGTAGCGCGCACGGCTGGGGGCCGTGAGGTCGCAGGTTCAAATCCTGTTGCCCCGATTTTTCTATGCATTTCTGTTTTTCATATTTTTTCAGTAGTTGAGAAGTCGTCGCGGTTTGCCGTAATTTCATTCTTTTTTTAGAATTTATACCCGGTTTGGCAATGAAAAGCGCATTGTATTTTTACAGTAGACGTGTTATAATCAAAAATGTTACGAAACTTTGGAAAAGAGGAAATAGATACCATGAGTGAGAAAAAAATTTTAGAACAATGGAGAGACGTCGCCTACGACGAATCTGCGGACAAAGGAAAGCTGCAGAAGTTCTGGGCCACTTATTTTAATATTGAAAAGGGCATCTATGAGCAATTACTGGAAAATCCAGATGAAGTGGTAACTGGAACCGTAAAAGAGCTGGCAGAGAAATACAAGCAGGATGTGTTTACCATGACAGGATTTCTGGATGGGATTAACGACAGCTTAAAGGAAGCCAACCCCATCGAAGAAATGACAGAAGACACGGTGGTGAATCTGGGATTCGATAAGGAGAAGCTCTATAAGAATATGGTGGACGCCAGAGCGGACTGGCTGTACAATCTGCCGCAATGGGATAAAATATTTGACGAGGCGACGAAGAAGCGGCTGTATCTGGAACAGAAGAAATCCGGAACCATCGTGAAAGGGCCGAAGATTGGCCGCAACGATCCATGTCCCTGCGGATCGGGAAAGAAATATAAGAAATGCTGCGGACGAAACGCCTGATGGCCACAGCCTTATTAATCCTGGGCATTTTATGCCTGGGATATTATATTTCTCTGACTTTTTTTGGGATGGACTTTTCCATTGTCTGGCTGCTGGCGGGACTTTTCTTTTGTTTTTTGGGATATTTCCTGGGATGGACGCGGCTGTGGACGATGCTTCCGAAAGGCGTAAAGGCCAGCCTGTGCGTTTTATTGTTGGCGGGCGTTTTATTCTTCGTTTTTCTGGAAGCGCTGATTATCAGCGGCATGGGCGGTCATCCCCGAAAAGACCTGGATTATGTCATCGTGCTGGGAGCGCAGGTGCGCGGCGATCATCCCAGCCGGGCTTTGCGAAAAAGAATCGAAAAAGCGGCGGACTATCTGGAAAAAAATCCTTCCGCCAAGGCGATTTTATCCGGGGGCCAGGGGCCGGGCGAGGAGATGACGGAAGCGGTCTGCATTCAGCGGGAGCTTTTGAAAATGGGGATCGACAAGGAGCGAATGATCCTGGAGGAGAATTCCACCAGCACCTGGGAAAATCTAGATTTCTGCGCCGAACTGGCTCCAGTTAAAGAAAAGCGCGTGGGTCTGGTGACGCAGAATTTCCATGTGTATCGGAGCCTGAAGCTGGCCAAACGCCAGGGCTATGAAAAAGTCTATGGCATTCCCGCGCCGTCCCAGTGGTCTTACCAGCCCCATTTCATGGTGCGGGAAGCCTTTGCGCTGGTGAAAGAAAAGCTGGTGGGGAATATTTAATCTATATGGAAAACGGTCTGCGCTTTCCGGTCGCGGGAGCGCGGATGGTTTTGTCTGTAAATCTCTTTCAGATCATCGATCGCCATTTCAACGTCATACGTGTGAAATCCAAGCCAACAGTCATTCATAGTTTTTGCATTGGCAATCTTATATATTTCACGGCTGCATTCGTTGGTGTAGTAATGCCAATAGCGATAGGTGTACCCAGCCCAGTACATGACCTCCTCGGCGTAAATGTCACCCGCTATTTGAAGCCCATTTACCTCGTCGTTCAGTTCTTCAAGAATTATTCTTCGCCGGCCCACTGCAGGCGGTCGTAAACATCATCAAGAGCGGCGGCGGCCCGGCTGTTCATAAACGCTTCTATAAAGAGCGGACAATCATAGCCATTATTCAGCGCCAGTTCAAACAGCCTGCCCTGTATATCGCAGAGCTGCCGTTTTTCAAGCGTAAGATTTAACATTTTATTCACCTGCCTTTAAGTTTTCATCAAAAAAACGGACTTCCCGACGGTATCTGCGGCAAATTTCATTGGCCATGGAAACGCCTTTGGAACGGTTCAATTCACTTTCTTGTTTGAGTTTATCCCGGGTTTCACTGGAAAGCTCTTCTTCCGCAAGGATTCTTATTTTTTTACAGGCTTTTTTTGTTAAAGCTACATATTGCTTTCCAAGTTTTAATGCACAAAGACTGTTTATGAGAGCAAGATCTGTGATTTCTCCGTTAAAAAAGCGGTCTAAAACGACAAAAATTCTGTCATTAGCAATCGAACCCACAATCATGTCACAGTCATTGCTTAACTTTGCAAAATAATGGTAAATAGGCGCATGTTTCACGGATTCCATTTTTCTGCGGTTATATGCGACCAGCAAGGCCCAATCCAATCCCACCTCTACATCCAGGATTTTGAGACCGGACAGATCTACATTTAACGTATAAATTTTGGCATTGGGATAATTGCAAATCAGGGTCAGTGGCTGAAAACGATGGGTTCCCATTTGAATAATTTCATTATAACATAGGAATTGTCAGCATACAATACAGGCCGCGCGCGTGTCCGAGAAAATTTCAATTTGACATCATCCGTTTTTGTGCTATAATAGTTGCATAAAATCAAGAAAAACGATGAAGAGAAGAGTAAGATGCCGAACTTTTCAGAGAGGAATGCCCGTCTGAGGTCAGACGTGCGCTGGAAGCATTCCACTGCAGAGGCATTTGAAGACCAACTCCGAGTGGCTCTAATCCAGCCCGGTGATTCCGTTATCATCAATAAAGAGGCCGTTATACATGCGATCCGCCAGGCGGAGGCAGGATACGGCGAAAAGGGTGGAACCGCGGTTCAAAAGGATTTTGACTCGCCCCTTGCAATGATGGATGAATTATTGCAGGGGCGTTTTTTATTTTAAGAAATTTTTCAAAGAAGGAGAAAATACCATGATTATTACATTGAAAGATGGCTCAACAAAAGAATATTCTCAGGCTATGTCCGTCATCGACATCGCCTATGACATCAGTGAGGGACTGGCCCGCGCCGCCTGCGCCGGGGAGATCGACGGGCAGGTCGTGGATCTGCGTACCGAGGTGTCCCAGGACTGCCAGCTGAACATTCTCACGGCCAAGGACGAAAAAGGCCTGGCGGCTCTTCGCCACACCGCGTCTCACGTGCTGGCCCAGGCGGTGCAGACCCTTTATCCCCAGGCCAAGGTGGCCATCGGGCCGGCCATTGACACAGGCT
The DNA here is from genome assembly GCA_948444865.1 of uncultured Lachnospiraceae bacterium. Lineage (GTDB taxonomy): Bacteria > Bacillota > Clostridia > Lachnospirales > Lachnospiraceae > MGBC164599. The sequence goes on from CAOJVE010000045.1 coordinate 12,946, forward strand.
TTTACTACGATTTCGAGTGTGCGCCTTTTTCCCAGGAAGACCTGGACGCCATCGAAAAAGAGATGAAAAAGATCATCAAAAAAGGCGCCAAGATGGAGCGTTTCACCAAGTCCAGAGAGGAGGCCATCGCTTTTTTCAAAGAGAAGGACGAGCCTTATAAAGTAGAGCTGATTGAAGATTTGCCCGAAGACGCGGAGATTTCCTTCTATTCCCAGGGGGACTGGACAGATCTGTGCGCCGGGCCGCACCTGATGAGCGTCAAGGGCGTAAAAGCGTTTAAGCTGCTGTCGTCTTCCGGCGCCTACTGGCGGGGCAGCGAGAAAAACCAGATGCTGACCCGTGTGTACGGCACCGCTTATGGGACGAAAGATGAGCTGAAAGAACATCTGGCGCAGCTGGAAGAGGCGAAGAAGCGGGATCACAACAAGCTGGGGCGGGAGATGAAGCTTTTCACCACCGTGGACGTAATCGGCCAGGGTCTGCCCCTTCTGATGCCCAAGGGCGTGACCATTATCCAGGAACTGCAGCGCTGGATCGAGGACGAGGAGGCCAGGCGGGGCTATGTGCGCACGAAGACGCCGCTGATGGCAAAGAGCGATTTATACGTGATTTCCGACCACTGGGGCCATTACAAAGAGGGCATGTTCATCCTGGGCGATGAAGAAAAAGATAAAGAAATCTACGCGCTGCGCCCCATGACCTGCCCGTTCCAGTATTATGTGTACAAAGCGGAGCAGCACAGTTACCGGGACTTACCGGTGCGTCTGGGCGAAACTTCCACGCTGTTTCGGAACGAGGATTCCGGGGAGATGCACGGACTGACCCGCGTCCGCCAGTTTACCATCAGCGAGGGCCATCTGATCGTGCGGCCCGACCAGATTGAAGAAGAGTTTAGGGGCTGCGTGGATTTGGCTAAATACTGTCTGACCACCCTGGGCGTGGAAGAGGACGTGACCTACCGTCTGTCCCTGTGGGATCCCAACGATCAGGAAAAATATCTGGGAGATGAAAAGACCTGGAACCAGGTGCAGGATATGATGCGGGTGATTTTAAACCACATTGGAATCCCCTACACAGAGGAAGAGGGGGAGGCCGCGTTCTACGGGCCGAAGTTGGACATTCAGGCCAAAAATGTATACGGCAAGGAAGACACCATGATTACCATCCAGCTGGATATGTTCCTGGCGGAGCGCTTTGATATGACCTTCATAAACGCCGACGGTGAGAAAGAACGCCCGTACATCATCCACCGGACCTCCATGGGCTGCTACGAGCGGACGCTGGCATGGCTCATTGAGAAATACGCCGGACTGTTTCCCACCTGGCTCTGCCCGGAACAGGCGCGCGTAATTCCTATATCGGAAAAATTCCACGACTACGCCGCCCAGGTGGGAGCGCGGTTAAAAGAGGCCAATATCCGCTGTTCCGTAGACCAGCGTTCCGAGAAAATGGGCTACAAAATCCGGGAGGCGCGTCTGGAAAAAGTGCCCTACATGCTGGTGGTGGGCGCCAAGGAGCAGGAAGAAGGCGTGGTGTCCGTTAGAAGTCGCTATCTGGGAGACGAAGGCCCGAAGACCCTGGATGCCTTCCTGGCGGAAATCACAGAGGAAATCCGCACCAAGGAAATCCGTAAAATCCAGGTCGAGCCAGAGGCCGCCAAATAATCAGGAAAAACACGCGGCTTTGATATGATCGACGGGCATATCCTGTCCGGTCCACAGACGAAAAGCCTCCGCACCCTGGTACAATAACATATACAAGCCGTTGCAGGTCGGACACCCGGCCTCTTCAGCCAGTTTCAAAAGACGCGTCTGCCTGGGATTGTAAATGGCGTCGAAAACCGTAAGATCCGGGTGGAAATACCCAGGGTCCGTGATCAGCGAATCCTCCGTGCGGGGCGCCATGCCCACCGAAGAGCCGTTGACCAGAAACTGGCTTTCCTCCAAGGCGCTCTTAAGCCGCGTCTGGTTGTCCTGTTTTGTCAGGGTGACGCGGCAGGGGTACGCGCGGCTGATTTCATCGGCCAGATTTTTCATTCGGTCCCAGAAGCGGCTGGTGGGCCGGGCGAAGACATGGATGGCTTTCGCCCCGTCCAGCGCGGCCTGGACGCACATGGCCGTGGCGGCGCCTCCGGCTCCCAGAAGAGTCATGGTTTTTCCCGTGATTTCGTGTCCCGCGTCCCGCAAGGCGCGCACGAATCCCACCCCGTCTGTGTTATGTCCGATGAGCCGGCCATCCTCGCAAACCACGGTATTGACCGCGCCGATCAGCCGGGCGGCGTCCGAGAGGCTGTCGCAGAGCTCTACCATCTGGTTCTTGCAGGGCATAGTCAGGTTAAATCCGCGAACGCCAAGGGCTTTCAGGCCGTTCACAGCCGTGACAAGCGACGATTCGTCCACCTCAAAGCACAGGTAGGCGTAGTCCAGGTTCAGATATTGAAAGCTTAAATTATGCATCTGTGGGGAAATGCTGTGCGCCACAGGGCTGCCGAGAAGCCCTGTCAGTTTGGTGTGTCCGGTAATAGGTACGCTCATAATGTATCCTCCGATCTATTTTATGCGCCCGATTATACGCCCGAAAATCTTTGTACGGGCATTTTTTTCAGCTATTTATATTTTAGAATAAATATTTTAACAGAAGATGTCAAGTTTAAAACTTGAATATAGTGGCTATTTAGTAGAAAATGCAAAAATCTCTTTCCAACATTCAAGCATTTAAACAATGCATTAATAAGGTAGCAAAAACTATTATTTCCCGAAATAAAATTAAAGAGGGAGATTATGAATGTACGGATAAAGAAATCAAACAGCGATCCCGTTAATTATAAAGGCGAATATCACTATCGGAGTGGCAGTACAAGCAACAGTTGAAAGGGCAGGCACTTAATCAGTTTCTGTTGCAAAAAACCGGAATTACCTGGGACAGTGTGCCAGTGCAGAATGTGAGAATACAGGGAGCGGCAGTCACCCGTATAGAAATGAGAGGGCGCCATTATACACTCCCGATGCTCACCTCCTCGGTTTTTGTAATGCCAAAAAACAAAATGAAAGGCGGGTTAGAGAAATGACAAAAAGCATTACTGTCAAAAAAACAACCATCGGGGAAGGCATGCCCTGTATCTGCGTTCCCCTGACCAAAAAGACGCTTGCGGCTTTGGAGGCGGAAGCCGAAAACGCCGTGGCCGCCGCCCCGGATCTTGTAGAATGGCGGGCGGATTTCTTTGAAGGGCTTCGCCGCCCAGAGGAAGTGAAGCGGGCGCTTGCGGCTCTGGACGCAGTTTTGGGGGATATTCCCCTGATTTTCACCATACGGACCCAAAAAGAAGGGGGAAATGCCGAACTTTCCCCGGAAGAATACGCCCAGATTACGGAGTGCGCTGCCGCCACCAAGATTCCGTCGCTGACGGACGTGGAAATCCTGCAGCTGGGAGATGTTTTGCTGCATCGTATAATCGGGAAAATTCATCAATCCGGCGGGCGGGCGATCGGCTCCAGCCATGATTTTGAGAAAACGCCGACGGAGCGGGAAATGGAAGAGATCCTGCGGCGGGAGGATGCGGCCGGCGCGGACATTCTGAAGCTGGCGGTTATGCCCAATAGTTATCGGGATCTGGCCCGGCTGCTTAGCGTCACGGCGCAGATGAGAAATAGCGGATGCGCCAAACCGGTGATTACTATGTCCATGGGCGAGCGGGGCAGCGCCAGTCGTTTCTTGGGGGAGGTTTTTGGCTCCGCGGTCACTTTCGCCACGGCAGGGGAGGCGTCCGCGCCCGGCCAGCTTCCCATCAAGGAAGCGCGGGAACTGCTGTGCGCCGTTCACTTATCCTTGCGGAATATGTAAAATCTCCATAGAAATTCCCGAAAAATTCTAAGAAGACGAATACTGTATTT
>CAOJVE010000046.1 GCA_948444865.1 uncultured Lachnospiraceae bacterium
TTGACCCGTCGCTGGTCAATTATCTGGAGCTCTCAGAAGACCCCATTCCCAATTTCCGTCATCTGATGAAAGAATACTCCTCCGGCTATTACCGGGTGCCTTCGGTGGGCGCGGGGACGGCCAACACGGAGTTTGAGACGATTACGGGCATGAGCCTGCGCTATTTTGGGCCGGGGGAATATCCTTATAAGAGCATCCTTAAGGAAACGACCTGCGAGAGCGCGCCTTTCGTGCTGAAGAAGCTGGGGTATTCCACCCATGCGGTCCACAACAACGAGGCGAACTTCTATGGCAGGCGGACGGTTTTTCCCAATCTGGGCTTTGACACGTTCACATCCGAGGAATATATGGTGGAGGAGGACGACCAGAATCCCCTGGGCTGGGTGCGGGACCGGGCGCTTATCCGGCCCATTCTGGACTGTCTAAAATCCACAGAAGGCAGCGACTATATCTACGCCATCTCCGTGCAGGGACATGGGGATTACCCGGACGAGCCTATTCTGGAGGACCCAAAGATCACCGTCAGCGGCGCGGCCACCGAGGAACAGGACTGCAAATGGGAATATTATGTAAATGAAATCTACGAGATGGATTTGTTTATCCGGGAGCTGATTCAGACGCTGGAAGACTTCGGGGAGCCGGTGGTGCTGGTGATGTACGGGGATCATCTGCCGACCATGGGCCTGGAAGTGGAGGACATGGAAAACCGCTATCTGTTCCAGACCCAGTACGTGATGTGGGACAACATGGGTCTGAAGAAAAAGGATGAAAACCTGGCGTCCTACCAGATTGCGGCGGAGCTGATGGACCGGCTGCGCATTCACGAGGGAAATATATTCCGCTACCACCAGGCCAGAAGAAATACGAAAAACTACCAGGTGGACCTGGAAATGCTTCAGTACGACATTCTGTACGGCGAGCAGTACGTCTATAAGGGCAGAAGCCCCTATCTGGCCACGAAAATGCGCATGGGCGTCTACGATACGACTTTGGATAAAGTGCGCCCGGCGCCCGGCTTAAACGAAAGCTCTTACATCATGGGAACCCATTTCACCCCGTCCAGCGAGGTGATGATTAACGGGGAATATATAGAGACGAATTACCTGAATCCCACCACGCTTCTCATCAGCGATTATGTTTTTGAGAACATGGATAAAATACAGGTTGTTCAGCGCAGCAACAGCTCCACCCGAAGGGCGTTAAGCGCCACGCGTCAGCGGTATTATTCAGTGCTGAAGCAGGGGGATTAAACAGAAAGAAAAAATGATGCCCATGAAAATAGAATATGCTTACCCGGACAGCCGACAGTGGCGGCCATTGCCCGTTTCGAGTTTACGGAAGGGGGAATTGCTTATGAGTACATATGAGACGCTGATGGTTATATTGACTACGGCCAATTTAATTGTTGCAATCCTCAGATACACACATAAGAAATAGCCGCCCTGTCCCTAGCAAAGACGGCGGCTATTCTTAGCCCAATTTTTACAGGAACGGGTAGTGCGTAACTACTCGTCGGCTGTCTTGTTAAGCATATTATATTTCATGGGCGGGATTTTTTCAACTGTTTTTTCTGAATCTGCTCAGGATAAAAATCCTGTCGGATAAAATCTTACGAATGGGACTGGACATCTGCCGCAGCTGTTATATAATAAAGTGAGAGTACGATATAGATAAGTGGGTGATTAGGGTGAATTATGAAGAAGCAGAGGCGTATCTGGTGGAGATTCCGAAGTTTACCGCCAAGCACAGCCTGGACTATATAAAAGAATGTTTAAGACGGCTGGGGAATCCCCAGGACGCTTTTTGTGTGATCCATGTGGCCGGAACCAACGGCAAGGGCAGCGTCTGCGCCTATCTGGCGTCTGTTTTCCAGGAAGGGGGCCTGCGGTGCGGGCTGTTTACGTCGCCGCATTTGCTGCGGATTAATGAGCGTTTCCAGATTGACCGGGAGCCGGTGGACGATGAATTGTTTTTGCGGGCGTTTGAGAAGGTAAAAGGGATGATTGACCAGCTTGTGGCCGAAGGGCTTTTCCATCCCAACTTTTTTGAGACGATATTCCTGATGGGCATGTGGATTTTCAAGCAGGCCGGGGTATCTTATGTGCTTTTGGAGACAGGCCTGGGGGGCAAGATCGACGCCACCAATGTGATCGAGCGGCCGCTGGCAAGCGTGCTGACATCCATCAGCCTGGATCACGTCCAGGTTCTGGGCGACACGGTGGAGGTGATTGCCCGGGAGAAGGCGGGGATTATTAAGCCGCAGGTTCCGATTATTTACGACGCCAACCGCCCGGAGACGGCGGGCATCATCGCACAGACGGCGAAAAGCGCAGGCGCGCCGGCCTATCCGGTGAAAAAGGAGCGGTTCATAATTCGGGAAATGACGGCCCAGGGCATTGATTTTTCCATTGAGAACGGGTATGATGGGGTAAATGATTTTCACATACCGTTTATCGCCCGGTACCAGGCCATGAACGCGGCGCTGGCCCTGCAGACGCTTGCGGCGCTTCGGGGGAAGGTTGATTTCACCGGGGAGCAGGTGAGACGGGGCATGGCGGGCGTTCGGTGGCAGGGGCGCATGGAGGCGCTGGAGCCGGGCGTGATCGTGGACGGCGCCCACAACGAAGACGGCGTGGCCAGTTTCGTGGAGACGGCGGCAGATTTCAAGGACAAGTATAAAATAGTCCTGCTGTTTTCGGCGGTGGAGGATAAGGATTATCCTGATATGATTCGCCGCATATGCGAAGGTTTAAAGCCCGAGCAGGCAGTGACGGCGACGCTTTCGGTAGACCGGGCGGTGGACGCGCGGACGCTGGCGGAGGAGTTTAGAAAAGGCGGCTGCAGACAAGTGCAGGCCATGGACAGCGTGAAAGAGGCATACGAGCTGGCGTCTAAGCTGCGGGGGGACGGCCTCTTGTTCTGCGTGGGTTCTCTGTATCTGGTGGGCGAGATTAAGCGCCTGAGGAGAGAAAAATGATCAATTACGACGAAGAACTGAAGAAATTTGAGCCATGTCTGGACGTGGACGAGGCGGAAGAAGCCATCTATGACCGGGAACTGACGGACGTCATAGATTTACTAAAGGAAATGTTAAGAGACGCGAACGACGGCAGGGACGCTTAAGGGAGGGCATCATGAAGTGTATGAATTGCGGCGTCCAGGTTACGCCGGGTCTGGATCACTGCAACCGGTGCGGCTGGAATGTGTCGGTGCAGAAAAAAGCGGTGTATTTGTCGAAGCTTTACTACAATCGGGGGCTGGAAAAGGCCAGCATCCGGGATTTATCCGGCGCCATAGGCTGCCTGAAGCAGAGCCTGAAGTTCTATAAGGGGAACATCCAGGCCAGGAATCTGCTGGGCCTGGTTTATTTCGAGACGGGCGAGGTGGTGTCCGCCTTAAGCGAGTGGGTCATCAGCAAGAATATTAAGCCCAACAACAATCTGGCGGAGACCTACATCAACAAACTGCAGGCCAATCCCAACAAGCTGGAGAATATCAACCAGACCATTCGCAAGTACAACCAGGCGCTGGAATACTGCCGGGAGGGCCACGAGGATATGGCGGCCATTCAGCTTAAAAAAGTGCTGTCCCAGAATTCCAAGCTGATCAAAGGTTACCACCTGCTGGCGCTTTTGCAGATCAAAGAAGGCGCCTATACGAAAGCCAGAAAGATTCTCCGCAAGGCGGCGAAAATCGACAAGACCAACACGACCACGCTGCGGTTTCTGCGTGAAATCGACCTGCAGACCGGGTCCGTGACCAATCTGAATAAAAAGGAAAAGAAAAGCGAGGCGGAATCGGAAGTGGTGGGCTATATGTACCGCTCCGGCAACGACACGGTGATCCATCCGCCGGCGTTTCGGGAAAGCTCCATGTGGGGCACGCTGCTTACCCTGGGCCTGGGAATCGCCGTGGGGGTTGCGGCCGTGTGGTTTCTGGTGATTCCGGACCGGACGCAGAAGGTCATGGGTTCCGCCAACGATCAGATTTTGCTGTACGGGGATCAGCTGGCCACCAGGGACGCGGAGATCTCCAGGCTGGAAGCGGAGCTTCAGAATTCCCAGGTCAGTTCCAACGACACCCAGAAGCAGACCCAGGAAGCGTCCAAGAAGATAAAGGATTATGACAAGCTGGTGCAGGCTGTCAGCTATTTCAACGAATCCAACTTCGCCATGGCAGGCAGTCTTCTCTCCGAGGTGGGAAAGGACAGCCTTTCCGCAGAGGCGGCGGCGCTCTACGATGCCATGAAGCAGAATTTAGCGCAGTATATGCAGCAGGAAGGAATGGAAGACCCGGCCCAGGCAGCGGAAGGGCTGGAAGCCGGAACGGACATGCCTTTAGACGATCTGGCGGGTTATTGATTTCGCTATACAAGAGATAAACCTCATAAATAGGGGATGCGCGAAAATAAGCGCATCCTTTTTCCGTGGAAAAAAATTATCGCATAGAATGGAAATGAAGATTGGAGGTTTTTATGGAGCAGCTCTATCAGATAGAAGGAGTCAATCTGACTGTGCGCATGCCGACGGAACTGGACCATCTGGGCGCAGAGCGGATCAAGAAAGAAACGGATTATTACCTGGAAAATTATCATATCCAGCACATTATCTTTGATTTTCAAAAGACGGATTTCATGGACAGCTCCGGCATCGGCGTGGTGGCGGGGCGGTACCGCCTTTTGAACCTGCGCGGGGGCAGCGTGGAGGCGGTCCATGTAAGTGAGCGGATTGACAAAATCTTTCATTTATCTGGCATGCACAAAATCATGGAGATTCATCGGGAGGAAAAAAAGGATGAGAGAGTATGAAAAGTCCAATGAAATGGCCATCGAATTTGATGGCCATCCCAGCAACGAGGCGTTTGCGCGGGTGGCCGTGGCGGCGTTCTGCACCCAGCTCAATCCCACGCTGGAAGAAGTGGCCGATCTAAAAACGGCGCTTTCCGAGGCCATCACCAATGCGATTATACATGGGTATGAGGGGCAGGTACATAAAATCCGCATCGAGTGTGAAATCCGGGGAAACGCCATCTCGGTGGCGGTCATCGACCGGGGAAAAGGCATTGAAAACATCGAGGAGGCCATGCAGCCCATGTTCACCACCAAGCCGGAGATGGAGCGTTCCGGGATGGGATTCGTATTCATGGAAGCGTTCATGGATCAGGTGCAGGTGGAATCCCGCCCGGGCGAGGGGACGGCCGTGCGCATGAAAAAAGTCATAGGGGGGCAGGCGTGAAGGAAGACCGTACTCTAGTTTTGATTGAACGTGCACAAAATGGAGATAAAACGGCGCGAGACACTTTATTCGAGGAAAACATCGGCCTGATCTGGAGCGTGGCAAAACGCTTCCGAAACCGGGGCGTGGAAATGGAAGATCTGTTCCAGATCGGCAGCATCGGCCTTCTAAAAGCGATGGAGAGATTCAACCTGGACTACGACGTGAAATTCTCCACTTATGCGGTGCCTATGATTGCCGGGGAGATCAAACGCTTTTTGCGGGACGACGGCATGATCCGGGTCAGCCGATCCTTAAAGGAAATATCCTACAAAGCTTACGCGGTGCGGGAGCGGCTGGAAAAAGAATTAAACCGAGAGCCCACCGTGGAGGAGATCGCCCAGGCGGCCGGGGTGTCGGTGGAAGATCTGCTGATGGCCACGGAAGCGGCGGCAGAGATTGAGTCTTTGCAGAAAGTGATTTACCAGGGGGACGGCGCGGAGATCTCCTTGCAGGATAAGCTGCCCGAGCGGGAAAACGCCCAGGAGCAGGCGCTGGTTCGTCTTTTTCTGGTGGTGATTCTCCAGTATCTGGAGCCGGACGAGCGAAAGCTGATTTACATGCGCTATTTCCGAAACATGACCCAGACCCAGGTGGCCAAAAAGCTGGGCGTCTCCCAGGTGCAGGTCTCCCGTATGGAAAAGAAAATTTTAAAAATAATGCGAAGAAAAGCGTGAATAAATTTCCCTTTTCGCCGCCATACTATTGGCAAATGATTGCGAAATAGTTATTCCATACTCCGCGTTTGAGCAAAATAGATAAAACGCTGGCAATAGGAAATGGGCATTTCGCAATCGCTTGACAGGATCGGCGGCTTGGAGGCGGAAAAGAGGGAAATGATTGTATGAGCGATACCTTATATATACAAACGGATATGAATGTGGAAGTGGAGCATCCGAACGTGCATCTGCAGGATGTGGCCAAGCTGACGGGCAGCGACAGCAAGATTGTGAACCAGTGCCGCGCGCTCCCGGTGGTGAATCTGAAGCCGGGCAAGCCGGGCAGATACGTGGCGTCCGTCATAGATATCATCCGGGATATCCAGCAGAAAAATCCCAATCTGGAAGTGACTCACATCGGAGAGCCTTCTTTTATCATCACCTATGAGGCAGAGAAGCGCGGGAACGCGGCGTTTAGCTGGATTAAGACAGGGTTTGTATGCCTGGTGTCTTTCTTTGGAACGGCTTTTTCCATCATGACATTTAATACGGATGTGGACATCAATAAGCTCTTTTCCCAGATCTATGAACAGATGATGGGAAAAGAGGCGCCGGGGTTTAGTATATTGGAGATTACTTATTCCCTGGGGATTGGCCTGGGGGTTTTGTTCTTTTTCAACCACTTTGGCAGCAAGAAGCTGACCCAGGACCCTACGCCTATGCAGGTGCAGATGCGTTTATATGAAGACGACGTAAACAGCACGATTATCGAGGACATCAACCGGGAGGAAGAGCAGCCATGTGGACACAAATAGCGATGGGTTTTCTGGGGCTGTGCGCGGGCGGGATTGTGGCCAGCGCGGCGGTGGCGTTCTTAATCGGGCTGGGCATCATTCCCCGGTTTGCGGGCATCACCCGCACGGCGGACCGAATCCTTTTGTATGAGGATTCCATGATGCTGGGCGCCCTGGCCGGGAATGTGTTCTATGTGTTTCGGCTTCCCATCCGGTTCGGGCCGTGGGGGCTGGGAATCTACGGGCTGTTTTCCGGCGTTTTTCTGGGATGCTGGATTCTGGCCTTAGCGGAAATGGCGGACATTTTCCCGGTGGTCGCCCGAAGGATAAAGCTTCAGCATGGGATTCCCGTGATTGTCATTGCGATCGCTCTGGGAAAAATTATAGGGTCCCTGTGGTTTTTCTATAAGGGCTGGTAAACGCGCAGAGAAAGAAGGAGGAGATACGTATGCCAGATATACAGACGCAAAAAAAACAAAAGGAATATGAAAAATACGTAAAACAGGTGACGCCGTCCCACAGTCTGCCGCTTAATATGGCGCGGGCCTTTCTAGTGGGCGGGCTGATCTGCATGCTGGGCCAGTGGATCATGAACCTGTGCTTAAATTACGGGCTGGGCCGCCAGATGTCCGGCTCCTGGACTTCCGGGATTTTGATTTTAATTAGCGTGGTCCTCACCGGCTTTAACATTTATCCGAAGCTGGCCAAATTCGCCGGCGCGGGCTCCCTGGTGCCCATCACCGGATTTGCCAATTCGGTGGCGGCTTCGGCCATTGAGTACCAGAAGGAAGGGCAGGTCATGGGCATTGGCTGCAAGATCTTCACCATTGCAGGGCCGGTGATCCTGTTTGGGATTTTTTCCAGCTGGGTTCTGGGTGTGGCGTATTGGCTTTTGAAGATTCTGTAGGCGAAAGGAGGGTGACAGGCGTGACAGAACAGACGATTGGACGGCAGAGCATACAGTTTGAAAATGCGGTTTCTATTTTAAGCGGCGCGGCCATTGTGGGCAAGAAGGAAGGCGAGGGGCCTCTTCGGGACGCTTTTGACATGATCGGGGACGATCCCATGTTTGGGACTAACTCCTGGGAGGAGGCGGAGAGCACGCTGCAAAAGGAGACCGTGGGACTGGCCATCGCCAAGGCCGGGCTTCAGAAGTGGCAGGTGCGGATGATCTTTGCGGGGGATCTGCTGGCGCAGTCGGTGGCTTCGTCTTTTGGCATCGCGGACCTGGAGATTCCGGTTTACGGGCTTTACGGCGCGTGTTCCACCATGGGGGAGGCGCTCTCTCTGGGAGCCATGGCGGTGGCGGGGGGCTATGCTCCGTACGCGCTCTCCGTCACATCCAGCCATTTTGGCAGCGCGGAGAAAGAGTTTCGCTTTCCGCTGGGGTATGGGAATCAGCGGCCTTTGTCCGCCACCTGGACCGTCACCGGCAGCGGCGCCTGCGTGTTGGGCCGGGAAGGGGGCCGGGCGGCAATCGCCGGGCTGACCACGGGCAAGATTGTGGACTACGGCCTCAAAGACCCGCAGAATATGGGCGCCTGCATGGCTCCGGCCGCCTGCGACACGATTTATCAGAACTTTATGGATTTTAACCGGATGCCCGAGGATTACGATAAGATCATCACCGGAGATCTGGGGAAAGTGGGCCAGCGGATTTTATGGGATCTTCTTCTGGAAAAAGGCTATGACATTCGGAATAGGCACATGGACTGCGGCCTGGAGATTTTCGACGGGGAGACCCAGGACACCCACGCCGGAGGAAGCGGCTGCGGCTGCGCGGCCTCGGTGTTCGCCTCCTATATTCTGCCGAAGGTGGAGGCCGGCGAGTGGAAGCGGATTTTATTTGTGCCCACGGGGGCGCTGATGTCGAAGGTGAGCTTCAACGAGGGCCAGAGCGTTCCGGGGATCGCCCAGGCGGTCGTTGTGGAATGCGCCGAAAAAGGAGGAGAATGATGGATTATTTTCATGCTTTTTGGGTCGGGGGGCTGATCTGCGCGCTGGTGCAGATTCTACTGGATAAGACTAAGTTAATGCCGGGCCGGGTGATGGTGCTGCTGGTATGCACAGGCGCGCTTTTAAGCTTCGCGGGCCTTTACGGGCCGCTGGTGGATTTCGCCGGGGCCGGGGCCAGCGTGCCCCTTCTGGGATTCGGAAACGTGCTGTGGGAAGGGATGAAAAAAGCCATCGACGACAACGGGTTCATCGGGCTTTTCATGGGCGGATTCACCGCCTGCGCGGTGGGCGTCTCGGCGGCTCTTATTTTCTCCTACATCGCCAGTCTGGTCTTTAAGCCCAAGATGAAGGAATAAGCCGTAGAAACCGGCGAAAAATGAAGAATAAGTTAGTTGACAAATGACACCCCATACTATAAGATGTATTTTGACAGAAAAAAAGTCGAATTTTGGCAAATAACAGGCGTAATCCATGCGGGGGGCCGTGCAAACGGGACATGGATTTATGCCGAGAGTTTGTTGGTTGGGAGTGTCAGGGGAGTAAATGGTATTTGCAAGCTTATTTTTTGTGTGTTTTTTCTTTGTGATTTGGCTGCTTGTGTACAACGGCATGTCCACCATCCGTGGAAAAAATATCGTGCTGTTGACGTTTTCAATGATCTTTTATGCCTGGGGAGGGGCGCAGTATTTACTTTTACTAGTGGGGATGACTTTTGTCGCGTGGTTTTGCGCGCGAAAGATAGAATTGCACCGGGACGCAACTTTGCGTATCGTTTTTTTTATCTCTGCGTGCGTCATTTTGATCGGCCTGCTCTGTATTTTTAAATACACCGGATTTCTGGCGGAAGGGTTTCAATTTTTGTTTGGGGTTCCAAAAAAGATTCCGGAGATTGTCCTGCCCATAGGCATTTCTTTTTATACGTTTCAGCTGCTTTCTTACGTGGTCGATGTGTACCGGGGGGAAGTGGAGGCCCAGAAAAGTTTCTGGGTGCTTTTACTCTATGCCAGCCTGTTTCACCAGTGCGTGGCCGGGCCGATTGTGCGCTACAGCACAGTGGCCATGGAGTTGGAGCATCGCCGGGCCAGGATGAGCGAAGTGGCGGAAGGCGCCTGGCGTTTTTCGGCGGGGCTGGCCAAGAAGGCCATACTGGCCAACGGCTGCGCGCTGGTGGCGGACACGTTTTTGCCCATGGAAGGCGCCGCGCTTGGGCACATGCCGGTTTTGGCCATATGGGTCGGGATTTTGGCCTACACCCTGCAGATCTATCTGGATTTTTCGGCGTACTCGGACATGGCCATCGGCATGGGGCTGATGGTGGGGCTGCATTATCAGGAAAATTTCAATTATCCGTATATTGCGGGCTCCGTTCAGGAATTCTGGCGCAGATGGCATATTTCCCTGAGCAGTTTTTTTCGGGACTATGTGTACATACCTCTGGGCGGAAGCCGAAACGGGGAGCTGAAGACCATAAGGAATCTGCTTATCGTTTGGGCTTTGACCGGGCTGTGGCATGGCGCGGCCTGGAATTATGTGTTGTGGGGCCTGTATTTTTTCTGCTTTTTAGTGATGGAGCGGGCGTGGAAGCGGCATAATTTCCAGCTGCCTTTCGTGGCGCGCAATATCTATACCTTGCTTGTGGTCGCCTTCGGGTGGGTGTTGTTTCGGTTTACGGATTTGTCCAACGTGGGGATTACGGTGAAGGGCATGTTTGGCTTAAACGGCAATGGCATTTCAAATTTGGAAAGTAAGATTTTTTTCCAAAACCACTGCTTTCTGCTGCTTGTCAGCGCCATTGGCAGCACGCCTTTTATGGCCATGCTGCGAAAGCAGTTTAGGCATGTGGGCCGGGTATGGGAAGGGCGGCTGGGGCGCGTTTTCTATATGGCCGGGGCGCTGATTCCCCTTGCGCTGATTATTTTGTCCGTGATGGCGCTGGTGGGAAACAGCTACAATCCGTTTTTGTATTTTCAGTTTTAAACAGGCAATTGCGATCGTTTGGTCAAAACAGATAAGACTTTGTTTATTGGAATGGGCGTTTCGCGATTGCCGGAGCTTTAAGAGGCTATAGGAGGAGTTTTTTTGGATATTCATGAGAGGCGCGAGAAGCGTAAAGAGAGGGAAAGGAAGAGATACTGGAATTATCTCAAGCTGGAGATTCGGTCGTTTCGATGGCTGCTTTTGTTCCTCTGTCTGCTGGGGCTGGTAATCCCGCTGCGCCCCAAGAAATCGAATGTGGAGAAACGGGATTTGGAGAGGTTCCCGAAGCCGTCGGCGGAGGGGATTTTGAAAGGGGATTTTTTCGCGGGCGTCAGCGCGTGGTACGCGGACACGTTTCCTTTTCGGGAAAAGCTTTTGACGGCCAACGCGGCGGTGGAGCGGCTTTACGGTCTGGGAAAGGAGCAGATCCACGGCAGCGTGGGCGCCGGGGATGAGATTCCCACGGAGTACACGGAAGCGGACAAAAAAGCGGATGTGTCGGCCAACGGCAAGACCGGCGCGGACGATGAAACGGCGTCGGCGCAGGGAGACGAAGGCGGGGACGGGACGGTGCACGTGGTTCCGGAGAGCGCCGGAACGATTTACATAGCGCAGGATCGGGGATTTGAGCTGTATTATTTTGCGTTGGATTCGGCCAATCAGTATATTAAGATGGTCAACAACGCGGCGCAGCTTCTGGCGGGGAAGGCCACGGTTTACGACATACCGGCGCCTACGTCCATCGGGATTTATCTGGATCAGGACATCCAGGACTCCTTAGGATGCAGCGACCAGTCCCAGGCATTTGATTATATTTTGAATAACTTGGACAAAAGCGTGAAGGGCGTTCGGGTCTTTGACTCGCTGCTGGAGCATAACAGCGAATATCTGTATTTCCGTACGGATCATCACTGGACCGCCGACGGGGCCTATTACGCTTACGAGCAGTTCTGCCAGGCCAAAGGGATCGAACCCAACGCCCGGGAGGATTACGAGAAGCGGGAGTTTGACAATTTCGTGGGCAGCTTTTATTCCTTCGGCAACCAGGCGGCGGTTCTGGCGGAGAATCCCGACACGATCACCGCGTACATTCCAAAGGGCACCAACGATATGACGTATGTGGGCGTGGACGGAATCGAGATAGAATGGAATGTGGTGGCCGACGCCTCCGGGTATGACGACGGCAATAAATATTCCTGTTTTATCGGGGGGGATAACCCCTATTCGGTGATCCGAAACCCCGCGCTGCAGGACGGGTCTTCTTGTCTGGTGATTAAGGAATCCTACGGGAACGCCTTCGTGCCCTTTTTGGTGGATCATTACCAGACCGTTCATGTGGTGGATTACCGGTATTTTCAGCAGAACATTCCTCAGTTCGTGGCGGAAAATCAGGTGCAGGACGTGATCTTTGTGAACAATGCGGACGCGGTGTCCGAGAGCGCGGTGGCATATATGGATGGGCTGTTTCAGTAAAAAATGTGGATGCGGGATGTCCCGCGTCCATATTTTACGTTTATCTGCCGTTCTTTTCAACGATTCATCTGTACTTTTTGCGTTATGGATAGTATAATAAAGTATATCCTGGGTGCCTTTTGTGCCGTAGAAGAGGGAGAGATGCGCGTCCCTGGCCGATTTTTGGGCCAAAAAATGCACATGAAATGCGTATGTGCACGCGCTGTTTCTTTACAGGCATAAAACGTATCTTTGGGTATTTATTGCGTCATGGGCGGTATAATAAAACATGGCGTGAAAAAGCAATAAGTGGAAGGAAAGGAACATGGAAGACGAATTTTCACGGATGGAATTATTGATCGGCAGGGAGGCGGTTGACCTGTTGAGCAAGAAGAAGATTGCCGTATTCGGCCTGGGAGGCGTGGGCTCTTACGCGGTGGAGGCCCTGGCCCGCTGCGGCGTGGGGAGCCTGACGCTGGTGGATCACGATACGGTGGACATTACGAATATCAACCGGCAGCTCTACGCCCTTCATTCCACCCTGGGCGAACTGAAGACGAAAGTGGCGAAAGAGAGGGTCCGTGATATAGACGAGAATATCCTGGTCCATACTTATGATACTTTTTACAACAAAGATACGGCGCATATGTTTGATTTTTCGGCGTATGACTATGTGGTGGACGCCATCGACACGGTGGCTTCCAAGCTGCTTTTGATCGAGCAGTCCAAGCTGTCGAAAACGCCGATCATTTCCTCTATGGGGACGGGGAATAAGCTGGACCCCACGAAGTTCGAGGTTTCAGACATCTCGAAGACCAGCGTCTGCCCTCTGGCCAAGGCGGTGCGCAGAGAGCTTCGCAAGCGGGGCATCCGCAAGGTGAAGGTCCTTTACTCCAAAGAAAAGCCCATTCGCAGCCGGACGCAGGAGGGGGAGGGCAGGCCGGCGCCCGGGAGCGTTTCCTTTGTGCCGAGCGTGGCGGGGTTTATGATTGCCGCGGAAGTGGTCAGGGATTTGATTCAGAAACCGTAATCAAAAAGTGAGGCGAAAAAGCGATGGAGAATTTATACAGCTTATTTCAGGAATTTATGGATGCGGACAGGATTCTGTTAGAGGAGCCCATGGAAAAGCATACCACGTTTCGTATTGGCGGGCCTGCGGATTATGTGCTGCAGCCTGCCAGCGCCGAGGAAGTGAGAAAAGCCGTCGATGTTTGCAGGCGGCATCGGATTCCATGGTTTATCATGGGCAACGGCAGCAACCTTCTGGTCAGCGACCAGGGCTATCGCGGCGCGGTCATTCAGCTTTACCGGAATATGAGCCAGGCGGACGTGGACGGATGCCGCATCAAAGCGCAGGCGGGCGCTTCTCTGGCGGGTCTCTCCAAAAAAGCCATGGAAGCGTCTCTGACTGGCCTTGAGTTCGCCGGGGGCATTCCGGGGACGCTGGGCGGCGCGGTGACCATGAACGCGGGCGCATACGGCGGGGAAATGAAGGATGTGCTGGAGAGCGTGACCGCGCTGGAGTCTTCGGGACAGGTCATTTCCCTGCGGGCGGATCAGCTGGAGATGGGGTATCGGGACAGCGTCGTGAAGCGGCGGCAGTGCATCGTGCTGGAGGCGGTGATGAGGCTTCGTCCCGGCGACAAAGAGGCCATCCGGGAGAGTATGCAGGATCTGGCGCAGAAGCGAATCAGCAAGCAGCCGCTTGAGTATCCCAGCGCGGGAAGCGCCTTTAAGCGGCCAAAAGGGCATTTTGCCGGGAAGCTGATTATGGATGCGGGGCTTAAGGGCTGCCGGGTGGGAGACGCCCAGGTCGCCGAAAAACACTGCGGGTTTGTGATTAATCGCGGCCACGCCACGGCGGCGGACGTGGCGGCTTTGATGAAGCATGTGCAGGACGAAGTGATGCGGCAGTTCCAGGTGAAGCTGGAGCCGGAAGTGAAATTTTTAGGGGATTTTCCAGATACATTGCTGTGAGGTGGTAGGATGCGTTTTGTGATCGTAACTGGAGTGTCGGGGGCAGGGAAAAGCACTGCCCTAAAAACATTAGAGGATGCCAACTATTTTTGCGTAGACAATCTGCCGATCCCTCTGATGGAGAAGTTCGCCTCCCTGATGGCCAATATGAGCGCGGAGGAGATTCGCAATGTGGGACTGGGGGTGGACGTGCGCAGCGGACAGGCGCTGGATGAGCTGGAGAGCGTTCTGATTCATATGAAAGAC
This sequence comes from uncultured Lachnospiraceae bacterium, assembly GCA_948444865.1. Lineage (GTDB taxonomy): Bacteria > Bacillota > Clostridia > Lachnospirales > Lachnospiraceae > MGBC164599. Next base: position 14,335 of record CAOJVE010000046.1, read on the forward strand.
CAGGGCTACGACTATGAGATCCTTTTTCTGGACGCCTGCGACGAGGCGCTGATCAAGCGCTACCAGGAGACGAGGCGCAACCATCCGCTGGCGCCCAAAGGGCGGGTGGACGCCGGGATACGGCTGGAACGGGAGAAACTGGCTTTTTTAAAAACCAGGGCGGATTATATCATCGACACCAGTCAGCTGCTTGTCCGGGAGCTTAAGGAAGAGCTGGAGGCCATCTTTTTAAAAAATCAGAAGTTCGACAGTCTGATGGTGACGGTGCTGTCCTTCGGGTTCAAATACGGCGTGCCCGGGGACGGGAATCTGATTTTCGACGTGCGCTTCCTGCCCAATCCCTATTATCTGGATGAGCTGCGGCCCATGAGCGGAGAGGACAGGGAAGTCTTTGATTATGTGATGTCCTTTGACGCGGCCAGGAAATTCGCGGATCAATTAGAGGATATGCTCCGTTTTCTGATACCCCTGTACATCCGGGAGGGGAAGACCAGCCTGGTGGTCGGAATCGGCTGCACAGGGGGGAAACACCGCTCTGTGACGCTGGCTAAAGAGATCTACCGGCGGTTAAAGGGCGCGTCCGGCTACGGCCTTCGGATTGAACACAGGGATCTGCAAAAAGATTCCATACGCAAAAAAATTTAGAAAAGGGTGCATGAAGTCGATGTCTTTTTCATCGGAAGTAAAGGAAGAGCTTTCCGGAAAGTTCAGCTCCGCCCGCCACTGCCAGATTGCGGAGCTTTCCGCCATGATCGGCATGTGCGGACACATGGCCGTCCAAAAAGGCGGGGGACTGGGGCTTTGCATACAGACAGAGAATGAGGCTGTTTCCCGAAAATGCTTTACATTGCTGAAAAAAACCTTTAATATAGATACGGACATTGCAATCAGCAGGAACCCCTGTCTGAAAAGGGGAAACGTATACACCATTTTGGTCGCCGACGAAGAGAGGGCGGCCCGTATTCTGCAGACGGCGAAATTGACGCCGCAGGAAGAGGAGGCGGGCGGCGCCCTGCGTCTGGCCAGCCATATGGTGATTCAAAACAACTGCTGTAAGCGGGCATTTATACGCGGCGCTTTTTTGGCGGCCGGATCGATCAGCGATCCAGAAAAATTTTATCATTTTGAAATCGTCTGTCAGACAGAAGAAAAGGCTCTGCAGATACAGGGGATTATGCAGGCGTTCCAAATAGACGCTAAAATTGTTCTGCGGAAAAAATCCTATGTGGTATATGTGAAGGAAGGCGCGCAGATCGTGGAGCTTCTGGGACTTATGGAGGCCGGCCTGGCGCTGCTCAACCTGGAGAATATCCGCATATTAAAAGAGATGCGCAATTTTGTGAACCGGAAAGTGAATTGTGAAACGGCGAATATCCACAAGACAGTGAATGCGGCGGTAAAACAGATCGAAGATATTCGGCTGATTGAGGAGAAGATGGGGTTGGATGAACTAAGTAGCGGACTTTCGGAAATTGCGCGGCTGCGCCTGGAATTTCCAGAGGCCACGCTGAAGGAATTGGGGATGATGTTGACGCCCCAGGTGGGTAAGTCGGGGGTAAACCACAGATTGAGGAAATTAAGCAATTTAGCCCAGGAGCTGCGAGGGGGCAAGGAGGAGTTATTATGATTAAGAAACCTGTGAAAGTGAACCTGAACATCGGACTGGAGGCAAGGCCCGTTGCACAGCTGGTGCAGTTGGCCAATCAATATAAATGCGAGATTCATATGGAAGTTGAGAACAAGAAAGTGAACGCGAAAAGCATCATGGGAATGATTACGCTGGGGCTTGACAACGGGGAGGAGCTCACCATTTCCGCCAACGGCGAAGACGAAAAAGAGGCCATCGAGTGTATAGGAAACTATCTGTGCGGGAAATAAAGGAACCGACAGTATTTACATAAATCAAACAGGGCCGGACTGGGACGAATAACGCCGCAGACCGGTCCTGTTTGATTCGCGTCTATTTAGACGGGCTTAAAGTCCTCTTTTCCCGCGCCGCAGACCGGGCATACCCAGTCATCGGGAATGTCTTCAAAAGCCGTGCCTGGCTCGATGCCGCCGTCCGGGTCGCCGACTTCCGGGTCGTATACATAGCCGCAGGGATCGCATTCGTATTTCTGCATAAGATAATTTCTCCTTTTCTGTTTGAATTTTCTATAGCTTTATTATAAGACGGTTTGGAAAGCGTGTAAAGGGGGCGTATGGCGATTTTCGATAAATTTTTTGGACAAAAAAATCCTGAAGGCCTTCCTTAAAAGGTCTCCAGGACTCACAAAAATAGCGAGAAAGGGATTTGAACCCCCGACACTACGGGTATGAACCGTATGCTCTAGCCAACTGAGCTATCTCGCCAGATTTTTTAAAAATATGGGACCTATAGGGCTCGAACCTATGACCCTCTGCTTGTAAGGCAGATGCTC
>CAOJVE010000047.1 GCA_948444865.1 uncultured Lachnospiraceae bacterium
GGCGTCCTTCACCCCCGGCGATCTGTACGAACAACACGAAGCAGACGGAGTCATTACTCTGTTCTGTCTGCCGCTGAAAGTCCGCGCTATGAAAATGGCCGAGATTGAAAAAAAATAAGAAACGGACAGGCAGGGGCTTTCAGGTTCCCTGCCTGTCGTTTTGTAAAACGGTCAATATCCAAATTTAAGTCTGTGCAGATCCTTTTTCTTCCAGGGATTTCAATTTCAGGTAGCTGTACAAGATGTCGATAAATTCTCCGTTCGGCGGCTGTTTTTCCATATCATAACCGGCGATCTGGATCAGGAGCTTGCGGTTGCCTTTGTGCCAGCAGTGCGAGATGGCGGTGCGTATGCAGTTTTCCACATTTCCCTGGGTGGTATGGAAGTGGGTGGCCACGTCCATGCAAAGCCATTTGTGGACCAGGAGAAGGTAATCTTCATCCTGCATGCAAAGTTCCAGCGCGTACTGAAGGTAACGGAAACCTTTAAGCGTTGTATGTATTCCCAAAGATAACAAAAGAGACCTGGACTTCATGGAGAACCCTCCTTTCTAATTGGGATAATACTATTGTAAGGGAGCAATGACGAAAATAGAAAAAAGCAGAGATTATTCGACAAAATTTAAAGAGGATGGAACATTTAAGCTCCATCCTCTATGCTTTTAATTTACAGACGATCCAGCTGCCGAAAAGTCCGACGGCTATGCCGCCCAGAACATCGGTGGGGTAGTGGACGCCCACGTACAGGCGGGAAAAGGCGATCAGTACGGCGAGGGCCAGGCAGGCCAGGCCGTATTTTTGGGGCAGCGTTCGCAGGTAGACGCCGGCGCTGGCGAACGAGGCGGTGGCGTGCCCGGAGGGAAACGACCAGTCTTTTTGCGGGGGAAGCAGCGCGGTCAGGTCGGGGATCTGCGTGTAGGGCCGGGGCCGCGCGATGATGTTTTTCAGGCAGGCGTTGGTGATCAGCGCGCAAAGGGCCAGACTGACCAGCGCCAGAAGGCCGGCTTTTCTGGTTCTGGGAAAAACGGCCAGGATCAAAGCCAGCGCAATCCAAAACCATCCGGCGTCGCCCAGGGAAGTGACGGCCTTCCAGAACGGGGTCCAGAAATCCTGCCGCAGACACTCCTGTATCCACAGCAGGCAGTTTCCATCCATTTGTAAAAAAATATCCATGGACTACTTTTCTTCCTTGTGGGTCAGGGAGGCGCTGATCAGGCCCTTAAACAGCGGGTGCGGACGGTTGGGCCGGGATTTTAATTCCGGGTGGGCCTGGGTGGCGATGAAGAACGGGTGATCTTTCAGCTCGATCATCTCGATAATTCTCCCATCCGGTGACAGGCCGGAGAGAGTCATGCCGTTTTCCTCCAGCATATTTCGGTAGTCGTTGTTTACCTCATATCTATGTCTGTGGCGTTCGTGGATGGTTTCTTCCCCGTAGAGCGCGTGGGATTTGGAGCCTTCCTTGAGGACGCAAGGGTAGGAGCCTAGGCGCAGGGTGCCGCCGATGTCCTCGATGTCCGCCTGGTCCGGCATAAGGTCGATGACCGGATGGACTGTCTTGGGATTCAGCTCAATGCTGTGGGCGTCGGACAGCCCGGCCACGTCTCTGGCAAACTCCACGATGGCCAGCTGCATCCCCAGACAAAGCCCCAGATAAGGGACTTTTTGTTCCCGGGCGTAGCGAATAGCCTGGATCTTGCCCTCGATGCCCCGGTCGCCGAACCCGCCGGGAACCAGGATGCCGTCCGCGGCGGCCAGCTTTTTGGCCACATTTTCCTCGGTCACCTGCTCCGAGTCCACCCACAGGATATGCACGGTGGCTTTGCTGGCGATTCCGCCGTGCTTTAACGCTTCCACCACGCTGATGTAAGCGTCGTGAAGCTGGATGTATTTGCCCACCAGGGCGATGGTGACTTCCGTGCTGGGATGGCGCAGCGCTTCCACCATGGCCTGCCAGTCAGCCAGATCCGGCTCGGGGCAGGGAAGCTTCAGGCATTCGCAGGCCACCTGGGCCAGATGTTCTTTTTCCATGGCAAGCGGCGCTTCGTAAAGGTATTCCACATCCAGATTCTGGAGCACGCGGCTGCTGGGCACGTTGCAAAAAAGCGCGATCTTGTCCTTGATTTTCTTGTCCAGGGGCAGCTCGGAGCGGCAGACGATGATGTCCGGGCGGATGCCCATGCCCTGCAGCTCCTTGACGCTGGCCTGGGTGGGCTTCGTCTTCATCTCCTGGGAAGCCCGCAGGTAGGGAATCAGGGTCACATGGATCAAAATGGCGTTCTCATGGCCGATTTCGTGCTGGAACTGGCGGATGGCCTCCAGGAAGGGCTGGCTCTCGATGTCGCCCACGGTGCCGCCCACCTCAATGATGGCGATGTGGGTGTCGTTGCTGGTGAAGTTCCGGTAAAAGCGGTTCTTGATTTCGTTGGTGATGTGGGGGATGACCTGCACGGTGCCCCCGCCGAAATCGCCGCGCCGCTCCTTGGTCAGCACGGACCAGTAGACTTTGCCGGTGGTGACGTTGGAATTCTTATCCAGGCTTTCGTCGATGAAACGCTCATAATGGCCCAAGTCCAGGTCCGTCTCCGCGCCGTCGTCTGTGACGAAAACTTCCCCGTGCTGGATGGGATTCATGGTGCCGGGGTCAATATTGATATAGGGGTCGAATTTCTGCATGGTGACTTTGTAGCCCCGCGCTTTCAAAAGGCGGCCCAGGGACGCCGCGGTAATGCCCTTTCCAAGGCCGGAAACTACGCCGCCGGTTACGAATACGTATTTTACAGACATGTTTTCCTCCGTTCATTTAAGATGGGTTCTTAAAAATATATAAAATCAGTATACTACATTTTAAAGATTTTCCAAATGCCTTTTTAGAAAACTTTAAGAATAATTGAAATTTATTTCACTATCTTCGTATTGATTTATTTCAGACCTGTACTTATAATATAGAAATAAGCATTTCACAAGAGGAGGAATGACATGGACAATAAACCAAATAATAATCCCCAGAGGAAAAATAACGGGTCCAAGAATAAGCAGTCGATTCTTGTGTTTCTGTTATGCCTCATGGTGACATTGGTGGGCGTCAGTTTTTTTACAAATATATTCAAGGGCGATACGCAGGAGATCTCCTACAATAAATTCCTGTCGATGCTGGAGGATGACAAAATCGATGAGGTGGTCATCCAGAACGGCACGATTACCATAACGCCCAAGGAGCAGCCGGACAGTTTTCAGGAAACCAAGTATTACACCCATGTGATCGAGAGCGGCGACGCGCTGGTGGAGCGGCTGGAGAAGTACGAGAATGTCACATACGAGCTGAAAGTTCCGGACCCGGCCACGGAATTTGTTTCCAATCTGCTCACGTTGATTCTCCCCACGCTGGTGCTCTTCGGCCTTTTGATGCTTTTTATGCGGAAAATGGGCAAGGGAAATTTGATGGGCGTGGGCAAGAACAAGGCTAAGGCTTATGTGCAAAAGGAGACAGGCATCACATTCCGCGATGTGGCGGGGCAGGACGAGGCCAAGGAGTCCCTTCAGGAAGTGGTGGATTTCCTGCACGATCCCGGGAAATACACGGCCATCGGAGCGAAGCTTCCCAAAGGAGCGCTGCTGGTGGGGCCTCCCGGAACAGGAAAGACCCTTCTGGCGAAGGCGGTGGCGGGCGAGGCGCATGTGCCTTTCTTCTCCCTGTCCGGTTCGGATTTTGTGGAAATGTTCGTGGGCGTGGGCGCTTCCCGCGTGCGGGATCTCTTTGAGGAGGCCAAGAAGAACGCGCCCTGCATTATTTTCATCGACGAGGTGGACGCCATTGGAAAGAGCCGGGACGGCCACGGGGGCGGCAACGACGAGCGGGAGCAGACGTTAAACCAGCTTCTGGCGGAGATGGACGGATTCGAGGCTTCCAAGGGGCTTTTGATCCTGGCGGCCACCAACCGTCCAGAGGTGCTGGACCCGGCGCTGCTTCGTCCGGGACGATTTGACCGGCGGGTAATCGTGGACCGCCCGGATTTGAAAGGCCGGGTGGACATCCTGAAGGTGCACGCCAAGAACGTCTCCCTGGATGAAACGGTGGATTTTGACGAAATCGCGCTGTCCACCTCCGGGGCGGTGGGTTCGGATCTGGCGAATATGATTAACGAGGCGGCGATTCTGGCCGTGAAGCATGGCCGCAAGGCGGTGTGCCAGAAGGATCTTTTCGAGGCGGTGGAAGTGGTCCTGGTGGGAAAGGAAAAGAAAGACCGGATCTTAAGCACGGAAGAGCGGCGGATCGTGTCCTATCACGAAGTGGGCCACGCGCTGGTCAGCGCTCTGCAAAAGGACGCGGAGCCGGTGCAGAAGATCACCATTGTGCCCCGCACCATGGGCGCGCTGGGCTATGTGATGCAGGTGCCGGAAGAGGAAAAATATCTGAACACCAAGAAAGAGCTGGAAGCTATGCTGGTGGGGTATCTGGGCGGCCGCGCGGCGGAAGAGATTGTATTTGACACCGTGACCACCGGGGCGGCCAACGATATCGAGAAAGCCACGAAGATGGCCCGGGCCATGGTGACCCAGTACGGCATGTCTAAGAAATTCGGGCTGATGGGGCTGGCAACCCAGCAGAGCAAATATTTAAGCGGCAGGGCTGTGCTGGAATGCGGCGATGACACGGCCACCGAAGTGGACCACGAGGTGATGGAACTGCTTCACAGGTCCTACGAAGAGGCCAAGCGGCTGCTGACGGAGAACCGGGAAGCGCTGGATAAGATTGCGGAGTTTCTGATTGAGAAGGAAACGATTACCGGAAAAGAGTTTATGAAGATTTTCCGGGAAGTGAAGGGTCTGCCAGATCCGGAAGAGACAGAGAAAAAGCCAGTTCCCCGCATCGCGGAAAAACCACAGGAGCAGGCAGGGGATGGCGGCAATGAATTTTGAAGAGGAATTGAAGAAACTACCGGCGAAACCGGGCGTGTATCTGATGCACGACGCCAAGGACGAGATTATTTACGTGGGTAAGGCGGTGAGCCTGAAAAACCGGGTGCGTCAGTATTTCCAGGCCAGCCGCAATAAGGGCGTGAAAATCGAACAGATGGTGACCCACATTGCCCGTTTTGAGTACATCGTCACGGACTCGGAGCTGGAGGCGCTGGTGCTGGAATGCAACCTGATTAAAGAGCACCGTCCCAAGTATAACACGATGCTCAAGGATGACAAAAGCTATCCTTTTATCCGCGTGACCACCGAGGAGGATTTCCCCCGGGCCCTCTTTGCGCGGCGGATGAAAAAGGATAAGTCCAAATACTTTGGGCCTTATACCAGCGCCGGGGCGGTGAAGGACGTGATTGAGCTGCTTCGGAGGATTTACCGGCTGCGGGCCTGCAATAAAAAGCTGCCCCGGGACATAGGTAAGGAGCGTCCCTGCCTGTATCACCATATCCACCAGTGTGACGCGCCCTGCCAGGGCTATATAGGGGCGGAGGAATACCAGCAGAAGGTCAAGGGCGCGCTGGAATTTCTGGGCGGGCATTACCAGGAGACGGTGCAGCAGCTGAAGGCTAAGATGCAGCAAGCTTCGGAAGAGCTGCGGTTCGAGGAGGCCATGGAATATCGGGATTTGATTCAGAGCATTGAGCGCATCGGGGAGCGGCAGAAGATTACCGGGCATGACGGCAAGGACAGCGATGTGGTGGCCATGGCCATGGACGAAGAGGACGCCATCGTGCAGGTGTTCTTCATCCGCGACGGCCGTCTGATTGGCCGAGACCATTTCTATCTGCGGGTGGCCAAAGGGGATACCCGGGGACAGGTTCTGACCAGTTTTCTGAAACAGTTTTACGCGGGAACGCCGTTTATTCCCCATGAGCTGATTCTGCAGGAGGAAATTGAGGAGCGGGAAACGATCGTTCGTTGGCTTTCCAGCCGCAGGGGTCAGAAGGTGAACATCCGCGTGCCGAAGAAAGGAACCAAGGAAAAAATGGTGGAGATGGCCGCGCAGAACGCCGCGCTGCTTCTCAGCCAGGATAAGGAGAAAATCAAGCGGGAGGAAGGGCGCACCATCGGCGCGGTGAAAGAAGTGGCCGGGTGGCTGCGGCTGGATTCCTTGGTGCGCATGGAAGCTTATGACATCTCCAACACCAGCGGGTTCCAGTCGGTGGGTTCCATGGTGGTCTACGAGCGGGGCAAGCCCAAAAAAAGTGACTACCGCAAGTTCAAGATTCAGTCGGTGCAGGGCCCCAACGACTACGCCAGCATGGAGGAAGTCCTGACCCGGAGATTCACCCACGATTCCAAGGGGGATTTCGACAGCTTCGCCCGCTATCCGGATCTGATCATGATGGACGGCGGAAAAGGGCAGGTGAATATCGCGCTGGATGTTTTGGGGAAACTGGGTCTTCAGATTCCCGTGTGCGGCATGGTGAAGGATGACCATCACCGGACCCGCGGGCTGTATTATAATAATGAAGAGATTCCCATCGACACGTCGTCGGAAGGGTTTAAGCTTATCACGCGAATTCAGGATGAAGCCCACCGGTTTGCCATAGAATATCATAGGAGCCTGCGCAGCAAAGGGCAGGTGTATTCGGTTCTGGACGACATTCCGGGCATCGGCCCGGCCCGGCGCAAGGCGCTGATGAAACAATTTAAATCTCTGGAGGCTATGCAGCAGGCCACCCGCGAGGAGCTGCGGCAGGCGCCGTCCATGAATGAGAGGTCAGCGGCCCAGGTGTATGATTTTTTCCATGGGCAGGATAAAAAAGATGAACGAGCGAAGGAGAGTGGAAAATGAAAGGCGTAGCGATCACAAAAATGGCGCAGGCGTTGAATTTGAAAAATATGACGCCGGATATGGATTTGGAAGACAAATATGTGACACTGCCGGATATCAACCGTCCTGCACTGCAGCTGACCGGATATCTGGAGCATTTTTCCGCGAAGCGGGTGCAGATTATCGGCTATGTGGAATTTACCTATTTGGAACATCTGGAGGAAGAGGAGAGGAATTTTGCCTACGAACGATTTATTTCCAGCAAGATTCCCTGTGTGATTTTCAGCAAGAAGACGAAGCCGTCGGAGAAAATGCTGGAGCTTGCCTATAAATACGACGTTCCAACATTCTATACCAGCAGGACCACCACCAATCTGATGGCGGAGGTAATCCGCTGGCTGGGTGTGCAGCTGGCGCCCTGCATATCCATTCACGGCGTTTTGGTGGATGTGTACGGGGAAGGGATTCTGATTACAGGCGAGAGCGGCATTGGCAAGAGCGAGGCGGCGCTGGAGCTGATTAAGCGGGGCCATCGGCTGGTCAGCGACGACGTGGTGGAGCTGCGGAAAGTCAGCGACGCCACGCTGGTCGGGTCGGCGCCGGATATCACCCGTCATTTTATTGAGCTTCGTGGCATCGGCATCATTAACGTGAAGACGCTGTTCGGCGTGGAGAGCGTCAAAGACACCCAGTCGGTGGACCTAGTGATTAAGCTGGAGGAGTGGAGCCGGGATAAAGAATACGACCGAATGGGACTCAACGAGGAATATATCGAATATCTGGGAAATAAAGTGGTCTGTCATTCGCTGCCCATTCGCCCGGGCCGGAATCTGGCAGTGATTGTGGAGGCGGCCGCGGTCAACCACCGTCAGAAAAAGATGGGTTACAATGCAGCGGAGGAATTGTATAAAAGGGTGCAGAATAACATCACCGGAAAGGGCATACTATGAAAAAATATTGCTTTGGAATAGATGTGGGCGGCACCAGCATTAAATGCGGCTTATTCTGCGTAGACGGAACGCTGGAGGAGAAATGGGAGATCCCCACGAATACGGAGAACCAGGGAGCGGCTATCCTGCCGGACATTGCGGCATCCATACAGGCCAAAATGCGGGAAAAGGGCATCGCCAAAGAAAACGTGGCGGGCGTGGGGATTGGCGTTCCCGGCCCTGTGAATAAAGACGGAGAGATTCCCCGGGCGGTGAATCTGAATTGGGGTTATAAGCACATCTCCAAAGAAATGGAAGCGCTTACCGGGCTTGTGGCCAAGGCTGGAAACGACGCAAACGTGGCCGCCCTGGGAGAAGCGTGGAAAGGCGGCGCGGCGGGCGCCTCCCAGGTGATTTTGGCCACTCTGGGCACCGGCGTGGGCGGCGGCATTATCATTGATGGCAAGATTGTTTCCGGGGCTCACGGAGCCGGGGGCGAGATTGGCCACGCCAACATGGAGCCGGAGGAGCCGGAGAGCTGTAATTGCGGAAATCACGGCTGCCTGGAGCAGATGGCCTCCGCCACAGGAATCGTCCGGCTGGCCAGACAGGCGTTAAAAGAAAGCGGCCAGGACAGTCTGTTGCGAAAAGGCGAGGTTTCCGCCAAAGCGGTTTTCGACGCTTATAAAGAGGGCGACGCGCTGGCCGACCGTGTAGTGGAGCGGTTCGCCGCCTATCTGGGCCGGGCGCTGGCGATCTTTGCCTGCGTAGTGGACCCGGAGGTGATTCTGCTGGGCGGCGGCGTTTCCAGGGCCGGGGAGCCGCTGGTGCAGGCCGTGCAGCGGGAATACAAAAAGGCGGCTTTTTCGCCGTGTAAAGACACGCCGATTAAGCTGGCGGCGTTGGGAAACGATGCGGGGATTTATGGCGCCGCGAAGCTGGTTTGTTAGAACGAAAAAAAGCAGGAGCGATTGGATTGCTCCTGCTTTTTTTCGTTAAATCGGCGCGCTGGCGTTTTCATCGGTGATGGGATCTCCCTCCGGGGAAGCTACGTCTCCGCCGGCGTCGCCGTCGCCGCCGGTATCGTCCGCGCCGCCATCCGCCCCGTCGCCAGCAGCGTCTGGGTCGCCAGCGGCGTCGTCGCCCACAGGCGTGTCGGCAGCCGTGCCGCTGCCTTCACCGCCTGGAGCTGGCGCGTCGGCGGAAACAGAGCCAGGCGCGCTGTTCTCGGAAGCGGCCGGTTCCGACGCGGCGTTTTCCGATTCCGTCGGCGTGGCCGATGGAGTAGGCGATGGCGTGGGCGTTTCGGTCACGTTGTTGTTTCCGCCTGGGATGACCGCGCCTGCGTGGTTGCCGTCGCAGTAGCTGGTGGGCAGCGCGGCCGTCTCAAAATACTCCGTGATGGTGGGGCAGCCGTTGGAAGGCATTTTCCCGGTTGCGGAACAGACGGTGGCTTTCTCCACGCTCTCCGGCTGGGTGAATTCTTCGTAGGTCAGATCCTCATGAATCCGTTCCATAATGCTTTTCCACAGAATCTTATGGTAGTTCCGATACATATGCTCGTCGGGGAGCTTTGCGTTGTTGTCGAATCCGGCCCATACCGTGCAGGTGTAATAAGGGGTGAATCCGGCAAACCAAAGATTGTCGTAATACTCGGTGGTTCCCGTTTTCCCGGCCACAGGCATGTTGGGAAGCTGCACGGCTGTTCCGGTTCCGTATTTTACCACGTCCTGCATGGCGTTGGTCAGAAGCCAGGCAGTCGCCTCCCGGACGACTGTGGTGGAACCGGTGGTTTTGTCGATGATGATGTTTCCGTCTGTATCGGTTATTTTCGTGTAAAAGCTGGGTTTGATATATTTGCCGCCGTTGGCGATGGCCGCGTAGGAAGCGCAAAGCTCCAGGTTGGTCACGCCGCGGGTAAGCCCGCCCAGCGCCATGGACTGGTAGAGATCCGACCATACGTCTCCGTTTTCCTGCACTTCCCGCTCAATGACGGTGGTGAAGCCGAAGTTTTTGATATATTCATAGGCCAGCTGCGGCGTCAATTCCGTCAGGCATTTGACCGCCACCACGTTGACGGAATCCTGAATGGCCTTTCGGATGGTGGTGGGTCCGCGGAATGTGTTGTCCGCGTTTTTCACAGGCGCGCCGTCGTCGTATTTAAAGGGTTCGTCCACATAGCTGGAGGCCAGCGTCTTGTTCAGGGCGTCCAGCGCCGGCGCGTACACGCCGGGAATCTTAAAAGTGGAGCCGGGCTGGCGGGTGGCGTCGGTAGCGCGGTTTAGGGTCAGGCTGGCGGATTTCTCTCCGCGGCCGCCCTGGATGGCCTTCACATGTCCTGTTTTCTGGTCGATGATGGTTAAAGAGGACTGGGGCTGGGGTGAAAAATTAACTCGCTCCATCACTTGCTGGCTGCCGTCCGCCAGAATCGCCGCTTTATATCGGTCCACGTATTCCTGCCCTTCCTCCGGCGAATCGAATAAGAGGTCAAAGGAGGGGTCCTCGTTGTCCTGGAAATAGATGGTCATCATCTCTTTGCTGTAGTTGACTTCCTCGCCCTGGGGGTTCATGACAGTCAGGCTGTAGTCCAGCGCGTACTGCACCTGGGATGGGAAGTTGGCCGGGTCGTTGTACTCCTCGTCCACGATTTTCTGGATCTGGGGGTCCTGGGTGGTAAATACCCGCAGGCCGCCGCTGTATAATTTATTTTCCGCGTCTTTCTCTGAATAGCCCTTCAGCGTCTGCAGATCGTTGATCACTTCGTCGATCAGGTGGTCGGTGAAATAAGAATATACGGTGACTTCCGCTTCCTCCATCAGATTGTTGCTCTGGATGCGGTCGTATACGTTGTCGTTGAGGGCTTCGTCATACTCTGACTGGGAAATATAATCCTGTTCCAGCATGTGTTCCAGCACATCTTTCCGCCGGCTGGCGTTTTCCGCCGGGTTTAAAATGGGGTTGTACCGGGTGGGGTTCTGGGTAATCCCGGCGATGGTGGCGCACTCTGACAGATTCAGTTCCCACACGTCTTTTCCGAAATACCGCTGGGACGCGGCCTGCACGCCGTAAGCCCCGGCGCCTAAGTTGATGGTGTTCAGGTAATTTTCCAGAATCACGTCCTTGTCGTTGATTTCTTTTTCCACCTGGATGGCCAGATACTGCTCCTGGAACTTGCGCTTGAATTTCTCAATCTGGCTGGACTCCTGGGTCCAGGTGGTGAACACGTTATTTTTCAGAAGCTGTTGGGTGATGGTGCTGGCGCCCTCGGAGAAGTCCATATTGGTGATGCCCCGCACAGCCGCCCGGAGAATGCCCCGCACGTCGATGCCGTTGTGCTCGTAGAAGCGCTCGTCCTCGATGGCCACCACCGCGTGCTGCATATCCTCCGGTATCTGGTCCATGGCCACCGGCATGCGGTTGGAGTTGGGGGCGGTCAGCTTCTGCAGCTTATTGCCCTCCTCGTCGTAGATAAATGTGGCGGCTCCCAGGGGGGTAATATTTACCTCCGATACTTTGGGGGCGTTGTCGATAATGCCTTTAAAAGAGCCGATGCCCATGCACAGGCCCATGACGCACAGAGTGATAAGCGATAAAAACAAAATCCGAATAAATGACACGTTGGCCCGCGTTCCTACCATAGAAGAGCGGGAGGTGAGGGCTTTGCGTTTTTCTAATGTTGACTTTTTCCCGTAATTCATGCAATTCCTCCTTATAATAGTTTATTATACAAAGCAGTCTGTAAATGCGCAAGCCCTATTGAGAAGCATTTTTTATCCATGGCTATTGCAATTACCGCGAAAATGAATTAAAATTTATTCAATAAATAATTTGGAAGGAATAGGAATGCACAAGGAGGTTACGATGGCTGCAGTGGATAAAAAGATTAGTGTGATTGGTGTATTGACAAGCGGGGGGGACGCTCCGGGGATGAACGCCGCCATCCGCGCGGTTGTCCGCAGGGGCTTAAGCAATGGCCTGAAGGTGAAAGGGATTTACAAGGGCTACAACGGGCTGCTCAACGAAGAAATTGTGGATATGGAAGCCGAAGATGTGTCGGATACCATTGAGCGGGGCGGAACCATCCTGTACACGGCCCGGTGCGCGGAATTTCGCACAGAGGAAGGCCAGCGCCAGGGCGCGGAAGTCTGCAAAAAGCATGGAATCGAGGGCCTGGTGGTCATCGGCGGGGACGGTTCTTTTGCCGGGGCGCAGAAGCTGGCCAATCTGGGGATCAACACCATCGGCATTCCCGGGACCATTGACCTGGACATTGCCTGCACGGAATATACCATCGGATTCGACACGGCCGTGAACACGGCTATGGAGGCCATTGACAAGGTGCGTGACACGTCCACCTCCCACGAGCGGTGCAGCATTATTGAGGTGATGGGGAGAAATGCGGGCTACATCGCGCTTTGGTGCGGGATCGCCAATGGCGCGGAAGATGTGCTGATTCCGGAAAAATATGATTACGATGAACAAAAACTGATCAACAGCATCATTGACAACCGAAAGAAAGGAAAGCGGCACCATATTATTATCAACGCGGAGGGAATCGGCCATTCCGAGGCCATGGCGAAGCGGATCGAGGCGGCCACAGGCGTTGAGACGCGGGCCACTATTCTGGGCCACATGCAGCGCGGCGGAAGCCCCACCTGCAAAGACCGGGTGTACGCGTCCATCATGGGGGCCAAAGCGGTGGACCTGCTGTTGGAAGGCAAGAGCCAGAGGGTGGTGGGCTACAGACACGGCGAATACGTGGACTTCGACATCAACGAAGCGCTTTCCATGAAAAAGGACTTGCCCGAATATCAGTTTGAGATTTGCAACTCCATTTCTCATAACTACAGTAAGAATAGATATGAAAGATCTTAAGTTAAGCGCCGCACAGATTATTGCCCTGGGGTTTGCGGGGGCGATTCTTCTGGGCGGCATTCTCTTATGGCTTCCGGTATGCGCGGCGCCGGGAGAGCAAACGGATTTTATAGACGCTTTGTTCACGTCGGCCACTTCCGTGTGCGTGACCGGGCTTGTGACTGTTTCCACCGCGTCCCACTGGTCGGCCCTGGGCAAAGGGGCGATCCTGCTGCTGATTCAGCTGGGCGGACTGGGCGTGATCGCGGTCTTTATGTTCATTGTTATGCTGGCCGGCGGGCATATCGGCTTAAAAGGACGGCGGCTGATCCAGCAGACGTACAACCTGGACACCCTTTCTGGCATGGCGGGCGTGGTCCGCAAAATCATGGCTTGCACCCTGGGCGCGGAAGCGCTGGGCGCCATCTGCTACGCCTTCGCCTTCGTCCCAGAATTTGGCTGGGCGAAAGGGCTGTGGCAGTCCGTATTCACGTCGGTGTCCGCCTTTTGCAACGCGGGGATCGACGTTCTCGGGGACGACAGCCTGGCCCCCTACGTGGGGAATCCACTGATTAATGTGACCACCATAGCGCTGATCGTGTCCGGCGGGCTGGGCTTTCTGGTCTGGTGGGATCTGTACCGGGTCGCGAAAAACCGCCTTGGCTGGAGAAAATTAAAGCTTCATTCCAAACTGGCCATCGCGTCCACGGCGGCGCTGATCTTGGGCGGGGCCGTCCTGTTCTTTTTATTTGAATACGGGAACCCCGACACTTTAGGGAAGCTTCCCTTTGGGAGCAAATGTCTGGCGGCCCTGTTTCAGTCCGTGACGCCCCGGACCGCCGGATTTTTTACCGTTGACCAGAGCGGTTTTCGGGACGCGTCTGCGGCGCTGACCATGATTCTCATGTTCACGGGAGGCTCTCCCATGGGGACCGCCGGCGGAATCAAAACCACCACCGTGGCTCTTTTGATTTTAACGGTGGCGGCTTACCTGAAAGGAAAAAGCGATACGGAAGCGTTTCACAGAAGAGTGCGGGAGCAGGATATACGCACGGCCATCGCGGTGGCGGCGCTGGGAGTGGCGGCATTGCTGGCCAGCGGCATGGCGCTTTCGCTGACCATGGACGCGCCCTTTATCGACGTTTTGTTTGAAACGATGTCCGCGCTTGGCACGGCGGGGCTGAGCCGGGGGCTCACCGGGGATTTGACGCTGACCGGGAAAATTATTATTATTTTAAATATGTATCTGGGGCGCATCGGGCCGATTACGCTGGCCACGGCCATTGTCATGCGCGCGAAAAACGCCGGCCGGAATGTGCATCTGGCAGAGGAAAATATTTTGATTGGATAAGAGGGAGCGTATATGAGAAAAAAATCGTATGTGGTGTTCGGGCTGGGCTCTTTTGGCTACAGCGTGGCGGAAACGCTGGCGGATTGCGGCTATGAAGTGATGGTTGTGGACAAGGGAAGCGACCCGATTCAGTCCATTTCTCCCAAGGTAACCTACGCGGTGAAGGCGGACGTGACGGATACGGGGACGCTGGAAGCTCTGGACATTTCCCAGTTCGACGTGGCGGTGGTGGCGTTCACCCAGGATATGAACGCCAGCATCATGGCGACTTTATACGCGAAAGAGTGCAGGATTCCCAAAGTGGTGGCCAAGGCCGTGACCGCGCTGCATGCGACGGTTCTGCGGAAAGTGGGCGCCGACGAGGTGGTCTTTCCAGAGCGGGATATGGGCGTCCGCGTAGCGCAGAACCTGGTGGCCGGGGGGATGGTGGATTTTCTGGAACTGTCCGACGAATACCGGCTGACGGAGATCCGCGTGCCGTCCCGCTGGGCAGGCCATTCCCTGAATTCTTTGGATGTGCGCAGAAAATACAATCTGAACGTGATCGCGGTGAAAGACGGAGAAGAGGTTTCCATGAATATCGATCCCCAGCAAAAGCTGGAAGGCCATCAGTCTCTGGTGGTGATGGGGGACAACGAGAGCCTGGACCGTTTGCTGGGAGGGGAGGCAGGCCGATGATTACAAGCGTTTCCAACCCCCAGGCAAAGAACGTGGCGCAGCTTTTGCAGAAGCCCAAAGCCCGAAGAAAGCAGGGTCTTTTCGTGGCGGAGGGCTGGAAAATGTGCCGGGAGATGCCGGAGGCATGGATGAAGGCTGTGTATGTGACGGAAGAATTTTATGAAAAAATGCCCGCACAGGAGAAGGAAGCGTACGAGCGAAAAGGGATTTTGGAAATTGTATCCGACCATGTGTTTCAGCGGATGAGCAACGCGAAAACGCCCCAGGGCATTTTGTGCGTGGGGATGCAGCCGCAATATACGCTGGAGCAGATCCTTTGCGGGCCCCGGCCACTTGTGGCGGCGCTGGAGGATTTGCAGGACCCCGGGAACGTGGGGACGATTCTTCGCACGGCGGAAGGGGCGGGCGTGTCCGGCGTTCTGCTGAGCCGGCAGTGCGCGGATTTGTTCAGCCCGAAGGCGGCGCGCGCCACCATGGGCTCTGTTTACCGGATGCCTTTTTACCGGGCGGATAATCTGGCGGAAACCTTGGAGAAACTCAAGCGGGACGGATATGCGGCATATGCGGCGGATTTGGCCGGGGCGTGTCATTACGATCAGGCGGACTACACGGAAAAGACGGTTCTGTTAATCGGAAATGAGGGCAACGGGCTGTCAAAAGAGCTGCTGACTCTGGCGGATAAGTCTGTGTGCATTCCCATGGAAGGCCGCGCGGAATCCTTAAACGCGGCCATGGCGGCGGGAATCCTCATGTACGAGGCGGCGCGCCAGAGAAGATGGAAAAAAAAATTTTTTTAAAAATATGAATGGATTTTTCCTCGGCAATCGTATTACATGTGAAGTGAAAAAAAGTAATAGGAATAACGGAGGAAAGATCATGAAAAGAGCGATAGTGGGCGTTTTAACGGCGGCAATGGTATTATCGGTGGGAGTGACAAGCGCCTTTGCGGCAGGCCGGGGATGCGGCCGGGGGCATGGGCGGAATTACAGCAATGCCAACAAAAATGCCGTTTGCAGCAATTATACAGGCGCGTGCAGCTTCGTGGACGAGGATGGCGACGGCATTTGCGACAACTGCAACGGCTATCACAAAAATTGCCTCTCAGGAAATGGATGCGGCCAGAATTATACAGATGCGGACGGTGACGGCGTTTGCGACAATTATCAGGGCTGCGGCCAGGGAAGAGGCAGAGGAAGAGGCTGCGGATTCGGAGGCGGGCGTAACAGATAACAAAGGGAAAGCGCTATGCGGAGTGAGCAAGAGGTGAATGAGGCCATCGAACGGCATGCAGATACCGTTCGGCGGCTGTGCATGATATATCTGAAAAATTATGCGGATACCGAGGACATATTTCAAACGGTTTTTTTGAAGTATGTCCTTAGCTCTGTTTCATTTGAAAGCGAAGAACATGAGAAAGCGTGGTTTATTCGGGTCACAATTAACGCCTGCAAAGATTTGCTCCGAAATTTTTTTCGCAGCCACACGGTGTCCATAGATGAGATTTTGGAACAGCCGGCGCAGCTGTCCCCGGATCACCGGGAGGTTCTGGAGGCTGTGCTCTCGCTTCCGCAGAAATACAGAGATGTGGTCTATCTGCATTATTTTGAGGACTATACGGCTCCGCAGATCAGCCGCATTTTGGGCAAGAACGTAAATACGATTTATACACTCCTGACTCGTTCCAAGCGAATGCTTCGGGAAAAGCTGGGAGGTGATGGATTTGAATGGTAAGCTAAAGGAGATTTTCAATCAGGTCCAGGCGGAAGAGGAATTAAAAGACAGCGCCAGGGCTTTTCTTGAAAAAAAGACACAGAGATATACAAAAACTCCACCGCCCAGACGCCGATATGGCGTTTACGCCGCTGTGTGCGCGTGTTTTTTGTGTATGCTGCTTGGGCGTCAGTGGCTTTTTACGCCGACGGCGGAAATCAGCATAGACATCAACCCATCGCTGGAATTGGGCGTGAACCGGTTCGACCGTGTGATTGCCGTGGAAGGCTATAACGACGATGGGCGGGCGCTGGCGGCTGCGCTTGATGTAAAGTTCATGAACTATGCGGATGCCATTGATCAGATATTGTGTGATAAGGATATTGCGGCGCTGCTGTCCAATGATGAGATTAT
>CAOJVE010000048.1 GCA_948444865.1 uncultured Lachnospiraceae bacterium
TTCTTTGCAGTTTCATCACTGTAAAATAAGTCAACGAAAACGCTATCCTTATATTTCCGGTTCTCTTTTGCCAAGGCGTCACCTGCTCTCTTTTCTTAACTGCCTTTCTTTTTTCTACCTTTATTATATATGATAAATTGACTGGTTACAATATAGGATTACTCCTTAGTTTTAAGGGCTTTTTATTATTCAAACGTCTTCAGGCGCAATTAACTCGAACCTATATTCTTTATAGGTTTTCATCTCCTACTAAATCATTATTCATTTATAATTGCGATGCTCTTTTCAAAATCTGAGGTAAACTTGAAGTAAATTTAATTGATAAACATCAAAAAACCTTGGAAAACCAACACTCAAAAGGGGAATGTAAAGATACTGCCGTGGCAGACAAATAATATCTTAATCATAGCTTAAAAACTCCTTGCTTATCTTGATTTTTCCAGGTTTTACACGGTATTTGAACTTTTACACATTTATTGCAGGATTCCCGTTTTTCGGCTTATTTTGGCTTATTTCAGGCTGTTTTTCCCTTCAAACTGTGTAAAAATCTGTGTAAAACGTGTAAATTTTTCGGTTTTACACAGTCATCATGAGAGATATGTTTCTATTGTATTTCTGGTAGAATACATCGTTATATAACCTTTTGGGGAAATTTTTACGTCATATTTGTCAGGATCTGACCACTGAATTCAACGAAACGAGTCCTATACGCCTTTATTTATTTTTTAGGATTCTGTCTATTGCTGTCTTTAATTCTGGCAGATCATGTTGTATCGTTTCCCATGCCGATTCGTGATCTAAATTTGAATACTGATGCGCAAAAATATCTCTAATTCCGCACCACTCTCTCCAAGGAATTGTCTTTTCCTGTGTTCTTAATTTTTCTGATACTACTTTGCATAATTCCCCAATTTGCAATATACACATACAACAGGCATTTTGAAATACTGAATTAGTTACAAAAGTTTCATAACTATTATCGAACATATCGCAGGCTTCTTCTAGTTGAGTGCAATAATTCAAAATTTTTCTGAGAATCACAATATCTTTATTCTTCATACAACAGTATCTCCGTTCCTGCTATTTCTTTTCGGAAATTCTCCTCAATTCCTGTCGTAGTGATTAAATCAACGGAAAGATTCAATGCATCCTCAAACATCTGACGCATTCCAGAAAGTCTAAGCAAAGACATCGGTCTTCCCTTTTCTACCAGCAGATCTATATCGCTTTCTTCGTTTGCCGTCCCCTTCGCATAGGAGCCGAAAAGATACAACCTTTTTACCCCATAAGAATGGGCGATTGGCGCAACAGCCTTTTGAATTTCTCTGACATTCCGCACATTCATTTCCTCCATAAGTGCATAAAATAAGGTCATAATATTTGCGGTTACTATATCATGCGTTGTCCCGTTTCAGCCTGTTTTTGAGTGGGCTTACCTCTTTCTCCGCCGCCTTGAGGTTTTTTATTTCCTCTCTTGCGTCGTCCAGTTTCAAATGGGTGTAGGTATTCAGCGTAACGCTAATGTCGCTGTGTCCCATTAAATACTGAAGGACTTTCGGATTCATCCCCGATTTTGCCATGTTGGAGCAATAAGTATGGCGGCAGACGTGAGGCGTTATCTTCGGAAGCGGAACCTTATAAATGCGATTGTATTTTTCCACTGCGTGCTGGAAATATTTTTCCCAGTGCATGGCGACCATTGGCTTTCCATCTTTATCAAACCAGAGGAAGCCGCTGTATCCGTCAATCATCGGTTCCACTTTGGGCGGATTTCTCTTTTCCAAGATGCGTGCAAAACACTCATACACATCATCGGTCATCGGGATCACCCGTTTTCCGGCATAGGTTTTTGTCGTGTCAATATAAACCAATGTTCCGGTTTTCTGTAATTGACGCTCAATATGAATGACGCGGTTTGTCATATCAACGTCTTTGAGCGTCAGTCCTGTAAATTCAGAAATGCGCATTCCCGTTTTGAAGAGGATGTACATACCATCGTAATATCTGCTGTAATGCCTGTCATTTTTCACAAAATCAAGGAATGCGCGTTCTTCTTTTCTTGTGATCGCTTCACGGGTGACGGCATCGTTTACAAGGACTGTGGCAAGCATAAACGCAAATGGATTTTTCCTTAAAATATCATCATCCACAGCCATTTGAAAAGCCGGCCTTAACACGCCTCTGATGGAATGGATCGCAGAATAGCTCTTGTTGTCTTCCTGCTGCAATTTGATCAGCCATTCCTTCGCATCCGATAAGCGAACCCGGTCAATCCTCTTTGCGCCGAACGGATCTCTCGCCAGCAGATTGAGTACCGTTTGATAGCCCGCTCTTGTCGTATGCTTCACGCCTGTTTTCTGTCTGACATATTTCTTTGTCAGATCCAATACAGTAAGGCCCGCTCCCTCCGGCAATATCTTGTCGTCTAAATCCCTTTGAATCAGCTTTTCTTTTTCCCGCAGGGAACCGGTGTCTTTTTTTCCAGCTGGAATGGGATCGGTATTCACTAAACGCCAGCTATAAATGCATTTGGTCTTTCCATTAAAATCCACATAGCGGTACATATACTTTCCGTCCGCCCTTTGGCTTTCCCCCGTGTGAAGAATGCGATTCTTTTTATCGCGTCTTTTCTTGCTCATAGATGCTCTCCTTTCACAGAGAGCCCCGTCAGAATATACGAACGTCTCACATGGATACGTTTCCATGTGTCTGTTAGCATACCATAAACGAGGCTCTATTTCCATAGGAAAATGCCCTAAATCACATTCATTTCGTCGTCCAGGTATTTTTCAAACTGCAGCCTTTTGATTTGCGCCCTGTTTCCATTCCATAGGACAAACTTTTCATCGGAATGCTCGGAAATAAATTGCCTTAGCTTCTTATAGCCAATGCCGAAATACTCAGAAGCTTCATTCAGCGTCAACGTATATTTTTCCCACCATGGAAGTTTTCCTTTTTCGGATGTATTCATTTAAATTTCCTCCTTATGCTAAATATTTTATTTATGCAATAATATATTTATTTTCAGATGAACTTTACAGTATTTGGCCGAATCCCGCTCATTTTTGCAACCATAAAATAAGGCTGTAAAACCTTTTTAAGAAGGATGGGGTTACGAGGGGAAGGAAGGCCCTTCCCTTCGTTTACTATCATCATTTCTCAATATAATTTCTGACAAATGACGTATGACAGATATATTTATAACTTAAAAATAAATATAATAATATATATAAAGTTTTAATTTCAATCTGTCATTTGTCATCTTATTGATAACCGTATTCCCCTGATAAATCTTTCTTTTTTTGTCCGCTCTCTTATAAGCCTGCACTTATTAATAAGGAAACGGGAGAATTCCTTTTTTCGTACCGGCTCCCACCCTTTTTCGTCTGTAAATCTCTCATATTCAAGAAAGAGAGCCGCTACGGTTTCACGGTATTCCTGTCCATATTCACAACAAGTTTTTAGAAACTCTCGTATGCTGCTAACGTCTGCCGTTCCCTGGACATTTTCCACACATTTTTCAGCCTCTTCATAGTGACTAAACTGAAAATTATTATCATACAGCCTGCACAAACCCTCCATAGCTTTATGTAAAAAATACGTTCTATTCCTGTCCAGCATACTATCCATATCGTATCGTTGTTCTTCCATGGGTATGGACTGACTTAATTCAAAGGCTCTGATGCGTCTCATGACTGCTTCTGCGTCCTCATCGCTCTGAAAGCGGATTTTATTGTTCATACACAGCAGCAGTTTCGTCTGGCTCTGAAAATAGAATGGCTGCTCATATTTACGGTTCCCCTGGATCCAGTCGTTGCCAGTAACCTTCTTTAGAATACTGATGTCTCTTGCATTCAGCGCAGTCGCATCCATATCTGAATCAATGCATAGCTTCTTGCCTTGCAGTTCCGCAAGGCTAAATTCCTTGCCTAAATCTTTTATCCCCAACGCCACGCATGACGAAGATCCACAAATCCGACGCACCATATTGGCCAGAGTAGATTTTCCGGAATCGCTGGGCCCCCAAAATGCAACTAAAATTTTTCCCTGAAAATCACTTAATAAATATCCGATTAATTCCCATAAATACTTTTCTTTCCTTTCACTATGGTTGCAAAACCTTTGTATAAAACCTATGGCTTCCGGCTCTGCTTCACATTCTTTATCCCAATCTAAGGGGAAATCAATTTTAGAGAATATGTAATCTTCCATACGCGGTTTATACATCTTCCGATCCCTTACGTCAAACGCACCGTCTGAAAACAAAATCCGGCAGACATTTGTTCTGCATTCTTCCTGGTAGCTTCTCGGCATCTTTCCCTTCAAAAGTTTTACAATCTCCTTGTAATCCGCCGACCGCAAAGCGTAATGAAATCCAAAGTTTTTTAAATTGCTTTCAAGAAACCGCTCTGCAAATACAGACGTAAATAAACGATAATAGTCGTCATGATAAATATAAAGAGCCCTGTCCTCCATGTTTAAAAAAGGAAATTTACTATAAATCCAATCCGCTATTCCATTTAATACTCGTGGATTCACTTTATCATTTAGATACTCTTCAATCCAATTTTCTATCCTTAAAGTCTTATTCTTTTTACCCATCAAGCCCTCCTGTCTTAAAAAAACTACAGTATTCATCCAGTCCATCTATATCAATTACATAACACCTTTTTCCATTTACTTTTTGAGTAAGCTCATTCCCTTTTTCATAAGGGATTAATAGTTCCGCCGCCGCCAATTCTTTCACGATGCGTTTTACCGGAATATCCGTTGTCTGCAAGTAGCGCATCATCCCAAACCTCAATGCTTTTGGCGCAAGATAAACCCTTTTTTGACTGTCTATATAAATCGTGTCCACCGATGCCGTAAACGCTTTCCTATCCAGAACAGACTTTAAAATATCACTGGATTTCAGCATATTTCTCAAGGCAATTAAGTGGGTTCCTTGCCTGTCCCACTCCCTGACAATCTCCATATGCCTATTCTGCCGCTCCAACTGCATCTGGATATCTGTGTCTATGTCGTATGGCCGGCATGGTATTCCATAAGCGTTATAAAAATACTTTTGGAATAAATACGCTGCACATCGTATATAGCCTAAATAACGGCTGCTCCGCAAATTTTCCTGACTATTGAAAACGTGTCTTTTATCCGCCTCCAAACAAAAATCTCTGATTTCATGCACAATGGCTTCCTCGTTCATTACCACTTGTACATAAAAAGCGATTCGTATTTTTTCCAGCAATTCCCGTTTTTTATTTAAGTCTGTTAAAAGCTCTCGATCCGTCACTTTCCTTAAAAAAATCTGCACCTCCCGATCCTGCATACTCACGTGCCCTCCTAATTCCTCCGAAGAGATTAGGATATTCGGCGCACTTTCATCTTCTTCCACCAACCGCACCAAACGGTCTTTTAAAGCGTTTTGTCTTTCTCCATCGTATTTTTGTTCGGCAGGGTGATAATCATCTACGAAAACCGTACAGCCTTCAAACTTTTGTATTTCACGTAAAATCCTGTCACGGCGTTGGGGCTGGCTAAAAGAAAAAACTTGCGCCGGACTGCAAATCGTTTTTATCAGGCTTGTCTTTCCCATTCCGCTTTTCCCATAAACATTTATGATGCACTCGACCGGATGCCCCGCTTTTTTTAACGGCTCTTTTAGCACGTCAAAATAGGACGCCATATATACAATCCATGAAGCCCCCTGCGCCACCCGCCGCACGCTTTCCAAAGCGTTTCCAGCTTCAACCGCATCAAATCTGTAATCTTCCGTCCGGATTATTTTTGCTGGATCTTTCGTCCGTATTGGATCGGCCACTGCTTTTGCAATAACCCATTTATTGTAAAACACTCTCCCAGCGTCTATGCTTTGCCACCCGCTTTTATCCAGATTAATTTCCTGACGGACTAAAACTCCCGGCGCCTGTTTTTGTAAATATCCTTCAATCAACCTCCTCTCCTTATCGGAAAGATCCGCATCCGAACATTGGTTAGAAAGAGCAAACCATGATTTCACATACAGCTTTTCTATCCACGCCGTTTGAATAACCTTTTCATTTTTAATTATCCTTACTTTGTAAAAAAACTGGCTCCCTTTGGACGTTCGGATTTTCCTCACCTCTTCGATGCGCGGGATAAAATCCAGCAGTTCTTTGCCATCTAGGTATAGACCGTCTTCTCTGGCTTCTAAATTTTTTCTGCCTGCATTTCCCATACTCGTACCCTCCCCATTCATCATATTCATCAAAAATTTCTGTATGGAATAGACTAAGTTGATTCGCCTGCGCATAACCGCTTTCTGGGAATCGGCGTTGCCGCCTTTGCATGAGCGTCTCCACCGCACGTTGCGCTTTCTTTTGCCACCCGCCTTTTGGAAGTAACTCCACTATCAAACGCAAACAAGTATACGCTTTGTCTGCATCCATTTCCGCTTGGACCGCCGAGAGCCGAAGTTCCTGGATTGCCTGGCGTAAATCTTGATTTTCTCTCCATAGATCATCATTTTCTCTTTCAAGCTCATCCACACTTTGGTATTGCCCACTTTCCACTGCCAATTCATCAAAATTTCTTTCTCCTGATTCTCTCATTATCATTCCCTCCTTGAAAATCAATCTTCTATTGGTTACAATGGCATTATTCCAAATAAATAACGACTTGACTATAAAAATTTTAGTCGTTATATATAATATTAAAGGAGGAATAGACCTTATGAAACATATAGTCGATTTATATCCAGGAATATATGAAATAGAAACTACTGAGGACGGCATAAAATATTGGGCTTATCAAAATCCAAGTAAAAAGCCTCCTATACAATGGACATTTGCTACAAGCGCGGATTCAAGGGGCTTTATACTGGATATTATAAAATTAGATTTGACGGATGAAGATGCAATTAAAGAGTTTTTAAAAAGGAACGGCCTGCTCATTAGCACCCAAAGCAACTCTGATTCTCCTACATATTGCGGCATGGCTATTGCCAAGGATTATGCAAAAAAAATTGCCCCTTCTCCTTCAGGCATATCTATGTCTTTGGGTTTGTTTCGATATACTGTTGAATTAATACGAAATATACTGCGGTTATCTACGGAGATATCTTTATGTAAAGAAACCCTGCCCAAGCCTTTGGATTCTGAATTCAAGAAAGCTCTTTATAAGGAAGAGCATTTACAAAGTATAAGGAAACTTGTCCATTCCTTTTTGTCTCTTCTGTACCAGCCATACACAATCCATGAGACACTGTATAAAAACCTAAATTGGATATTAGGAGGGAGCACTCCGCTTTCCAGGTTTTCATACTATTTCCATTGTACACTGCTTTGCATAGGGCAAAGTGATCCTAGATATGTTTATGAGGACTATATTTCAACATTTAATCATGGTCTGCAAAAGCTATGCCATGAAAATTTGAAGATTTATGAGAAATTAAATTCTGAAAATCATAGCTTAGAACTGGATGATTCTCTTTTTAAGCCGATTGAAAGATTAGAATTAAAAATAAAGTTATTAATATCGAAAATTGTTCTTCTTGATCTTGAGCAATTGGTAGAGTCATATCCTATTCCAGATATGATGCCCATAAACTCAGTAAATATACCTACAATACCGAATGTGTATCCTATAACAGACGGCCCTCCTAATCTCCCTGAAATAACGCGCACAATTAAAATTACCAAAGAATATCCAGATAGCGAAATAGAAAGACTGGCGCACGATTCCATTCATTTTGGGGACTTAGCCGATCTTCTTGTAAATATGGAGAAGTATTTTGATGTATCCTATAAAGATTCTCAGATCCATGTAGATTTCAAAGATATAACCAATACCAATGACCTTCATGCTTTCATAAACAAAATCACTGAATTTGGAAAACGGCTTATATTAGAAAATGTCAATATGTATACCTCAAATATTAATTATACACTTAGCATAGAAACAAATGGTGAATACAAATTACAGCTTGTATCTGAATCACTGCTCCAGAGCATCTTCCTGGAAATGGCAAATATTCTTAATAACTACGATGTAAGTATTTGCAAGTATCCGTCGTGCAATAAGCCGGTATTCTCAACCAAGAAAAGACCTGCTAAATGCTGCTGCCATAATCATTATACAAATTACAAAGGGCTGCTTGACCGCGAATCTAAAAAGCTGCTCCAAAGATAAATTTCTTTTCTGCAGTAAACGGACATTTTTTTCCGTTTACATAAAGAAAAAAAGAAAACTCCCCGCCTTTCAATCGACGGGGAAGCTTTTTGTTAGGATACAGCCTTCGGAGCCTTATTGATACACTGGGCCATTATGCGCACTGCAAGCATAAAACCATAGCGAAATCCAGCTTTTTCATATGCAATCCCATAATTCAATATAGCTTCTTTTTTGGTTTCATCTTCTACCAAGGATTTTAACCTCTTTTGGGCTTTGCGTATCCCCATATCGTCTATATGATATGGCATCTTTTCCTGAAATAAATCATAGAGTTCTTCCAATATGTCTTTTGTTTCCATTATTCTGTCCTTTCTAAGCGGCAATATTATTTCGCCCTTTACAACGTATATTCATGTGGCTTGGTTTTATTCTCTAAAGGAAAAGCCCCGCCAGACAAACAATCTTGTCAGACGGGGCCTTTTTTGCAAATTTTTGGATTATTTTACTAAGGAAAGCTGTTTGCTCAGCTCCTCAATGTCATCCGGTGAAAGCGTTGGAATAGACTTTCTTATCAGTTCGGCAGATGCGCCATTCTGCAAGAAAGACTTTGCCATTTCTCTATTATATTTTTCTGTTTGCTCTTCCATTCGTTCCGCCACTGTCTTTTGTATATACTCGTCTAACATCTGTGACATAAGATCCTCTCCTTTCTGCGGTTCCCGGAAATATTCCACCCGCTTGGATAACTTTGGAAATTTACGGTTCTCGCCTTCCGTATTCTTAAAATACTGCATAAGCTGCGCTATATCCGATCCGTCGTCCACTGCGCAATTTGCAAATATCCGATGCACGCCGTCGCTGACCGGAGTCCCGGTTTCCTGGATGGACATCCCCAAATGGTAAATGGTTTTCCGCTCTTTAAATACGTCAAACCTGGTGAGGAAGACCACATAGATGTCCGGCAGTTCCCGGTAATCAATGCCCCTCTCTGTAAAAGCAGTGTCTATGTTTGAGATGTTGAACCGGACTCGTTTAACATGGTCGTCATCGTCGGATTTTTGAACTTCCACATTGATGTGGGAACCGTCCTCATCCTGGCAAATCAAATCCAGAATGACCGAATGCGTCCCGATATTGCGCAAAAATTTTTGTGTTTGGGCCTCCACGACTTTCAGCCTCGGCTTTTGCAGGATGACCTGTAAGATCTCCTCGCAGACTTCTTTGTCTTCTACAATTTTCTGGAAGAATATATCATCCATGATGTTCAGGCTTCGGATCAATTCCTGCCGTTCTTTGTCTGTCTGCAATTTTACCGCCCCCTTGAAATGGCTTCTTTTTTTATTATACCGGAAAAATCCCCCGCTGAAAAGCCGGTTTTTTCTTTTGCGTTTTTTTGTCACTTCTCCTTTCGCATTTCAGACAGAATATCTTCTATCCCCTTGCGATCTTCCCGCCTGGCCACAAACACGTTAAGCAGCTCCTCGATGTCGTCCCATCTTCCGCAGCGCAAATATTCGCATTTCAAGTACAAATTGTACAGCTCCGCAATCGCATTTTCACATTCTAAACACGCTTTTATGTGGTCTTTCTCGATGTCATCCGCATACAGGAAATATTCATAAACGCAGGAATAGAAGCGGATTTCGCAGCAGCCTTCAAAGATTTTCTTCCGGCTTTTGGCAAGCGTGCGGTATTTAAAAAGCTCAAATTCCTTTTCTATTTTATGCATTAATTTTATTTCTTTATCGGAAAATTCCCCTCTTTTCATAACGCCCCTCCTTACGCGGCAATTGTGATATTTTCATTTTTTCTGTCGTAGCGGTACACATGGTAAGAGAGGATTTCCTCTTTTGCCACCTGCGTGTCGTTCACTTCCCGCACGATCTCTGCCAGTTCCTGGGCGAATTCTCCGTCCCCGTCTTCCGGAACCAGAATGCATTCATGCAAAGAGGATGGAAGGATGAAAAAACCGCCCTTTAAAATTTCCGAAGCCCGCCGCAGCGCGTCCCGGTTCAGCATCTGGACCGCGCCGTGGAACCGCCTTTTATTGCTGAGGATGTATAGTGAAGCGTCCAAAGCCTCCCTTTTGTCCGGGTCCAGCCATGGGGCCAGGAACGCGTCCATGCTTTCCAGAAAAGCCTCGTTGAAGCCTTCCATGTTTTCGCGCGCCGCTTCGTATAAATCGCTTTCTTTTACGCCCCATCCCGCCAAATGGCCGTTATGTATCCGCAAATGCCCCATCGGCTCCCCCGGTTCAGACAGCTCAATGGCGTAAACCAGGGACAGGTCGAGAAACTCCCGGTGGGGGACTCCCGCCAAAAGCTCCCGGTTCCTCTTTGTGTTCACCAGTAGGCCGCGCAGTCGGGGCGTGACGTTTCCATAGTCGGCAAATTGGGAGAGATCCACGTCCGCCTGGGCGTTCGCTCTGTAAAGCCGGACGATTTCCTCCGCAATGCCGGCGACGTCCGCAACGCCCTCTAAATAATCATGATAAAAACCGTCAATGTGAACGCAGGAAGTCATATAGCCCGGCCGGGATATCGCAACCGCATGGGAAGCCCCTCCATTGTTTTGAAGAAGCCTCTGTCCGTTTGTCTGACAATCCGAACCCAGCTTTTTGCTCACTTCTTTTTCCACTTGTTTCTGAAACTCCTCTAACCTCATCTTTAGCCCTCCTGAAAGAAAATCCGGCGTTCCGGCTGAATTTTCAGAAAGAACGCCGGTTTGTTTTAAATTTATGCCGCCGTTTTCGTTTTTGCCAAAGCGGCCATCACCCTTTGATAAAGCTCCTCCGTCATGCGCTCCGGTCGCTCAATTTGGTACCGTTCCCTCACCGCGTCCATTTCCACGCCCGTCCGCCGCAGCTCTTTTTCCAGGGATTC
Organism: uncultured Lachnospiraceae bacterium; assembly: GCA_948444865.1. Classification (GTDB taxonomy): domain Bacteria; phylum Bacillota; class Clostridia; order Lachnospirales; family Lachnospiraceae; genus MGBC164599. The sequence continues at coordinate 11,031 of CAOJVE010000048.1, forward strand.
CATCTGTTCGCTGGATATGCCGGGCGCGTTTTCTTCGCCGGAAGCTTTCGCGCCTCTCTTTTTCGCCGCTGGCCGCGTCTCATACACAACTCGCCCATTGGAGTCATTCACGACCGTAAGCGCATGAATCTCACGATTCTCATTGTACCCAATGGACTGCACGGAAAAATGATCGTTGCAGTACAGGCGGTCTTTGCACTTATCCCTCCGAATAGCCGCCATTTCCGCCGCGACCCAGATGAATGGGGCAGTGTAAAGCTCCCTGCCGATGCCCCAGTTAAAGCACGCCCGCTTGAAGGAATCCGAAGCCTGAGACTTTTCTTTTTCCGCATGGCCGATCGCGCCCACGTCCTGTTTGGAAATCCAAAGCCCCGTGGATTTGTCGTAAACGGACACGGTGCAGTACAGATTTCCGTCTATGCATTGATGGCTCCGCTGCCAGCCGAACGCCCCGAAGGTTTCGTCCAGGATGCGCTGGTCCACCCTCGCGTCTTTGTAAAGGAGCAGGCTCAGGCCGTTTTCCTTCACGATGGCCGCCCGGCATTCAATTTCCTCCGCTTTTAAAAGCCTTATTTTGCATTCCTCCATCATAGCCCCCTTTCTCACGCCGCCTTGACGGTGAATCTGCGGGAAGACGCGGTTTTCGCGTAGGCGGCGTAAATTTCCGGACGCTCCTCTTTTAGCCTTTTCGCGTCCAGCCTGGTGGATTCCACGCCGCTCCAGGAAACCCGGTAACTTTCGTTGGCGGCGAACTCATTTTCCTTCATATACAGTTTGACTCCCTGCTCTATTTGTTTTTGCTCCCGCTGTAACTGGCCAATCTGGTCAAGGATTTCCTCCCGCCGCTTGAGCTTTTCATCGAAGCCAGCCAGCTCTATCACGCTGTTTTTCTTTGCGTTTTTGTAATATTCGCCCAAAGCCTTTTCGCAGCTTTCAGAGCCATCCGGAACCGGCGGGATTCCCATTTGCACATGGTTTTCCCAAAAATCTTTTTCCGCCTGGATTAGCTGTTCTATCAGCAAGTCGTCCCACTCAATCTTCCGGCAGACGAACTCCCGCCCTAAAATCACGCAGGCGATGTGCCAGGCGCGTTTTCCGGTGACGGCCATGTAATGGCAGCATTGCATGATGTAATGGAGGGGGATTTTTCCGTCCGCCCACTGATCCGCGCTGTACGCGCTGGCCGTTTTGCATTCCAGGCCAGCGTCCGCCCCCAATACCAGACGGTCCACGTCCGCGATCATAAACGGCCATTCTTTGCTCCGGTACAGAAAATTGGAGCGGCGCACTTTCAGCCCAGTCGATTCCATAAAGCGTTCCGCCACGTACTGCTCCAAATCGTTTCCAATGCGGATCGCTTCACTATTTAATGATTCAATTTTATCCGATGTTTTGTCCACAAACACTTTCATGGGGCTGCTGTATGGATTCAATCCGCACACGGCCCCCGCGTCTGACCCGCCAATCCCCTGTTTCCTTAATTGAAGCCATTCCTGACGGCTTAACCCTGCGGTCGGTGTTTTTTCGTACATTTTTATTTTTTCCTCCTTGTGTTTTTTTGTAAGCGTCCGTTCCCGCATTTTTCTTTCCATGCGCCGCCGCCCCGAGTCCCTTTTTATGCCTGTAAACGCACAATAAAACTTGGAAGCGGCGGCCTTTTACATGGAAATAAAAACGCGAATCCTGTCATGCAGATTTTACCAGATTATCTTTTTTTCGTATGTCGAATTGCGTCGGTTTCCATCCGTCGAAAAATGTCAACATTTGACTACGCCGCGTCGCGCGTCATCTGGTACGCCCTGTCAATCATCGGGTTGCCCTCATAGGTTTTCATGAAGAGGTTTTCCTTATAATTTTTGGTGCGGCGGATTGGGGCCGCATGAGTCGCGAAGTCGGAAACCGCATTGATGAAACGGTAGACGTTGTTCCCAAGCCCTTTTAAATCCGGCGCGTCGAAATAGCGCGCCGCCATGTCGTCGCGGAGCTTTTTGACGTTCCGGACCGTCACCGGGCTTGCGCCGCTTTCGATCGGCAGAAGCGTTTCAATATATTCCCGCGCCTGACGCTCCGTGATTTTCCGTCTGCGGAGCCTCTCAAACTCCATGCCCAGCTTTTCCATGTACTGGTCCGCCAGAAAAAGCGTCTGCCTGGCTTCCTGGATTTTCCCCTTAACATTCCCGGTGTGCACCATACTGAAGCTGCGCCGGGCGGCGTCCAGGGCCAGGTTCAAAGTGTTGTTGCAGCAAACCCGGATGGGCGTAACCGCCACGCGCACGGCCCCGCTTCCATCATGGGCGTTGCTGAAGACCAGATAGGGGCTGATGCGCTCCCCGGCGACCACAAACTCGCTGGGAAGCTTCGCCAGCAGCCACACTTTCCGGCCATTCTGCAAAGACCCGGCCGTTTCATATTTGACCCCCTGCCCGAGCAGCTCGTCGGTGAACGCGAACGCCTCTGTGTTCTGAACCACTTTGTAACGGTCCGTCACCACGCCCAGAAACTGGCCGTCAATGTCGCGGACGTTCGCTTTATATCCGTCAATTTTCCCTTCCTTTGTGTAAATCTCCTTCTGCGTCACTTTCCAGTCCAAACCCGCCAGCCGGAGCGCGTCCTTTGAAGCCGGAGCCTCCGCTACGATCGTCCCTAATCCGTGCCACGGCGTTTCCCTTACTGAAAACATCGTTTCTACATTTGCCGCCATTGTAAAATTCTCCTTTCGTTTTTCCATTTGATTTAGCCGGTTGCAAAACTTCTCTTTCACGCTCAAAGTTTGGGCGGAATAAACAAATATAAGAAGCACTTTTAAAACATTTTTGCTCTTCGTTTTGTCTATTTTTGCCAAACCCGCAATATTTAAAAACTGTTTCGCAACCGCCTGTTCCGTTTGATTAAAATGCCTGCGGAGCACTGTTTTATATCCATCGTTTGAAGAACGGACGCTCCGCAATTTTCTCTTTTTTATTTTCGTTTTCCCAGATTTTCGCTGAGAATGCCGACAATGCTTGCCAGGGCGGACAGCAAACTGACCACATGCCCAAGCATCGGAAGGTTCCCGTTATTTCCCGTCCCTTCCCTCCTTGCGCCTTCATCGCGCATTCCAAAATCTTGATGATGGCCGTGATTTTCCATTTGGTTTTTCCACTCCTTCCTAAACGCTTAAAAGCTAAGCATCCGTGCGAACGCCAACGCCACGTTCAGTATGCATTCCGCAGCCGCAAGTATCGTTTTTAAAGCCTGTTTCATATTGTTTTTCACCTCCTTTTCTCTGTGTGTGGGGAATTTTTTGAGAAATCCCTTTCCCCAAAATTGAGAAGCGGAAATAGGCCTGAACCCTGCAGATTTCAAGGTTCAGGCTCATTTCCTAAAGAATAATATGTGGATATAAATTCAGAAACAACGCATTAAGGACTGCAATAATCCATAATGGGAACTGTGAGGAGGCGTTTTATATGTTTAAAGAATACGCGGACTTTATGACGGCCAGGGAAGCCATGGACGCGCTTGGAATTGGGAAGAATCTTATGTACAGGCTATTGAATAACGGCGAAATAAAGGCTGTGCGCGTTGGCGGGAAAGTGTGGCGGATTAGCCGGAAATCGCTTGTGGAGTATGCGAAAAGTCGTACGAATTAAGAATTAAAAAAGAAGCACACTATTGTCTGCGTGCTTCTTTTTTATGTATGAGTATTAATAATTTAAGAGCAGGTAATAAATATGAGAGCTTGAAAATAGAGCACTTTCCTTTCATACCTGGCAGCGAATCTGTGATTATTTGGGGAGTATGAAACTTTTTCTATAAATAATATCTTAAAAGGTCTTCTGCGGTGAAATAAATTATCATAAAGAACACCTATTATTATGGCAAGAAAAAACAAAATCTCATAAAAATCAATAATGAGAGAGATAATGCGCATTTACCTCTAAGAAAATGACATCCACACCCAAAATGGAACCGATGTGAATGCCGTCACGCGTAACATAATGTTTGTGATCCCAGAAAGTATATTGGATCAAGCACTGGATGAGGAACTCGGCTACTTAAAGCACGATTACCAGAACAAACATACTGACAACAACTGCGAAACTGTTTCATATTTTGTGTATGATTAACATAACATTATTTCCAGTATTTTGTGGCCGCTAGTTAAGATATAAATAAAATATTATGTCAACTAAGTTTACACAAATCCAGAAACAAACCCACAACCGCAATGGGCATATTGGGATGTCCCCCAGAAAGTGTCTTTTATTATATTATGTATCCGCTTTTTCCTGATCAATCTGTTTTTGGATCACTTCTTTCAAAGTATTTTTTGTCTGATCACTTACATTTGCTTTTTTGATATTAGTATGATCATCTGCAGTAATGGCTTTTTCCGATTCTAACTTTGTCTTTTCACATGCTTTTAAAAGTATTTCTTGTGTTACAAAATCAGTCTTTTGCAATGCGGCAGAAACACACGCACTTTTGACGGCATTTTTTATATCACGTCCGCAAAATTCATATTTTTTAGCCAGTTCGCAGGCATCCACATCTGGCGCAAGAGGTATACGTATACCCTCTCCCCTGATATGTCTGTTCCATATTTCCATACGGGCTTCTTGATCCGGCATTGGAAACTCTATATTAATCAATCTTGATAAGAAAGCTCTATCATAATTTACAACCAGATTCGTCGCAAATATGACGACTCCTTTAAATTTTTCCAAGCATATCAGAAGCTGACTCCTCATGGAGTTGATTGCCTGTACAGATCCATCCGAAACATTGGTCAGCCTTTTAGATAAAAGCGAATCGGATTCGTCCAAAAACAAAACCGCATCTTGTTTTTCAGCTGCCCGGAAAATAGCTTTTACCATCTTGGGGCCTTCGCCATGATATTTACTTTCTATATCTGCGTATGTTGCACTTAATATCTTTTTTCCCATTTTCTGGGCCACCGCTTCCGCTGCCATAGACTTTCCGGTTCCAGGAGGACCATAAAAACTTAATGCGGAAGTTGCTGTTGGAATAATCGAACGCAGACCCCATTCGTCGAAGACTTTCTCTTCTACTTCCAGTACTCCGATCGCTTCTTCGATTTCCTCCCTTGTCCGTTGTGGCAGTATCACCTGGTCAAATGAATAGTGCGGCATACTGGCCTGGTAATTTTCGGAGAGCCGTTCGTAATCGAATTCATTTTGCCCTTCTCGGGAATTTGGTTCACTTTTTGTACTTTCAGGATTTTCAACCGCCTCTCCTGCAATATATTTCTGAGGATGAAAATCCGGAAAAAATGCGGCATAATTTATCTTTACGCTTACCTCGGTATTGGGATAAATTCGGTGGATCTGCTCTGTCAAATCGTCACTAATATCCTCTTCGCAATTCTTATATCTCGGCTTTTCCATGATATATAATCCAATCCCGTTCTCTTCCGAAATACACATCTCAATGCTGTGAGGTTCTTTAAAATATTTTTTTGTATTTTGGATCAATCCACGTTCCAA
>CAOJVE010000049.1 GCA_948444865.1 uncultured Lachnospiraceae bacterium
AAGCTCTGTTCGCATTCCTGACCGAAAAAGGTCATCCGGCTCTTGGACTTGACCCACTGATGTAAGCGATTTCGCCTTGCCTGCCTTCGGGCAGGCAGGCTATCGATAGAAAATTTTTATAAGGAGGCTAATGAATAATGCCGTTTAATCAAAAACCAGAAAAATTTGCTGCAAAAATCAATACTGTAACCATTGGCAATGGCGACAAAGCTATTGCACTGGGCGGAGAGAGTGTACTTCCTTTTTATGCTTTTGACGGCCCTATTGACAACGCACCAAAGGTAGGCGTAGAAATTACGGACCTTGGCGTTGAAGATATCCCTGGAGTAAAAGCTTACTATGACGGATGCGCTACTGTAGCTGATATGGCTAAGAAAGCATCTGAAATGGAAGGCGCAGATTTCGTAGTTCTTTCCTTAAAGGGTGGAGATCCCAACGGTGAGGACAAACCTACGGAAGATCTGGTAGCTGTCGTTAAAGAAGTTGTAGCGGCTCTCGGAGATTATCCTCTGGTAGTAGAGGGTAGCGGAAACGTGGAAAAAGACAACGAACTGCTGACAAAAGTTTCTGAAGCATGCCAGGGCACAAACGCTCTGATTATGTCTGCAAAAGAAGAAAACTACAAGACAGTAGGCGCATCTGCTGGCTTGGCTTATGGCCTGAATGTAGGCGCTGAGTCTGCCGTAGATATCAACTTAGCAAAACAGTTGAACGTTATCACCACAAAATTGGGTGTAAACGCTGAAAAGATTGTTATGAACATTGGTAATGCCGCAGTTGGATATGGTTATGAGTATGTTGTATCAACAATGGATCGTATCAGAAACGCAGCATTGAGCCAGAACGACGATACGCTTCAGATGCCAATTATTACACCTGTATCTGTGGATGCATGGAGCGTAAAAGAGTCTATGGCTTCTGAAGAAGATATGCCGGAATGGGGACCAGCAGAAGAAAGAGGAATTGGTATGGAGATTATGGCAGCCGCAGCTGATTTGGTTTCTGGATCCCATGCAGTAATCCTGAAGCATCCTCAGTCTGTTGCAACAATTGCAAAAATGATCAAAGAATTAGTGTAATAGAAAAAAACAGGAGGATTAGGAAATGGCACTGAATGGTATTCAAATCTTTAAAATGACACCAAAAACAAACTGTAAGGAATGTGGATCTCCAACCTGTATGGCTTTCGCTATGAAAGTTGCTCAGGGCGCAGCTGAGATTTCCGCTTGCCCGCATATGTCAGATGAAGCTCTGGCTACGTTGGCTGAGGCGACAGCTCCTCCAATGAAGACAATCAAAGTTGGCGCTGGCGACAAGGAATACACATTAGGTGGAGAGACTGTACTTTACAGACATGACAAAACATTTGTTAGCCGTACAAGATATGCAGTTAGCCTTTGCACATGCATGGATGACGCTGCTGTTGATGCAAAACTCGAAGCAATGAAGAAAGTTGATTACGAGCGTATCGGCGAACAGATGTACGTTGAGATGGTTTATGTAAACTATCATGAAGGCGACGCTCAGGACAAATACGTAGATCTGGTTAAGAAAGCTGCTGACACAGGCAGAGTTCTGGTACTGGGATGTACAGACGAAGCAGTTGCTAAAGCTGCTCTGGATGTTTGCAAAGACGCTAAGCCAATCTTAAACGGCGCAAACGCTGCAAATGCAGAAGCTATGAGCAAACTGGCTACAGAGGCTGGCGTTGTATTGGGCGTTAGCGGAGCTGACTTAAATGAACTGTATGACACAGTTGCTAAACTGGAAGGCCTGGGCAACAAGAACCTGATTCTTGATACAACTGGTGCTGATGTTAAGACTACATTTGCAAATACTGTACAGGTAAGACGTGCAGCTATTAAGAATGAAGATCGTACATTTGGTTATCCTTCAATTGTAAACTTAAGCAAGATTGCAAAAGACGACAAATATATGCAGGAAGCTCTGGTTTCTCTGTTCACAATGAAATACGGTTCCATCGTGGTTCTGGACGAGATGACATATGCTACAGCTCTGCCTCTGTATGGCCTGCGTCAGAACGTATTCACCGATCCGCAGAAACCAATGACTGTAGAGCCAGGTATCTACCCGATCAACGGCGGAGACGAGAATTCTCTGTGCCTGACAACCGTAGACTTCGCTCTTACCTACTTCGTTGTATCTGGCGAGTTGGAAAGATCCGGTGTTCCATGTAACCTGTTGATCAGTGATGCCGCTGGTATGTCCGTTCTGACTGCATGGGCTGCTGGTAAATTGTCTTCCGGTACAATCGCTAAGTTTGTGAAAGAAAACGTGGAAGATAAGATTAAATGCCGTAAGCTGGTAATCCCCGGAAAAGTTGCTGTATTGAAGGGTGATTTGGAATCAAAACTGGAAGGATGGGAAATCATCGTAGCTCCAGACGAAGCCGTTCAGCTTGTGAAATTCATGAAAGAATTTAAGTAATTTTTTATACAAAGAAAAGGAGAACGAATATGGCAAAATTTATAGTAGTTGGTGAGAGGATTCATTGTATTTCTCCCGTTATTCGCGAAGCTTTCGAGAAAAGAGATCCAGAACCAATTTTAAAGAGAGCAAAAGAGCAGATCGAAGCTGGCGCTACTTACATTGACCTGAACATCGGACCGGCCGAGAATGATGGCGAAGATCTGATGAAATGGGGCGTTAAGTTAATCCAGGAGAATTTCGACAACATTCCTCTGGCGCTGGATACAGCTAACAAAGCTGCTATCGAAGCAGGTATCTCCGTATACAACAGAGACAAAGGCAAACCAATCATCAACTCTGCAGATGCAGGTGACAGACTGAGCTACATTGACTTGGCTGCTCACAATGATGCAATCGTATTCGCTCTGTGTTCAGCAGGCGCCGTTCCTGCAGATGCTGACGAACGTCTGGTATTCTGCCAGCAGATGTTAGAGCATGGCTTAACATTAGGTATGGAAGCAGAGGATCTGTGGTTTGACCCGTTATTCCTGGTTGCTAAGGGAATGCAGGAGCAGGCTCAGCACATCATGAACGCTACACGCATGATGAATGAAATGGGACTGATCACAACAGGTGGTCTGTCAAATATCTCCAACGGTATGCCAAAAGAAATCCGTCCAATCGTGGATTCTTTCATGCTGGCTATGTGTATGGCAAATGGTCTGTCATCTATCATTGCTAATCCATGTGATAAGAAACTGATGGAGACAGTTAAGACTTGTGACATGCTGCTGAACAATACTATGTACGCAGATTCTTATTTGGATCTTTAATTAAAGGCCAGTTTGCCGACTATTGCAGACATTTGTCTGATGTAGCGGCATAATGCAATAAGGGATGGAGAAAAAGTAAGGTACAAATCCCTGCTTTCTTCATCCCTTTTGTGTATATAGAAATGTCGGCTTCATGTTGCTGCGGATCAGTGATGCCGTCTCTCACTGTCTGCATTTATGCAAAAATTGGATACGGTTTATTTGGGTAAAATATGCAAAGCCATAGTCCAGGAGGATTAGGGCGCCATAAGGTCTGCATTTCTCGGGCAGGCGGAATACAGACCTTTTGACGCCCTGATTCTGTAAGGAAGATGCGGACAAATAGTGCATAAAACAGAAGCGGAAATTGAGTAGGCGGGGGTTTCCGGATTGAAAAGGATAAAGGAGATTTCATCTATGTATAAGGTGACATTTAAATTTGAAGATGGTAGTCAGGTGGAAAACTATGCAACAGAAGGTGAGAGTCTTCTGGAATTGGCCCGGAAGTCTAATGTGACAATTGATGCGCCTTGTTCTGGTAATGCCTCCTGCGGTAAGTGTAAAGTTAAGCTGCTGAACGGACAGCTTGCGTCGAAGAAAACCCGTCATACAGCCGATGAGGAGTATGATGCCGGATGGAGATTGGCGTGCATCAGTGAGCCTCAGGGAGATCTGGAAGTCTTAGTGCCGGATATAGCTTCTGCTTTTAAGAGCCGGATGAAAGTGGCGGACTTAAGTTCTCCAGACGAGATTCAGATTTTTGAAAAGACGAAGGAAAGCATTGAATCCGCTGGCATACAGCTGCGCAACAGTCTGGACGTGGTGGAAGTGACAATGGATGTGCCGTCACTGGACGACACGATGCCGGATAATGAGCGTCTGTCCCGCGCATTGAGAAAGTACATGAATCTGGAAATGGTCCGTTTTCCTTATTCCGTTCTGCTGAAATTGCCGGATGTGCTCAGAGCCAGTGATTTTACAGTAAAATGTGTGATACGCACGACGCCCAATGATGTGTTTGTATACGACATTTTCCCAAAAGATCAGGATGTGGTGATCGGGGGCTTGGCCATTGATATTGGAACTACAACCGTTTCCGCGCTGATTATCAATATGGAAAACGGCGACATTCTCGCCAAAGCTTCTGCGGGCAATGGGCAGATTCGTTATGGGGCGGACGTAATCAACCGTATTATCGAATCCACGAAACCGGGCGGAAAGAAGCGTTTGCAGGATGCTGTGATCGCGGAGACAATCAACCCATTGGTGCAGCAGATGTGCCAGAGCATTCATTTCCCCAAAGAGCAGATTTATCGTATGTGCATCGCCGGCAATACGACGATGAACCATCTTTTTGCCGGAATCAATGCGAATCCATTGCGTATGGAGCCATACATTCCCGCGTTCTTCAAGACCAATTCCCTGTATGCGTCCGATCTGGGCATTGACGTGAACCCGGATGCACACCTGATTGTGGCGCCAAATATTGGTAGCTATGTGGGGGGCGACATCACGGCAGGGACATTTGTCAGCATGATTTGGAATAAGCCGGAGTTCTCTCTGTTTATCGATCTGGGAACCAACGGCGAGCTGGTGTTCGGAAATTCGGATTTCCTTATGAGCTGCGCATGTTCGGCGGGGCCGGCTTTTGAGGGCGGAGACATCAGCTGCGGTATGCGCGCCACGGACGGCGCCATTGAGGCATGCACCATCGACGCGGAGACAATGGAGCCGAACTGTAAGATTATCGGTGAAGAGGGAGAAAAACCGGTAGGTCTGTGCGGTTCCGGCATTATAGACGTAATCAGCGAGCTGTTCAGAACGGGCATGATTGACCCCAAGGGCAAGTTTATCCGTGAGGGAAAACGAATCAAATACGACCAGTACGGCATGGGAAGCTATGTGTTAGCCTTTGAAGAAGAGGCCGGTTCTGTAAAAGACGTGGAGATTACAGAGGTGGACATTGATAACTTCATCCGCGCCAAAGGAGCGATTTTCTCGGCGATCCGCACGATGCTTGCGTCCTTGGATTTCGACGTTTCCATGATCGAAAACGTGTACGTTGCAGGAGGCATTGGAAGCGGCATCAATATGAAAAACGCGGTGTACATCGGCATGCTTCCGGACATTGACGTGGATAAGTTCCACTACGTGGGGAATTCATCTCTTTCCGGCTCTTACGCAATGCTGCTGTCCACAGAGTCTGAGCGCAAGGTTTATGAAGTCGCGAGAAATATGACTTATCTGGAGCTGAGCACGGTGCCGTCTTACATGGATGAATTTGTGGCGTCATGCTTCCTGCCGCATACGGATATTACGCTGTTCCCATCTGTGGAATCAAACAAACATTAAGGAAATGGGCAATCACACAGGAGGTTGAAATGGAAAAAACTACAGGTATAGAATTTCCATATGCGAAAGATAATAAAGAAAGGCTGCCTTGGGAATATTACCTGGCTGAATACAAACAGGCGGACCCGCAGGAGATTGGGCAGCGGCTGAAGATTGATTACAACAGCGAGGCAAAACAGTTCACCGTGAAGCTTCTGGGGACCGTTTATCACATTACATGGCCGGAGTTTGAGGTTTCTCACGAGGAGGATGGCATAGGTTACTACCCGGTGGAGGATACGGTTGCGGCAAAAATCCTTGCAGTCCGCTATTTGCTGTACGGCGTGCCTTCTTTAAACGGCGGAGAATTTTACACGTATCGGGAGATGCCGTCCGGCGATTTATATGACAGACAGTTCAACGGCCGGTGTATCCTGCGTCTGGCGTTTGGTTTTGGCGGCAAAATTGACCGTTTCCGTCTGGCGATGGAGCGCATGGGCGCAAAGAAGCTGGAATTTGGGGACGCTTCTTATGAAGTCTGTCTTACGGAAGAATATTATTTGCGCTTTATTTTGTGGGAAGGGGACGACGAATTTCCGCCTTCTTCTCAGATCCTGTTTTCGGATAATTTCCCCAATGCTTTCGAGGCGGAGGACAGGACGGTGGCTGCTGAGGTATGCATTGGGATGATGAAATCCCTGGATAAGATCCTCGGATAAAATCCTTTGGATAAAATCCTGTGGATAAAATCCTCTGGATAAAATAATAGATAAATGCTGAGCCTTAGAGGGACGGGGAAATCCCGTCCCTTAAACAAATTATTCCCGGACTACATAAACACAAGGAGGGCAAAATGGAATTTTCGACAAAAACATGTGAGGAATTTGTGGAGGTTTTGGCATCCAAAGCCCCTGTGCCTGGAGGCGGAGGAGCTTCCGCGCTGGTTGCGGCGTTGGGGTCAGCGTTGGGAAATATGGTAGGCAATTTGACGGCAGGCAAGAAGGAATACGCAGACGTGGACCAGCAGATGCGGGAACAGTGCGCCAAATGCGATGTCCTGCAGGCGGATTTTTTGCGGCTGATGGAGAGGGACGCGCAGGTTTTCGCCCCATTGGCCAAAGCCTATGGAATGCCCAGGGACACGAAGGAGCAGAAGGCGGAGAAAGACCGGGTGATGGAACGGGTGCTGCGGGAGGCCTGCATTGTGCCCATGGAAATCATGGAAAAGTGCTGCGAGGCCATTGAGATGCTGCAGGAGTTTGCAGCGAAAGGCTCCGCGCTGGTCATCAGCGACGCGGGCATGGGCATGGTTTTTTGCAAAGCGGCGCTGGAGGGCGCCAGTCTGAATGTGTTCATCAACACGAAGGCCATGCTGGACCGCGAATATGCAGAAGAGCTGAACCAAAAAGCCGAGGCGATGCTGAAGAAATATCCGCCTATGGCGGAAGAGACTTTCGCCGGCGTGCGCGCCCGTTTAAAGTAGAAAGGGAAATTATATGGCGAGACTGTTATCGGGAAAAGAAGTAGCCGCATGGATGCAGCAAAGAAGCAAAGAAGCTGTGGAAAAATTAAGGAAAAATGGCGTTACGCCCTGTCTGGCGACTTTTCGAGTGGGAGAAAATAAAAGCGATTTGTCTTATGAGAAAGGCCTTCTCAAAAGCTGCCAATCCCTGGACATAATGTGTGAGAGAAAAGCATTTCCAGAGGATGTGGCGCAGGAAGAGCTGCTAAGAAATATTGCCCAGGCCAACGAAGATCCGCAGATTCATGGAATTTTAGTTTTCCGCCCTTTGCCTGCGCACATAGACCAGGCGCAGGTGGAAAACGCGGTGAACCCGGAAAAGGACGTGGACGGCATGACAGCGGCGTCCATGGCCCATGCGTTTACCGGCGGCGGCCCGGGATTTTTGCCATGCACGCCCCAGGCTTGCATGGAGATTCTGGACTACTATCAGATTGACTGCAAAGGGAAGAAAGCGGCGGTGATCGGCCGCAGCTTGGTCGTGGGAAAACCGGCCGCCATGATGCTGGTGGAAAGAAACGCGACGGTTACCATTTGCCACAGTAAGACAGAAAATCTGCGCGAAGAAGTGCGGGACGCGGACATTGTTCTGGCCGCGGTCGGTCGGGCTGGCTTCTTTGACGGTTCGTATTTTTCGCCCGGACAGATCGTGCTGGACGTGGGCATCCATGTGAACGCCCAGGGGAAGCTGTGCGGGGATGTAGACCAGACCGGCGCGGAAGCGGTTGTGGAGGCTATTACGCCTGTGCCTGGCGGCGTGGGCAGCGTGACCACATCGGTTTTGCTGGAGCATGTGGTGAAAGCGGCTTGCGCCGCAGTGCGTAAGTCCTGGTGAATCCGGCTGCCTGAGTTACCATTATTTAAGCAGTGCAGGGCTATGAAAAAGGGGGAATGTGAGATGAGATTTGATTTACATTGCCATACGAGAAACGGATCGCTGGATGGGAAAATAGATATTGAGGATTATGCGCGGCTTTTGAGACAGAAAGGTTTTGACGGGATGCTGGTGACGGATCATAACACGTACAACGGCTACCGGGCCTGGAAGGAGATAAAAAAGCGCACCCACGCGTACGACGATTTTGTGATTTTAAAAGGCGTTGAGTATGATACCATAGACGCGGGCCATATATTGGTGATCATGCCGGATCACTTAAAGCTTCGCATTCTGGAAGTGCGCGGGCTTCCGCTAAAGCTGCTGATGAAAATCGTGCACCGATACGGAGGCATTCTGGGGCCTGCGCATCCTTATGGGGCAAAATTTTTAAGCGCCATGCGTTCAAAAAAGGTGCAAAAAAACAAAGATCTGATTCAACAGTTTGATTTCATAGAGGCGTTCAATACCTGCGAGCTGCCCGAGTCCAACCAGAAGGCCCGACAGCTGGCCGAAAAGTATGAAAAGCCGGCCTTTGGGGGTTCGGATTCTCACAAAGCGGACTATGTGGGGATGGCTTATACAGACATTGACTACGACATTCGCAACTGCAACGATTTTATCTATGCCGTAAAAAATGGCCGCGTGGCAGGCTGCGGCGGAACGGAGCGGGAACCGGTGCGGCAGCATCCGGCCTGGAACCTGGTGCCTGTGGGCACAGCCTGGAAAATTTATAACAACGGGCTGGCTGTTTTGAAGTCCCACAAGCGCAAGGTGAAAGTCCAGGAAATTTTCCATCTGAATAAAATGCGGGTCACCCGCAAATGGATCAAAGCCCATAAATAGAGATTAAAAATTTTTTAATAATAGGCGATACTCACGTGTTTTCCCATTTTCTCCATGACGGCTTTTAAATGTTCCGCCAGCTGGTTTCTCGCATGCAGCCGGAACGCTAGGTGGGCTTTCTGGTGAGCGGCGTTGATGGCGGTGCCCAAAATGATCTCCAGGTCGGTGCATTCTTCGATTAAGACGCGGGCGATCATGGAGCTGCCGTTTCGCTCGTCCAGCAGGTTATAAAAGTCTTCGTCGATGTCCACGCCGGAAGCGTATTGCTCCAGGAGTTTCAGCGTATGGCTTAACGTGAGAACGCCTTCACAGGTCAGGTCGATGCCGTCAATGAAGGACATAGGCGGTATGTCGGGATGCATAACCTGGTCAGGATCGTCCGTGATTTCCCGGTTCAGCGCCCGGGCGACGATCTGGGCGCTGGTGCCGCCGCTGACAATGCGGTAAGCGTCCCCGCGCATAAACTGCCGCACTGCCTGTTCGTCGTTTTCTGGATGGCGAGGCGGGCCGGTCATCAGCTTCACCAATTTTCTCTGACTGACGCGCAGGACGGCCACGGTGGTGTCGTCGCCGGGGCGGCCTTCGTACAGGTCGTCACAGGCCTTGCTTAACACGGCGGCCAGCCGGGAGGCGGAGCGGGTGGAGTGGGCGGCTTTGACCGCGTGGGAAGACATGCTCTCCCAGGTCCAATTCAGGTTAAAAAGTTCTCCGGCGCCGGCGTATATGGTGCCGTCGCTGGTCAGCACGAAGGTGTCGCCTTTTTTTACCCGGAAACGGTATTCATTGATTTTCTTGCCTTCGATTTCCCGAATGTTTTCAGGAATCAAGGACAGCTCCCCGTCCCGGATAAAGATGCAGGAGGGATTGTCAAACTCCACCAGGTAGGCCTCCCCGTTGTCAAACACCTGCAAAATGCTGAACGTGGCGTAGGCCACCAGCCGTTCCTGGCAGATGGGCAGGGTCTTGGCGATGGTTTCTACGCAGTCGTCCAGGCTGGCGCCGTTTAGAAACATGGTTCCCAGGATTTTGGAAGTGAGGGTGGCCAGGATATTGGCCTTCACGCCGCTGCCCATGCCGTCCGCCAGAATCAGGATATGGGAATCCCTGGTGCGCAAGATCTCCACTTTGTCTCCGCACAGCTCTTCATGGAGTTTATTCAGACTCTTGTAAGCGATATCAATACTGAATTTCTGTTCACTCATTTTCATCCTCTTCTTCGTCCAGAAGCGTTTTGCATATATTGGTCAGCGTGACTTTCGTCTCGGCGGTGGTTTCTCCCAAAAGGCCGGCAATCTGCTGGGCCACGGTCATTTGCTTGTCAATCACTTTCTGGGCCAGTTCCACCGTCTCCAGTTTCTTTTCGTAATCCTGCAGCGCCATTTCCTCTTCCTTGGTGATGTCGTTTAGGATTGCCAGCACAGCGTCCTGCTTTTTGATGTAGACCAGATTTAACATGCCGGTGAATCCGTATTCGGGAAATTTCACTTTCTTATTCTGGATCTGCTGTTTGTGTTTGAAAACCCATTCAAAGTCGTCGGTGTCCATCAGTTCAAACAGATACGTCTCCAGCGCTTCTTTTCGCGTAAGGTGAAAATGCTTCTCGGCGGAGGCGGAGAATTCCTGGATCTTCATGTCGCGGTCCACAATAATCGTCATGTACGGCGAAGTTTCCAGCACAAGATTGGCCAGGGACTGCGCCTTTTCGTTCATGTACGGGATGCACATGGTCAGCTCTGCCTTATCCTGGAACACGGCGATGGCTTTTTCACGGCAGGTGGGATAACCGCACGCGCCGCAGTTTAATTCGTCTTCCTTGGTGTATTTTCCGATCTTCGCTAGGATTTTCTGGATCTGCTCTTCGGAGGGCAGTGGTTTTCGCGGAGATTTATTTCGGAAAATCTGGGCCGTGGAAAATGTGGAAGGGGTGAAGTTAAGGAGTTTGTCCTCGGCGGGAACCGGCTCTACGTCTTCTTCCAGCTCAACTCTGGATTGGAACCGGGTCAGTTTCGTCCGTCCGGTCATGGGACCCTGGATGCAGCCGCCCTCGCAGGCGCTCATCTCGATAAAGCATCGGGACAGGTCGCCGCTTAAAAGATTTTCGCACAGGTCGATGCAGTTTTTCACGCCGTCCACAGAGAACTTTCGGTAAGTTTCCTGGGAAGAGGCTTTGGTGTTTTTCACGGATGTGATGATGCCGCCGGTGATGGGGTAAAGCCGGTTGACTTTTGGGTCCGGCGTGGGAAGCGGCCGCGGGCTGCATTTTTTCAGATGTATTTTTTCCTCGCGAAGCCATTGTTTGACTTCCGTGAAGTTCAGCACCGCGTCCACTGCGTGTTCCGTGGCGTTTTCGTAGGCTTCTCCTTTTTTGGAAATGCAGGGCCCGATGAAAATCACTTTGACGTCCGGTCCGTATTCCTGCTTTAACAGCCGGGCATGGGCGGTCATCGGAGAAACTACCGGCGCCAGATAGGGAATCAGGGCGGGGTAGTAAGTCTCAATCAGGAGATTGACGCTGGGACAGCAGGTGGTGATGATGTTGGCCATGGTCTTTTGTTCCAGCAGTTTTCGGTATTCGTTGGTGACCAGGGCCGCGCCCTCCGCCGTCTCGCGGACGTGGGTAAATCCTAAGCGCATCAGCGCGTCAAACACCTGCCCGGGCTGGTTGTAGCGGAACAGGCTGTAATAAGAGGGGGCCAGAGAAACGACGGTCTTCTGGCCGGCGGCAATCCATTTTTTTACTTTTTCCAGGTCGCTTAGATAGACTTTGGCATCCTGCGGGCATTCGTTTAAGCAATCCCCGCAGAGGATGCAGGAGTCTTCGAGAATCTGCGCCTGCTGGTCTTTTACGGTAATGGCTTTTACCCCGCAAGTGCGCACACAGCGGTAGCAATGGCTGCACTTGGCGGGTTTAAAATCAATCGCTTTCATCTATGTACCTCGTTGATGGCGGCCAGGACGGCCTCGGGCGTTTTTTCCTCGATCATAAGGCTGTAGCCGGGGTCCATCATGTCTTCCAGATAATGAGCGTCGGAGCTGCTGATGACGTTGCAGCCTCTTAAGTAGGGATGGTCTTCCCGGTACTTGTGCAGGTTGGACAAATGGCGCAGCTCAAAACAGGTGAAGCGGCTGCCGTCCGGCACGAAGCCCAGGTTGGAAATCAGGCTTGTGGTGGACTTATCCAGATGGGCGGGAACCATAATCCCGTGGAACTGGGTCACCGCGTCGTACACTTCGTCAAAGCCGATGGAAGTGGCGTTGATCAAAAGATTGGGCAGGGAGCCGCAGATCTCGTCCTCTTCGTCGCGGATAATCTGCCGGCCGAAGATTTCCTCGTTGTTGGGAAAGGGAATCATCCGCTCTTCCACGTAAGCGTCGAAGGCCATGGCGTCATCCAGTTTGGCAAACAGACAGAGCACATGCACCTCTTCCTGGGTAGTCAGCTCCATGCCCGGGATGGCCAGCAGCCCGTAGTCAGCCGCTATTTTTAAAAAAGCGGGGCAGTTCTTACAGGTGTTGTGGTCTGTGAGAGCCACCATTTCCAGGCCCTTGACCACCGCCATGCCCGCGATGTTGCCGGGGGTCATATCTTCATCTCCGCAGGGGGAAAGACAGGAGTGGAGATGAAAGTCGTAGGTTAAGCTGATCATTCGGCGGTTAACTTCTGGTGGATTTGAAGGGCCATGTCAAAGACCGGCTCTGTGGTGGCCAGGACCGTGATCCCCTGCGTTTTCGCCTGTTCAACGACGACTTCATCCAAAACGGTCCCTTCCGCCAGCGTCACGCACGCGGCGTCTGTGAGAGAAGCCACGGCCAGCGTGTTGACGTTGCCCATAACAGTCACCCAGGCGCAGTCGGCGGGCGCTTTGCCCATGGCGACGCTAAGCAAATCACAGCAGAATACCTTGGAGATTTCCCGGGATAAGTCTCCTTCGGAAATTATGGTCAAAGGCAGCTGTTTTATTAATTCATTGATGGTCATTTTATTCCTCCTATTGATCGGATTCTCCCTGATTTAAGTCTTTGTCCAGCATGGAAAACGGACTGATGATCTCTTTTAGATATTCCCGAAGGATGTGGATGCAGTCGTTCTCGCTGGCTTTTCCACGCACAATGTCCTCTGCCAGAGCTTTGCAGGTGGGGGCGCCGCAGGAACCGCAGTCCAGACCGGGGAAGCGCGCGCACAGCTCTTCCACCAGATTGATTTTGTTGATGTTTTCCAGCAGACTTTCTCCCAGCTTGAATACCGGTTCGTATTCCAGGCGGTTTTTCCAGAAAGGTTTCTCCACAGGCGTCGCGTCCAGATGGGAGCGGGCCACGACTTCGTATTTGTGCAGCCGCTTTAACTTGGCCTGGGCGATGTAGGGATTTTCCACCGTGAGAACGCCGCCCACGCAGCCGCCGCTGCAGGCGTTTAGCTCAATGAACTGCAGGTCGTGGAACTTCTCGTCTTCTAAGTCCTCCAGCACGCGGATTACATTCTCCATGCCGTCCGCCGCCAGGTAGCTGTCGGAGAGCAGGCCGCCTGCCTCGCCGCCGGTGGAACCCCAGCCGATGCCGATTCGCCCGGAAATGGACAGATCCTCGGGGGCCAGCGCCGCCTGTTTCATGGGACCCAGAAGAAGCGGGTAGATGTCCTTGATGGCCAGCACGCCGTCGATCTCGCTTTTATCCGTGCACAGCGGCGCTTTCGCGAACGTGGTTTTGGCCGGGCACGGGGAGATGAACAGGATGCCGATGTCCTCGGCGGGAAGCCCTGTCTCTGCCATGGCTTTTTTTCTGGCTAGCCGCGCCGCCACTTCCACCGGGGGAAGCACGGGAAGCATGTGCGTAATCAGATTCGGGAAACGCACGCGGATCAGGCGCACGATGACCGGGCAGGCCGTAGAGATGATGGGCCAGTGCTCCGTGTGTTTCATCACATAATCCCGGGAGATTTCGGAGACAAGCTCCGCCGCGCCGCTGACCTCAAATACGTCGTCAAACCCCATGATTTTTAAAGCAGTCAGCACCACCCGCACATCCGTCAGGTTATTAAACTGGCCGTAAAGGGCGGGCGCAGGCAGGGCCACCGTATGTTTGTAATTCTTCATGATGTCCACGGAATCATAGGTGGGGAGCTTGGCATGGTGCTGGCAGATGCGGATGCACTCGCCGCAGTCGATGCAAAACTCCGATGTAATAACGGCCTTGCCGTTTCGGACCCGGATTGCCTGTGTAGGGCAGCGTTTGATACAGTTGATGCAGCCTTTACATAGAGACTCGTCCAGGCGTACAGAGTGGTAAAAATTTGCCATAATAACGATCCTTTCTAAAGCTACAGTAAAAAATCGGTTTTACTTATCTTCCATGTGCACGGACATGGTGATGGTGGTGCCCACGCCCAGTTCCGTTTCCACTTTCATCTCGTCGGTGCAGCCCTGCATGTTCGGCAGTCCCATGCCGGCGCCAAAACCCAGCGCCCGCACCTGTTCCGGCGCGGTGGAGTAGCCGGCCTTCATGGCTTTTTCCACGTCTTCGATGCCGGGACCCACGTCCTTTAACTCCATGAGCACTTCCTGCGGGGTGATGGTTACGGTGATTTCGCCGCCGTGGGCGTGGATCACCATGTTGATCTCCCCTTCGTACATAGCGATGGACACTTTGCGAATCACGTCCGGTGAGATGCCCATCTGCTTTAATATATTTTTCACTTTACTGGAGGCTTCTCCGGCGCGGGTAAAGTCGTCAGGCGAAACCGTGTATTTCAGCACTACGCCGGCTGAACCTGTTTGATCGCTCATTATGTGGTCCCCCCCTCCAAACCTAAATCATATAAAATGCCGCAGGCGGAAAACATGATGTATCTGGTTTCCAGGATAATCAGGTCCCTTTCCTTGGCCAGTTCGATCATTTCCTCGTTGGCGGATTTGCCCCGAATCAGGACGATGCAGGAGATATCCAGCATCTCGGCGGTTCGGATGACCTGGGGATTGCACAGGCCCGTAATCAGCACGGACTGTCCTTTGGAAAACGCCAGCACCTCACTCATCATGTCCGAGGCGAAAGCGGAGGTGATTTCTTTGTCCATATACTCTTCGCCGGTGGTGATGGTGGCGGCCAGAGCTTTCTGGATGTCTTTTACAGTCATTTTTCGCATTACTCCTCTCAAATTATATTTCGATAGGTAATTGCGAAAACGCCCCTTTCAATAACCAGATCAGAAACGGTTTTGAGCTCCGTTTTATCAATTTTACACAAATGGAAGATTATGAAATAACGGTTTCGCGATTACTTATAGAATTTAGATAAGTATACCATTATTTCGGGATGTTTTCAACAAAATTGCTTGGTTTACAGGAAGTCCGTTTATGTGATAAGATGCTTATATAAGAAAATGCTGAAAAATAGGAGATGACGATTATGGGGAAAATTTTGGCAATATGCGTCAGTGAGAAAAAAGGGACGCAGAAAAGACCGGTGGAGGCGGCGATTTTGAAGGAGGACTGGGGCATTGAGGGCGACGCCCACGCCGGCAAGTGGCACCGTCAGGTGAGCCTTTTGTCTTTTGAGAAAATAGAGGAGTTTCGGGCAAAGGGCGCAAAAGTGGATTTCGGGGACTTTGGGGAAAACCTAGCAGTAAAAGGGTTCGACCTGCGGCAGCTTCCAGTGGGCAGCCGCTTCCAGATCGGGGAAGCCATACTGGAGCTGACTCAGATAGGGAAAGAATGCCACAGTCACTGCGCTATCTATCATGCGGTGGGCGACTGCATTATGCCGCGGGAAGGCGTATTCACGCAGGTGATCAAAGGCGGGGCCATACGAACGGGCGATGAGATTGAGCTGCTGCCGCTTTTGGACAGCCGTCCGTTCACCGCGGCGGTGATTACTTTAAGCGACAAAGGCTCGAAAGGCGAGCGGGAGGATAAAAGCGGCCCGGCGGCCGTGGAAATGCTGGAAGCGGCCGGATACCGGGTGGTGGAGACATTGCTTCTGCCCGACGGCAAGCAGCCGCTTTCCGATGAGCTTTGCAGGCTGGCGGACCAGCGGCAGGTGGATGTAGCATTCACCACCGGCGGGACAGGCTTTTCCGAGCGGGACTTGACGCCGGAGGCCACCATCGACGTGTGCGACCGCATGGCCAACGGCATCGCCGACGCTATCCGGCAGTATTCCCTGCAGATCACCGGGCGGGCGATGCTGAGCCGCGCCGTTTCCGGCATTCGCAAAAAGACCCTGATCGTGAACCTGCCGGGAAGCCCCAAGGCGGTGAAAGAAAGCCTGGAGTACGTGCTGCCCCAGCTGGATCATGGACTGGGCATCTTAAGGGGCACGGCGGGGGAATGCGGGAATTCCTGAGGATAAAGCAGAAAAAACGGACAGGCGCGGGAGAGGATGCGTCTGTCTGTTTTTTCGGGTATTTTTTGTGGAAAAAAGGCAGACCTATAAATACTCTTCGGCTTCCTGATCATTAAGTCCGTATTGATCCATAATCATTGGTCTTATTTCTGAATCTCCAAGCTTTAATTTCCGAAGGATTTTACAGTTGCCTGGCGCCGCCTCTTCGCTTTTCCATTCATATCTTCTTTATTTTTGGCTCCATAATTTCCAGCAATGTTTCAATAATCTGTTTATTGGCCTCCTGGCCATCTCTCTGTCATTGTATTTTGTGTCATTCATTCGGAACGCCTTTTTATAATTCGATTATAACA
>CAOJVE010000050.1 GCA_948444865.1 uncultured Lachnospiraceae bacterium
AAATTAATTTCTTGGAATGTGAACGGCATACGCGCCTGCTTAAAAAAAGGCTTTGAAGATTTTTTCGGGCAGGCCGACGCGGATATTTTCTGCATCCAGGAGAGCAAATGCCAGGAAGGCCAGGTAAAGCTTGCGCTGCCGGGGTACAGCCAATACTGGAACAGCGCGGTGAAGAAGGGCTATTCCGGGACGGCTGTTTTTACCAAAGAGGAACCTCTGTCTGTGGCCTATGGCATAGGGATTGAAGAGCACGACCAGGAGGGACGGACGATCACCTTGGAGTTCCCCGGATTTTACCTGGTGAACGTGTACGCGCCCAATTCCCAGGACGGGCTGGCGCGGCTGCCTTACCGGATGGAGTGGGAGCGGGATTTTCTCGCCTATCTGCTGAAGCTGCGCGAAAAGCGGCCGGTGATTTTCTGCGGGGACTTAAATGTGGCCCACCAGGAGATTGATCTGAAAAATCCCAAGAGCAACCGCAAAAACCCCGGATTTTCCGACGAGGAGCGGGCCTGTTTTACGAAAGCTTTGGAGAGCGGTTTCATCGACACGTTCCGGTATTTTTACCCGGAGCTTGAGGGGGCGTATTCCTGGTGGTCTTACCGCTTCAACTCCCGCGCCCGAAACGCAGGCTGGCGGATCGACTACTTCTGCGCGTCGCCGGAACTTGAGAAATCTTTGCAGGATGCGAAAATCTTAAGCGAAGTTACAGGGTCGGACCATTGTCCCGTAGAGCTTAGGCTGGATTTATAAAAAACGGAAGTAACTGCCAAAAGGAGGCCCGTATGAAGGATCTGAAGTTAAGCTTGAAGAAGGGAAACCCCAGTGCGTTGGGAGTTACGAGGATAGAGGGCGGGGTGAATTTCGCCCTGGCCGCGCCGGAAGGCAAAGAAGTGCGCCTGCTGATTTACCCCAAAGGCGTACAAGAACCCCAGTGGGAATTTGTTCTGGGAGAGGAGTGCAGAACCGGAAGCGTGTACGCCGTCTGCGTTTCCGGGGCGGATCTGGAAGGCTGCGAGTACAATTATCAGATCGGGGATCAGGTGGAGCAGGATCCTTATGCGGCTGTGCTGCGGGGGCTGGGTGGCTTCGGAGAGCTTCCCGACCCGGAGTCGCCCCACAGGGTGCGTTGTGGTTTTTTTCCGGAAAAATTGTCTTCCTGGGAGGAGGAGAGCCGGCCTTTTACGACTTACGAGGACACGGTGATCTACAAGGTGCACGTGCGCGGCTACACCATGCACAAGAATTCCCGGGTGCGCTGCAAGGGCGCCTTTGCCGGGCTTCAGGAGAAGATCCCCTATTTTAAGGAGCTGGGGATCACGGCCCTGGAGCTGATGCCGGCTTATGAATTCCGGGAGATTATGGCGCCGGAGGAAATGCCCCTGGAGTATGTCTATAAGATAAAGGACAAGTTTCCGCTGAATTACTGGGGCTACACCCGGGGGTATTATTTCGCGCCCAAAGCGGCGTACAGTTACGGCGACGACCCCATACAGGAGTTTCGGGAGCTGGTGGAGGCGCTGCATAAGGCGGGGATTGAGTGCATTATGGAGTTTTATTTTCCCCAAGGCGTGAATCCATCCATGGCGGCTGCGGCGGTCCGCCACTGGAAAATGCAGTACCATGTGGATGGCTTCCACTTAGTCGGCGACGGCGTTCCCAGGAATCTGCTGGCTAGCGATCCGCTGCTTGGACGGACAAAGCTTTTGTTCGGCGCGGTGGATCCAGGCGAGGCGGGCGGAGAGTGGGCGGCACGGGACAAAAACCTGGCGGAGTGCAGCGAAGGCTTTAAACAGGATATGCGCAGATGGCTGAAAGGGGACGAGGATTCTCTGGAGCCGGCGCTGAACCGGCTGCGCAGGAATCCCAAAGGATATGCGGCAGTCAACTATATGGCCAACCAGGACGGCTTTACGCTGCAGGATGCAGTCAGCTATGAGCGGAAGCATAACGAGGCCAATATGGAGGAAAACCAAGATGGGGTTTCCCACAATTATTCCTGGAACTGCGGCGTGGAAGGCCCGACCCGGAAGAAATCCGTCCGCGCGCTGCGCGCCCGCCAGATGCGAAACGCTTTCCTCATGCTGCTGTTTAGCCAGGGCGTTCCGATGATCTACGGCGGGGACGAGTTCGGCAATTCCCAGCAGGGCAACAACAACGCCTACTGCCAGGACAATGAGATTGGATGGGTGGACTGGAGCAGGGCCAGGCGAAACCAGGATCTGGCCGATTTTGTGAAGGAGGCCATCGCTTTTCGCAAAGCCCACAGGACGCTGCACATGCGCCAGGAGCCCCAGGGCGTGGATTACCGCTGCCTGGGTTACCCGGACATTTCCTACCACGGCCAGCGGGCCTGGTACGGGGATCTGGAGCCGGTCAGCCGGCACATCGGGGTCATGTACTGCGAGGGCTATGGCAGCGAGGACGGCCAGGAGAAGGGCTTCCTCTATCTGGCCTTTAATCTGCACTGGGAGCCCCAGCGGCTGGCGCTGCCCCATCTGCCGGCGCAGATGAACTGGACGGTGGCGCTTAAGACCTGTCTGGAGGAAGAACCGGAGGAACCCCGGCTGGAGGAGGATTTTGTGCTGGTTCCCGCCCGCGCCATTGTGGCGCTGCTGGCGGACGGTGAGGCGAAGACGAAGGAGGTTGTTGCGCAATGCATCCCTGGAAGCATTTTAAAACCATAACCCGGCATAAATGGATGGTGATGAAGTACTGCTTTCGGGTGGGACTGTACAAACAGGGGCTGCTCCATGACCTGTCCAAGTATTCGCCCACGGAATTTCTCGTGGGGTGCAAATACTATCAGGGCTACAGAAGCCCCAATAACGGGGAGCGGGAGGCCCGTGGTTTATCCACGGCGTGGCTGCACCATAAAGGGCGCAACCGCCACCATTTTGAATACTGGGTGGATTACGCGCTGGGAGCGGACACAGTGATCGCCGGCGTTCCCATGCCCCGCAAATATATCGCGGAGATGGTGATGGACCGGATCAGCGCCTGCAAAAACTACAGCGGGGAGACGTATACGGATGCCGCCCCGCTTAAGTATTATCTGAAAAACAAAGACCGGCTCTGGTTCATACACGAAAAAACCAAGCGTGAACTGGAAGGTCTGCTTCGGATGCTGGCCCAGAAGGGGGAAGAGAAAACATTTGCCTACATACGGCAGATCTATCTGCCGGCGGGCAAGCGAAAGAGAAGGAGGAGAAAAAGTTGAGTGGCACTACATGGATTATTTTATCGGCCTTTGTCATTTACCTGGTCCTGATGGTTGTTATCGGGGCTGTGTACATGAAAAAGACCAGCAACGCAGAGGATTATTTCTTGGGCGGCCGTGGCCTGGGGGGATGGGTGGCGGCCCTCTCCGCGCAGGCGTCGGATATGAGCGGCTGGCTGCTGATGGGCCTGCCGGGCGCGGTGTACGCCATGGGAACCGGGCAGTCCTGGATCGCCATCGGTTTGTTTATCGGAACCGTCTGTAACTGGATTTTCATTTCGGGAAGGCTGCGCCGGTACACCATCGAAGCTAATAATTCCCTGACGCTGCCGGCCTACTTTGAAAACCGTTTCCGGGATGAGAAGAGGATTCTGCTGCTGGTTTCCTCCGTGGTAATCGTCATCTTCTTCCTGGTGTATACAGCGTCGGCCCTGGCGGCGGGCGGCACCCTGTTCCATTCCGTATTCGGTCTGGATTATCATTTGGCGCTGGCCATGGGCGCGCTGGTTATCCTGGCGTATACATTCATGGGCGGCTTTATGGCGGTGTGCACCACGGACTTTATCCAGGGCACGCTGATGCTGATCGGCCTTCTGGCCGTTCCCATTGTGGCATGGACGCTTCTGGACGGAAGTTTCACGGATCTGCTGGTGCAAAGTGAGGTAGCTGGCGGCGCAGACGCGTATTTAAGCCTGTTTTCCAACGGCGGGGAGTCCTACCGCGCCATTGATATTATTTCCCAGCTAGCCTGGGGCTTAGGCTACTGCGGCATGCCCCACATTCTGACCCGTTTTATGGCGGTGAAAAATGAGAAAGAACTGAAAAAATCCAGAGTGATCGCTATCGTATGGGTGGCCCTGTCCCTGGGCGCGGCCTGCGTGATTGGCGTGATGGGCCGGGCGTATCTGTATCCGGTGATTCTCGGCAGCGACGGGGCGGCGTCCACCGAGAGCGTATTTATCGAGATGATCACGAAAGTGTTCACCAAAGACCTGGCTCTGCCCTTCATAGGCGGCATTTTCCTGTGCGGAATCCTGGCGGCCATTATGTCCACGGCGGATTCTCAGCTTCTGGTGGCGGCGTCCTCTGTGTCGGAAGACATTTACCGCAGCTACATTCACCCCGAGGCGGACAGCAAGAAGATTCTGCGCGTCAGCCGCGTGACGGTGGCCGTTGTGGCGATTCTGGCCTTTATCATCGCCTGGAATCCCGACAGCAGCATCATGGGCCTGGTGTCCAACGCCTGGGCCGGCTTAGGCTCCGCATTCGGCCCGATCGTGCTTTTGTCCCTGTTCTGGAAACGCACCAATCTGGCCGGCGGCGTAGCCGGAATCATCACAGGCGGCCTGGCCGTAATCATCTGGGACTACATCCCGCTGGGCGGCGGACAGACCCTTGGAAGCGTGACTGGCCTGTATTCACTGGTGGTGGGCTTTGCCTTGAGCAGTCTGATGATCGTCATCTGCAGTCTGGCCACAAAAGCGCCATCCCAGGAAATCTTGGACGAGTTCGAGCGCGTCCGCACGGCGTCGAAAGAATAATTATTTGAAAAAAGGCGGCGGCTGTTTTTTCCAAACGGCTGCCGTTTTTTTGCCTCCTTGCGGCTGGTATTTTTTTCTATTGAGAAATATTCTTAATTAAACTCTTGACAAAATAAAATAATACTAATATACTAGGATTAATCTAAATGATAGCCGTTCTCAATATATGGAAACTAAATGATAATAAAACCGGGGATGGCGTAGAAAGGAAGAGAGATCAATGGCATTGGCAATGGTTACGATTGGGGAGACAAGGACGATCACAGAGCTTCGTGTAAAAGAGGAGATGAAGAAGCATCTCCAGGACCTTGGTTTTAACGTAGGGGAGCGGGTTCGCGTGGTAGGAGAGAATCCCAGCGGGTTGATTTTGCTGCTCAATGGTGCAAGGATTGCTTTGAACCGTGGCTTGGCCACAAAGATTTCCGTGGCATAAAAAGAAAACGGCAGTTAAGACACAGATCAGATAAGGAGGATGCGTGCAATGACATTAAGAGATTTAAAACCAGGCGATCAGGGAAAGGTAGTTTCTCTCGGAGAGAAAGGGCCGCTTAGAAGGAGGATTATGGAGATGGGCGTTACGCCCGGCACACCGATTAAAGTCGTGAAGGTGGCGCCGCTGGGGGACCCAATAGAGGTGAATTTGCGGGGCTATGAGCTGAGTCTTCGCAAAGACCAGGCCATGCGAATCGTAGTAGAATAAAAAAATCTGGGCAACTGGATTTTTTTAAAGGACAAGGGTTAGATGAAACTAACTTTTTAGGAGGACTAGAAGGATGTCTTATACAGTAGCGCTAGCGGGAAACCCAAATTGTGGGAAAACAACGCTGTTTAACGAGTTGACCGGGTCCAAGCAGCATGTGGGCAACTGGCCCGGCGTAACCGTCGACAAGAAGGAGGGAGCCTACAAAAAGAATAAGGAAATTAACGTGCTGGATTTGCCGGGGACCTATTCCCTCTCCCCGTATTCGGCGGAGGAGATTATAGCCCGCGACTATATTGTAAAGGAAAAGCCGGACGCGGTGATTAATATTGTGGACGGCGCCAGCATCGAGCGGAATCTGTATCTGACGGTGCAGGTTCTGGAGACGGGCATTCCCACAGTGATTGCCATGAACATGATGGACGAGGTGGAGAGCCGGGGGGATTCCATCGACTGCGAAAAGCTTTCCAAGATTTTCGGCGTTCCGGTTGTGCCCATCGTGGCCAGAGTCGGAAAAGGCTTGGAAGAGCTGATGAAAGTGACTGGTCAGGTGGCGGCGGAGAAGCAAAAGCCCAACGAAATCCGCATCTACGAGCAGAATATCGAAGAAGCCGTGGAAGAAATTATGGACTTTCTGACGGAAGGCTCTAAGGACGACCGCCGCTGGACGGCCGTTAAGCTGCTGGAAGGGGATGAAATTATTTTGGAATCTCTGCAGCCAGAGCAGGCGAAGATGGTTCAGGAGATCGTGGAAAAGCTGGACAGTCAGTGCCAGGGGGACGCGGAAGCGGCCATAGCGGATCAGAGATATCGGTACATCGTGCAGACGGTGGGCGAAGCGGTAAAAAAGGCGCACAAAGGCCACGCGGAAACCGGCTCCAGCAAGCTGGATAAAATCATGACGAATCGGGTGCTGGCGCTGCCCATATTCGCGCTGGTGATGTATCTGTTATTTGCGGCCACGTTCAGTGAGAACTTCCTGTTCATTCCGGGTCTGCCAAGTCCCGGCGTGTGGCTGGCGGGGATTGTGGAGACGGCCTGGGGCGCGCTGACCGGTTTGGTGGAAGGCGGCCTCACAGCCATTGGCGCTTCCGACTGGGCGCTGGGACTGGCGCTTAGCTGTATGGACGGCGTGGGAGCGGTGGTCGGATTTCTGCCGCTGGTGCTGGTGCTGTTCCTTCTGCTGTCATTTTTGGAAGACAGCGGTTACATGGCTAGAGTCGCTTTCGTCATGGACCGGATTTTCCGGCATTTCGGCCTTTCCGGCCGCTCCTTTATCCCCCTTTTGATGGGATTTGGGTGTTCGGTGCCGGCGCTGATGGCGTCCAGGACGCTGGAGAACGATAAAGACCGCAAGATTACCATGATGATTACGCCGTTTATGTCCTGCGGGGCGAAGCTTCCCATCTACATGATGTTCGCGGTGACCATGTTTGCGGACGGCAACAAGACGACCATCGTGTTTGGAATCTATATGATCGGGCTTTTGGTGGCGGTGCTCAGCGCGTTCCTGCTGGGAAAAATCATCAAAGGAAACGGAGTTTCCAACTTTATCATGGAGCTTCCCTCCTACCGGGTTCCCACCTTAAAAAGCGTGCTGATTCATGCCTGGGAAAAGGTAAAAGGATTCGCCGTGAAAGCCGGAACCATTATCTTTGGTTCCACTGTGCTGATCTGGCTTTTGTCCAACTTTAACTTCGGCGGCATGTGCGATATGGAAGACAGCTTCCTGGCATCCATCGGAAACGCGATTAAAGTGATTTTCATCCCGTTGGGCTTCGCCGACTGGAGGGCCAGCGTGGGCATCGTGACCGGCTGGATTGCCAAAGAAAACATCGTGGCCACTTTCGGCCAGCTCTTCGGCGGAGTCTCTGATGAAGTGGTGGAAGCGGTCAGCGCGGGAGAGCAGGCGCTCCCGGCCATCACGTCGGTGTTCACGCCGGCCGCGGCCTGGGCCTATATGGCTTTCAACCTGCTTTGCATGCCCTGCTTCGCGGCGGTGGGAGCTATCAAACGGGAAATGGGTTCTTGGAAATGGACCCTGCGGACCATTGGCTATCAGATGGTGACCGCTTACGTAGTGGCGTTTATCATATATCATCTGTTCGGACTGTTTTATTAAGCGCCGCTGCGAGGGGGAATTGTTTTGTCAAAAGAAGAAATATTACAGAAGTTAAGAGACGAAGGATACCGGATTACCAATCAGCGCAGGCTTATAATTGAGGCGATTTTGGCAAATGATTGCTCCTGCTGCAAGGAAATTTACTACCAGGTACATAAAAAAGATCCGGATATCGGAATCGCCACCGTATACCGGATGATCAAGACGCTGGAGGAAATTGGGATTGTAGATCGGAAGATAGTTTTCAAGCTGGCCTGCCCAAAAGGCAGGGACTGCGACGAGGCGTGCTGTAAAGAAGATTTGTAAATGAGAGACGAAGCGCTCGATATCTGGGAGGTGTATTGGTGGGGGATCTGATTGTAGTTTTGGTAATAGCTCTTTGCCTGGCGGCGGTTTTATGGTATCATATATCCAGGCGGAAAAAAGGGGAAACAGGCTGTGGCTGCGGATGCAGCGGGTGCGGCGCGTCTGGCGGGCATAATGCGTCCAGCTGTGCCGCGTGCGGCCCGGCAAGCGATAAAGAGAAGATAAAAAAATAAAATTACACAAAAGACGCCCTGTCCGAGATTTTTAATGATCGGACGGGGCATTTTGTTAGGAGCTTCCCCATCGCAAAGAAATGCTGTAATATTGTGCATACGAAAGGAGATTGATTATGAAACGAAAGACAAAACGGCTGTTATGGCTGGCGGCGGTATTGTGCTGCCTGTTTTTGGGGGAATTTGTAAGGGAATACGACGGGGCGGGAATGCCTGCGTCCTCGGGCAGTCAGGAAAGCTTGTCTTTGGAGGAAATCCCGGATTATGCGGGGGAAGCCTATGTGACGCTTGAGAACAACGAGCCGGATTTTTCCCAGGAGGACATGACCGAGGAGCCTTTTGAAAATTACAGCGAGCTGGACGGACTGGGCCGGTGCGGCGTGGCGTTCGCCAACGTGTGCGCAGAGACGATGCCCCAGGAGACCCGCGCGCCAATCAGCAAGGTAAAGCCCACCGGATGGCATTCGGTCCGGTATAACCACGTGCAGGGCAGGTACCTGTACAATCGCTGCCATCTGATCGGCTTCCAGCTGACGGCGGAAAACGCCAATGAGAAGAACCTGATCACAGGCACCCGCTACTTAAACGTGGATGGGATGCTGCCCTTTGAGGATCAGGTGGCGGATTATGTGAAGGAAACGGACAACCATGTGCTGTACCGGGTGACGCCCGTCTTCGAGGGGGATAACCTGGTGGCTTCCGGCGTGCAGATGGAAGCCATGTCTGTGGAGGACGAGGGAGACGGCGTGCTCTTTAACGTGTACGTCTACAATGTGCAGCCGGGCGTTACGATCGATTACGCCACCGGGGAAAGCGCTTTGTCTGAATAATTTTTTTCGTCACAGAATAATCGGGTTTTCATCACAGTTTCGGCACATCTTCCCGGTAAAATTTACAAAAAAATGCAACGGGGGAACGGGATGAAAAGTCGAAATGAAACAAAGAGGAAAAAACGCCTGGCCCGGGCGGGGGCGATCCTGCTGCTGACTGCGCTGGCCGCCGGGGGCGTGTATTTGTGGCGGAAAAAAGAGGAAAAAGCCGCCGCGCCGCAGGCTGCGCTGCGCACGAACGCAAAGCTGGAAAATCTGTCTACCGCCATTGTGGCAGGCGGCCATCTGCAAAGCGCAGAGGCCCAGGAGATACAGGTTCCTGTGGGCCTGACCATTGAGAGCGTGGCGGTGGAGGCCGGGGATACAGTCAGCGCCGGGGACGTTTTGGCCGTGGCGGATGAAACGGCGCTGGCCGCCCAGATCGCGCAGACGCAAAACGCCATCGCCCAGCTGGACGCGCAGATGCAGGAGACGGGCGAGACTTCCGATTCCCAGTGCGTGACCGGCAAAGTGGCGGGCCGCGTCAAAAAAATCTATGCCGAAGCCGGGGACGCGGTGGCGGACGTGATGGCTAAGCAGGGCGCGCTGCTTATTTTGTCCCTGGACGGAAAAATGGCCGTGCGGTTTGAGACAACGGCCGACGTGGCGGCGGGAAGCGCGGTGACGGTGACGTGCGCCGACGGCGCGGCGTTTGCCGGGACGGTGAAAAAGAGCCAAAACGGCGCAGTCACGGTGACGCTCACCGACGACGGCCCAACGCTGGGGGAGCAGGCGACGGTGACAGACGAAAGCGGCGAGACGCTGGGCGAGGGGGCGCTCTACGTGCATCAGCCCCTTGAAATCACCGGCGCGTCCGGGCAGGTGGCCGCCGTTTGCGTGGCGGAAAACCAGTGGACAGAGGCAAATGAAACTCTGTTCATGCTGGCCGACGCGCCCATATCCGCCCAATGCCAGGAGCTGCTGGCCGTTCGCGCCGTTTACAAAGAAAAATTACAGGAATTGCTGGCGCTGGCCGACGACTGCGCCATCGTCGCGTCCATGGACGGAACAGTCGAAAGCGTGGCGCTGACCGCGGGAAGCGTAACGTCTGCGTCCGGGAGCGCCTCCCAGGAAAATGCGTCTGCTGAGACCGGCGGCTCCATACCGGCCACGGGGATGCGTTATACGCAAACGGCGAATGGCGCCTCTGCCTGCGTTTATGAAACCAGCGCCCACTCGGCGGGGCTTCTGACATGCAGCGCGGTTTTTTCCCAGTCCGTCCAGCCGGAGCGCTCTGAAAACGAAGGCGGCGCTTTGGAACGGACCCAAAACGCCAGGGAATGCCGGGCGGAAGAAGGGGCGAGTCCGTCCGGGCAGCCGTCGGAAGAAGAATCGGGTACGACGGAGCAGTCGTTTGCAGAGGAGTCAGGTACGACGGAGCAGTCGTCGGAAGAAGAGACCAATCCGGCTGGTCA
This sequence comes from uncultured Lachnospiraceae bacterium, assembly GCA_948444865.1. GTDB lineage: Bacteria > Bacillota > Clostridia > Lachnospirales > Lachnospiraceae > MGBC164599. The sequence continues at coordinate 10,407 of CAOJVE010000050.1, forward strand.
GTCATCGGAAGAAGAGCGGGACTCGTCCGGGCAGTCGCCTGCAGAAGAGCCGGGTTCGTCCGGGCAGTCTTCTGTAAAAGAGGAAAATAGCCAGCCGGAGCAGTCTGCCGCGGAGGAAACCAGTCGGTCCGAGCAGTCTGCCACGGAGGAGCAGGTGAACGCCCAGAGCGAAGTTCGGGAGACCGAAGAGCGGGCTTCCAACGCGCAGACGCAGGAGAGTCCTTCCCATACAGTTCAGGAAAACAGCCAGGAGCCGGCCGCCGCGCAAACCGTGCAGGAGCCTGCGGAAGTTTCTGTTTCCACAGCATCGGAGAACCGTGGGGAGAGTTCTGCCGAGAGCGTCTACAGCGCGTCGGATATCCAGGGTCAAAAGGAGCGGATGACGGGATTTACCATAACGGCGCAGGATTCCATGATTTTGTCGGTGGAGGTGGATGAGCTGGACATTCTGTCGGTGGAGGAAGGTCAGTCGGCCCAGATTACCATGGACGCGGCGGAGGGAAAAGAGTTCGTCGGAGAAGTGACCCAGGTGTCTGACAGCGCCGCCGGCAGTGACGGCTCCGCCAAATACACGGTGGAAATCACGCTGCCCAAAGAGGCGTTTATGCGCGTGGGCATGAGCGCGTCCGCCTCCATTGTCACCGAGCGGCGGGAAAACGCCGTGACCGTTTTGGCGGAGGCCGTGCAGGAGCGGGGGCCTGAGACGTTTGTCTACACCCAATACGACGAGAGCAGCGGCGCGCTTTCGGGTGAAACCAAGGTGGAAACGGGACTTTCCGACGGGGAAAAGGTGGAGATCCTAAGCGGACTGGCCGAGGGCGACACAGTTTATTATAAGAGAACAGAGAGCCAGCGCCAGGAGAACGCCCAGGAAGGTTCCAGGGAGAATTTCCAGGGAAATCCCATGGACGGCATGTTTGACTCCGGCGGAGAAAAAAGGCAGATGCCGGATGGAGCCATGCCCCAGGGGATGCCTGGCGGGCCGGGAGGACAGTGATGAGGATGACAATCATTTTTCAGACCGCGAAAATGGCGGCGCACGCCATTTTATCCAGCAAACTGCGCTCTTTTCTCACCATGCTGGGAATCGTCATCGGCGTGGTTTCCCTGGTGGTATTGGTGTCGCTGGCGTCCGGCGCCTCCGCGTCTGTGGCCGATGAGATCGCCGGCATGGGAAGCGGCCGGCTGACGGTGAATATTTCCGACGACAAGGGCGTTCCCATGAAAATCAAAGACATGGAACAGGTGGAAGCGCTGGAGGAGATTTCCCTGGCGGCGCCTCTGGGCCAGGCAAGCGCCTCCGGGAAATACAAGAGCGTCAGCGGGCGAGTTACGCTGTACGGCACAACGGCCTCCTACAAGGAGATCCAGGGTCTGAGCCTGGCGGCGGGGCGTTTTCTGAAGACCTTCGATGTGGAAAATCACACTTACGCGGTCGTCTTAAACCAGGCCGCGGCGAAAGAATTTTTCGGCGGCGCACAGGCGGTGGGGCAGTCCCTGCGCTTAGACGGAACCAGATTTCTGGTGGCCGGCGTGCTGGAGGAAGAAGAGAGCGTGACAGGAAACGTCTCGGAGCGGCTGGAAGCGTACGTCCCCTACACGACGCTGATGCGGACAGCCGACAGCGTCTCGGAAATCACCAGCTTTTCCGTAAAAGCCGCCAATGAAGAGAATCCAGACGCCGCCCAGGAGGCTCTCAAAAAGCTGCTACTGGAGCGATTTTCCCAGGATGAGGAGGCGTTTACGATCGTAAGCCCCTCCGCGCTTTTGGAGGCCATGGGCAGCGTGGATGACGCCTTCGCCCTGCTGCTGGGCGGCGTGGCCGGGATTTCGCTTCTCGTGGGCGGTTTGGGCATTATGAACATTATGCTGGCTTCGGTGACGGAGCGAACCAGGGAGATTGGCATCCGCAAGGCCATCGGGGCCAGCCAGAAAAGCATTATGCTGCAGTTTATGATGGAGGCGCTGCTGATCAGCCTGCTGGGCTGCGGCGTGGGCGTGGGCTTGTCCTGGGCGATTGTGCAGGGCATTTCCATGGCGACCGGGGAGGCCTTTGGCGTGTCGGTAAAAGCGCTGGGAGCGTCTGTGGCGTTTTCGGCGGCCGTCGGTTTGACCTTTGGCGTTTATCCGGCTTATAAGGCGGCGAAGAAGCATCCGATCGAGGCGCTTTCGGCGGTGAGGTGAGCGCCAAAAAATCAAACGCAGCTGACTGATGGAATCCCACGGCAGCTGCGTTTGATTTATTTATGCAGGTTCTTATTTTTTACTGAACGCCGGGAATCTTCGGCAGTTTGGCGAAGCTGGCCTCCAGCTCTTCGTCGGTGGGAATGTAGTCGGTCATGGTGCGGTCCATGTAGGACTGGTAGGCCACCATGTCGAAATAGCCGGTTCCGGTCAGTCCGAAGAGGATGGTTTTCGCCTCGCCGGATTCTTTGCACTTGAGCGCTTCCTGCACGGCGCCGTAGATGGCGTGGGCGGATTCCGGCGCGGGGAGGATGGTTTCCTGTTTAGCGAATTCCACGGCCGTCTCGAAAATCTTTGTCTGCTCGGCGGAAACGGCCTCCATGTATCCGTCGTGGTACAGTTTGGAGAGGATCGGGGACATGCCGTGGTAGCGCAGCCCGCCGGCGTGGTTGGCGGACGGGATGAAGTCGCAGCCCAGGGTGTACATTCTGGCCAGCGGCGTGACTTTTCCAGTGTCGCAGAAATCGTAAGCGTATCTGCCGCGGGTCATGGACGGGCAAGAAGCCGGCTCCACGGCGACGATTCTGGGATTGGCCTTTCCGGTCAGCTTATCGCGCATAAATGGCGCGATCAGGCCCCCTAAGTTGGAGCCGCCGCCGGCGCAGCCCACGATAACATCCGGGTACTCGTCGATCATTTCCATAGCCAGCAGGCTTTCTTCGCCGATGATGGACTGGTGGAGCAGCACCTGGTTTAACACGGAGCCCAGCACGTATTTGTAGCCTTCGGTGGACACAGCTTTTTCCACGGCCTCGGAGATGGCGCAGCCCAGGCTTCCGGTGGTGCCGGGATTTTCCGCCAGGATCTTTTTGCCCACCTGGGTGGTGTCGCTGGGGCTGGGGATGATGTCCGCGTCAAAAGTCTGGATCACGGATTTGCGGAAAGGCTTCTGTTCGTAGGAGCATTTCACCATGTACACGGTCAGAGGCAGATGGAAAAAAGAACACGCCTCGGCCAGCGCCGTTCCCCATTGCCCGGCCCCGGTCTCGGTGGTCACGCCCTTTAAATGCTGCTCCTTGGCATAGTAGGCCTGGGCCACGGCGGAGTTTAACTTGTGGCTTCCGGAAGTGTTGTTGCCCTCGAATTTGTAGTAAATCCGCGCCGGCGTGTCCAAAGCTTTTTCCAGGTTGTAGGCGCGAATCAGGGGCGACGGACGGTACATCCGGTAAAATTCCTGGACTTCCTCCGGGATGGGCACGTAGCGGGTCTCGTTGTCCATTTCCTGATGAGCCAGTTCTTTACAGAAAACCGGGTAGAGATCCTCCTCTGCGGCGGGCTTTCCGGTGGCCGGATTCAGAATGGGATCGGGCAGTTCTTTCATGTCGGCCCGCAAATTATACCAATTCGTGGGCATTTGGTCTTCACTCAGATAGATTCTATGGGGTGTTTTTTTCATTTTAACAGATCCTTTCGTTTTTATTCGGGTAAATTCTGCAAAGCTTTGTATTGAAACACACTCTAGTATAATAAAGTGAAGCGGATTTGTCAAAAGTTTTTCGGCGAAAAGGATTCCGCCAGGGGAAATTGCAATGCCGGCGCGTTTGTGGTATGCTGGATGCCGTGGCGGATGTTTTTTTCAAAATGGAGTGAATATGAAAAATAAAGACAAAACAAACGTGATGCGGACGCTGGAAAAAGAGAAAATAGCCTATGTCAGCCACTTCTACGAGGCCGACCCGACTTTAAGCGGCCAGGAGATCGCGGCGCTTTTGCAGGAGGACGCGGACCGGGTTTTCAAGACCTTGGTGACCCGGGGAAAGTCCGGGCAGCATTATGTCTTTGTGGTTCCGGTGAAGGAAGAGCTGGATTTGAAAAAGGCGGCGAGGGCGGCGGGCGAAAAGTCCATCGCCATGATAAAACAAAAGGAATTGCTGCCGCTGACCGGATACGTGCATGGCGGCTGCTCGCCCATCGGCATGAAAAAAGCGTTCCCCACTTTCCTCCACAAGACGGCGGGCGATGCCGACCGAATCTACGTGAGCGCCGGGAAGGTGGGATGTCAGGCGGAGTTATCGCTGGGCGACCTGATCCGGGCGGCGAAGTGCGCGCTGGCGGATTTGACGCAGCCACGCGAAGAAACCAACAAACAGTGATTGAAAATAAACAGACGGAGGTTACGCGATGAAAGAGAAAATCAATGTGAGCGCCTACGCGCAGAAAATTACGGAGGCCCTGCCTAAAGGCATTCTGCTGAATACCAATGGTGACAAATTCAATTCCATGGTCATCGGCTGGGGCGCGCTGGGAACGGTGTGGGGCGTGCCGGCATTTACGGTATATGTGCGGGAAAACCGCTACACGAAAGGACAGCTGGATAAAACCGGCGAGTTTTCCGTCAGCGTTCCCCTGGAAAAGCCTGTGCCTGCCATTGCCAGGGTTTGCGGAAGCCAGTCGGGGCGCGACATCGACAAAGCAAAAGAGGCCGGCCTGACGCTGGAAGCTCCGGAAAAAATCAAAACGCCCGGTGTGAAGGAGTATCCGCTGACGCTGGAGTGCAAAATCCTGTATGGACAGAGACAGGAGCTTTCACTGATTCCGGAGGATATCCGCGCATCTATGTATCCCCAGGACGTGGACGGCTCTCATCACATGGCGAACCGGGATGCGCATACGGCTTATATTGGGCAGATCGTGGATGCTTATATCATTCGTGGATAAAGCCGCTCAGAGGCAGAAAAACCTCCATATTGATTAGAAAAAAGGAAGACTTAGGAAAAACGGTCCGCAGATGTAAAAGTCTGCGGACTGTTCTTTTGTCAAATTTTTTATACGTATTATTTCTGAAATATATTTCTGGTTTGTATTTATAATGTGTGTTTGGGATTGGTTTTTCTAGGATAAGGCGTTTTGATATCTGTCAATTCAGCCAAATAATCCATGCTCGTATCTAATGCCAAAGCAATTTTTCTGCATTGTTCAAATGTGTAGTATCTTTTTCCATTTTCAATTTTGGAATAATCACTTTGATCAATGCCTGTTAAGTGTTGCATTCTAATCTGCGTGTAGCCTTTTTCTTTTCTTAATTCTTTTAATCGTGACATTTTGGATTCCCTCCATTTCTTATTAGCTATTATTCATAAATATTTTTTTAATAGTCCATTTCATAAAAAGTTGTTATTTTTAGAGTTTTATGGACCATGGTGTAGAATAATAATTTAGATTATGGTGGATTGACCTATTGACTTTAGGGTGTAATTGACCTATTATGTTTAAAGATGATAAAAGGCAAGAAGATGTAAAGGGAGTGAAAATATGAAGAACTATATAAAGAAGATATTAGTATTTTGCATAGTGGTTATGTGTATATTTGTATTTTTAGATTGTGTGACATACAAATTGGTTGGTGGGGCTAGGTGGTCATCTGGATTACATCTGGGAGGAGTTGATAATTGGCTTTATGAGAATGGAAGTATGTATACTTTAAGAGAGGATGGATTTACGCCCGGATCATCGTATTTTCCAGGCGTTGTTTTACTGGCGTTGTTATTTAGAATGATTTTTGGCTATGGAGCGGAGACTGCAATTATTATTTCTGGAGGGATTGTTGCAGTTTTATCATTTTTAGGTTTTTCTGTTATTGCAACAGATAATAAATGGTCTCGTTTTTGGCTTACTATTTTGGCTGCAACCATTTTTGTTGTAGAATTCCCGGCAGCGCAATCATATTTGTTGGAGTTGCATCCAGATGTACCTGCCCTTACATGCTTTTTATGGGGATGCATATGTATTGATAAATTTCTAAAAAAAGATTCCAAATCTTGGCTTCTTATATCAATTTTACTGATGTTTGCATCTGGGCT
>CAOJVE010000051.1 GCA_948444865.1 uncultured Lachnospiraceae bacterium
GCAGCTTCTTCCTGGTACACAGGGTATCTATGGACTGCTGGTTGGATTTATCACACTTTCTAAGATCGGCCTTCTGGGCGGTGGCGCAGCAGCCGTTGATCCTAAGACTGGTTTATTGATTCTGGCAGCTTGCCTTCCAATCGGAATCGTAGGTTTGATTTCTGGTAAATACCAGGGTATGACTTCAGCAGCATCTATCGGCATCGTGGCTAAGAAAGAAGAGCAGTTTGGTAAAGCTATGCTGTTCCCGGCGATGGTTGAGACATATGCGATTCTGGCGCTTTTGATTTCTATTCTGGCAGTAAGTGCAATTCAGGTGTAAGTAGCTGTTGGGTAAATCAAAAGTAAAGGAGAGCTTAGAATGACCGGATTAGACAAAATCATTAATCAAATCCTGGATGAAGCGAATAACTCCGCCAACGAGAAGCTGGAAGAAGCGAAAGCCAAAGCGAAAGAAATAACGGACGCGGCTGAAGCGGAAGCCAAAGCGCTCGAGGAGGAGATCTCCAAAAAATCAGAGGTAGAGATTGCCAATTACAGGGATCGGGTGGAATCTTCTGCGGACTTGAAGCGCAGGACGGCAGTTCTGGAAGCCAAGCAGGAAGTCATCGCCCAGACGATGGAAAAGGCATATAAGAAGTTCTGCTCTAAGAGTGACGAGGAATATTTCAGCACATTGAAAGAGATGCTGAAAAAATTCGCTTTGCCCCAAGAGGGAGAAGTGTATTTTTCAGACAAGGACTTGAAGAAAATGCCTTCCGGATTTGAGGAGGAAATAGGAAAAATCGCCAAAGGAAAGGGCGGCAGCCTGAAGGTGTCCAAGGAAAACAGAGATGTGGAAGGCGGCGGATTTGTTCTGGCCTACGGAGGAGTAGAGGAAAATTGTTCCTTCCGTGCACTGTTTGATTCCAAGAAGGATGACTTACAGGACGAGATACAGAAAATTTTATTTGCATAAAAGCGCAGATCCGCGTATAAGGAGGTTATACCGATGTCTGAACAGTATACGTATGCGGTCGCGCGAATTCGATCAAAGGAAGTGTCCTTGTTTTCCCAGGCAACCATTGAACAGCTGGTAGCTGCCAAATCTCATGAGCAGTGCATACAGCTTTTGCTGGAAAAAGGCTGGGGGGATTCCGACTCTTCAATAGAGGATGCAGAAGCAATTTTATCACGGGAGAAGGAAAAAACCTGGGAGCTGATGCGGGAAATGATAAAGGATATGTCTGTGCTGGACGTACTCACATACCCCGATCAGTTTCATAACCTGAAAGCCGCCATTAAATATGTGGCTTCTGACAGTTCTGCAGCAGATGCGAATCTGTTCTATGACTCATGCCCAATTAACGGCAAAGAGATGATAGACATTGTGCAGAACAAGGATTTCCATCGACTGCCGGAGAACATGGCGCAGGCGGCGCAGGAAGCCTATGAATCATTTGTTCATACAGGCGACGGCCAGCTCTGCGACGTGATGATTGATAAGGCAGCTCTGGAAGCTATTTACCAGGCGGGGCAGGAGGCTACGGATGAGATTATCCGCAAGTACGCCGAATCCACCGTGGCGGTTGCCGACATTAAAATTGCTGTGCGTTCGCAGAAAACCGCAAAATCAGTAGAATTTATGAAAAAGGCCATGGCAGAATGTGACAGCCTGTCCGTTGATTTGTTATCCAGAGCAGCCTTAAGCGGCATGGATGCAATCCAGGAATATCTGGCGGGCACGGAATATGCCCAGGGGGCGCAGGCTCTTGCAGATTCACCTTCTGCTTTTGAGAGATGGTGCGATAACCGTATTATCGAGACAATCCGGCCGCAGTTATATAATTCATTCACTATCGGGCCGTTGGTGGCATATGTGATAGCGCGTGAAAATGAAATTAAAACGGTGAGGATCATCCTTTCCGGCAAACAGAACGGTCTGCCGGATGAATCTATCCGGGAAAGGGTAAGGGAAATGTATGTATAAGATTGCAGTCATTGGTGATTACGACAGCATTTATGGCTTTGCAGCGCTGGGTCTTGATACATTTCCGGTAGTGGATACAGACCTGGAAGGTGCAAAGAAAAAGCTTGCGCAGTTGGCCGGAGGTGAATATGCCGTTATCTATATAACGGAGAACTTGGCAAATTTGCTCAAGAATGAAGTGGAGAAGTATCGTGAGGAACTGATGCCGGCGATTATCCAGATCCCTGGCGTGTTTGGCAATACAGGCGCGGGCGTGGAAGGCGTCAAGAAGTCTGTGGAGCAGGCAGTTGGATCGGATATTCTCTTTAGCAATAATTGATCAGGAAGGTGAGTGATTAGTTCTAATGAGTAAAGGAACGATAAAGAAAGTGGCAGGTCCGCTGGTTATCGCTGAGGGGATGAGGGACGCGAACATGTTCGACGTGGTGCGTGTTAGTGACCAGCGTCTGATCGGCGAGATCATTGAGATGCACGGCGACGAAGCCTCCATACAGGTATATGAGGAAACCGCCGGCCTTGGACCAGGAGGGCCTGTGGAATCTACCGAAGCGCCTCTGTCCGTAGAACTGGGGCCAGGACTGATAACCAGTATCTACGATGGAATTCAGCGTCCGTTGGATGATATTATGAAGGCTACAAACAGCAACAGCCTGCAGCGCGGCGTTGAAGTGCCGGCGCTGAAAAGGGATAAGAAATGGAAATTCGTCCCGGTTGCGAAGAAAGGCGACAGCGTAGAGGGCGGCGACGTATTGGGAACCGTTCAGGAGACGATTGTCGTTGAACAGAAGATTATGGTGCCGCCAGGCATCAGCGGAACCGTTAAGGAAATTAAATCCGGCGAATTTACAGTAGAAGAAGTGATTGCAGTCGTTACCACAGACAAAGGCGACGAAGAGCTGACTCTGATGCAGAAATGGCCAGTGCGTAAAGGCCGTCCATATCAGAAAAAGTTGCCGCCGGAAATGCCTCTGGTAACCGGACAGCGTGTCGTTGACTGTATGTTCCCCATCGCCAAAGGCGGTGTGGCAGCCGTACCGGGACCTTTCGGAAGCGGTAAAACCGTTATCCAGCATCAGTTGGCTAAATGGGCCGAGGCCGACATCGTGGTTTACATCGGCTGCGGCGAGCGTGGAAACGAGATGACCGACGTTTTGAACGAGTTCCCGGAACTGCAGGATCCCAAGACAGGACATTCCCTGATGGAGAGGACTGTGTTGATCGCCAACACATCCGATATGCCTGTGGCCGCTCGTGAGGCGTCTATTTATACAGGTATCACCATTGCGGAGTATTTCCGTGACATGGGTTATTCCGTAGCCCTGATGGCAGACTCCACATCCCGTTGGGCCGAGGCTCTTCGTGAGATGTCCGGTCGTCTGGAGGAAATGCCTGGTGAAGAAGGTTACCCGGCATATCTGGGAAGCCGTCTGGCTCAGTTCTATGAGCGCGCCGGACACGTAGTTGCATTGGGTAAAGACGGACGTACAGGCGCTCTGTCCGCGATCGGAGCCGTATCCCCGCCAGGCGGTGATACATCTGAGCCTGTATCGCAGGCAACCTTGCGTATTGTTAAGGTGTTCTGGGGATTGGATGCGAACCTGGCTTACAAACGTCACTTCCCGGCTATCAACTGGCTGACCAGTTACTCTCTGTATCTGGACAGCATGTCAGACTGGTTCAACAACAATGTAGAAGCAGACTGGATGGAACTGCGCGGTAAGATGATGGGGCTTTTGCAGGATGAATCCGAATTGGATGAAATCGTTAAGATGGTAGGTATGGATGCATTGTCTCCGTCTGACCGTCTGAAAATGGAAGCCGCCCGTTCTATCCGTGAGGACTTCCTGCATCAGAACTCTTTCCATGATGTAGATACCTACACCTCTCTTCAGAAGCAGCATTATATGATGAAATTGGTAATGGCCTTCTATGAGGAATGTGTAGAAGCTCTGGAAAAAGGCGCAGATATCAATGCTCTGATTAAGATGGATGTCCGTGAACGTATCGGACGTTATAAATATACATTAGAAGAAAACATTACGGAAGAGTATGAGAAAGTCAATGCAGAGCTTTCAACTGAAATTGCGAATGTATTAGGAAAGGGGGACCAGTAGGATGCCAAAAGAATATCGTACTATACAAGAAGTAGCCGGTCCTTTGATGCTGGTACAGGGCGTGGAAAACGTAACATTTGACGAGTTGGGCGAGATCGAGCTTGCCAATGGTGAAATCCGCCGTTGTAAAGTATTGGAAATCAACGGAAGCGAAGCTCTGGTGCAGTTGTATGAAGATTCAACTGGTATCAACCTGTCCAACAGTAAGGTTCGTTTCCTGGGAAAAGGCGTGGAGCTTGGCGTTTCCGGCGATATGCTGGGACGTGTATTCGACGGAATGGGCCGTGCCATTGATGACGGTCCGGAAATTCTGCCGGAAGAGCGCCGTGACATCAACGGTCTTGCCATGAACCCCGCAGCCAGAAGCTACCCGGAAGAGTTTATCCAGACAGGTGTGTCCGCCATCGACGGTCTGAACACACTGGTTCGTGGACAGAAGCTGCCGATTTTCTCCTGTTCCGGTCTGCCCCATAACAACCTGGCGGCTCAGATCGCCAGACAGGCAAAGGTACGCGGTAAAGACGAGAACTTCGCTGTTGTATTCGCTGCCATGGGTATTACCTTCGAGGAATACAACTTCTTCGTAGAGAGTTTTAAAGAGACAGGTGCCATCGACCGTACCGTTCTCTTCATCAATCTGGCCGATGACCCGGCCGTAGAGCGTATCGCCACTCCGAAGATGGCTCTGACCTGTGCAGAGTTCCTGGCATTTGAGAAAGACATGCACGTACTGGTTATCCTGACGGATATTACCAACTACGCAGACTCCCTGCGTGAGGTATCCGCCGCTTGTAAAGAGGTTCCAGGCCGTCGTGGTTATCCCGGATACATGTACACCAACCTGGCGACGCTGTATGAGCGTGCTGGAAGACAGGAAGGGAAGAAGGGAAGTATCACCATGATCCCGATTCTAACCATGCCTGAAGACGATAAGACCCATCCGATCCCTGACTTGACCGGATATATCACAGAGGGTCAGATTATCTTAAGCCGTGAATTGTATCGTAGAGGAATCGAGCCGCCCATCGACGTATTGCCGTCTCTGTCCCGTCTGAAAGATAAGGGTATCGGCGAAGGCAAGACGCGTGCAGACCATGCCAACACCATGAACCAGCTCTTCTCCGCATATTCCCGTGGAAAAGACGCGAAGGAATTGATGACCATCTTGGGTGAAGCTGCGCTGTCTGATATTGACTTGATTTATGCTAAGTTTGCAGATGCATTTGAGCAAGAATATGTATCTCAAGGCTATTTAGGCAATCGGGATATTGAGGAAACTCTCACCGTTGGCTGGAAATTGCTGTCTATCCTTCCCAGGAGTGAGCTGAAACGTATCGACGAGAAATTCCTGGATGAATATTACGGGAAATACTAGGAAGGAAGGTGAAGGGATTTGGCATCTACGCAGGTGAATCCAACCCGTATGGAGCTGACTCGGCAGAAAAATAAGCTGAAGACAGCGGTCAAAGGCCACAAGCTTTTGAAAGATAAACGGGATGAACTGATGCGTCAGTTTCTGGATTTGGTAAGGGAGAATATGGCATTGCGGTTGAAAGTAGAGGCCGGAATCAAGTCTTCCAATATAAATTTCGTAATTGCTAAAGCCGGAATGTCAGAGCAGATTTTAAATGCAGCTTTGATGGCTCCCAAGCAGGAAGTGTATCTGGAAACAGGTAAGAGAAATGTCATGAGTGTGGATGTTCCTGTCTTTGAATATAAGACTAGGACAGCGGATGCGAATGATATCTATTCCTATGGTTTTGCGTTTACTTCCAGCGATTTGGACGGGGCAGTGAAGTCTCTGGCTAATATTCTGCCGGATATGTTGAAATTGGCGGAAATAGAGAAAGCCTGCCAGCTTATGTCAGCGGAGATTGAAAAGACCCGCCGCCGTGTAAACGCTCTGGAACACGTAATCATTCCAGAGGCGCAGGCCAATATCAAATACATTACCATGAAATTGGATGAGAATGAGAGAAGCACCCAGATTCGTCTGATCAAGGTAAAGGATATGATACTGGAAGACGCTCACCAGTTCAAAGACAAAGCCAAGGAAAAGGCTTTAGCGAAAGCAGAGCAATAGATAAAAAAAGCATTTCAACCGAATATAAACGGTTGAAATGCTTTTTTCTTAATTTTTTTTAAATCTGGAAAAAAATCCTTTTTTCTTAACCGGCGTTTCCAAGGGTCCCCGCACGCCTTTGACGCCGACAATGTAAATGCCGCTGACCTGTGCCTTTACTTCTTTTTTCACAGGAATTAAATCAAAGACTTTCTCATCGCTGATCAGAGTCATAATTTTTGGTCCGACCTTCGCCTTCACCACGGGCAGCTTTACCCGGCGCATTAACTTGGGCGACTGGTCAATGACCATCTGGGGCAGGCCGGATTCTTTGAGTGGCATTCGCTTTTTATCAATAATCAGCATAGAAACTGTCTGCTTTGCAGCCTCTATTTGCGCTTGTTGCGCTTCCTGTTTCTTCTGTGCTTTTTTACCCAGAAAATAGAGGACAGCCAGCACGATTACGAGTATAACAAGAATAATCAGCAGTACCATCCAAAGTTTCATCTTTTTCCTCCTTTTTTCCATAATAAATATGATATATTTCTATAATCCTTGTATATTCTAGCATTCTTTTCAATAAAAGGCAAATAGAAAGTTGAAAAAGTGCGAATCTGTGCTATAATACAATCAATATGATATGATACCAAAACGAGTGAAGAAGAAGGCGTTTTGGATTGCGGGGCTTAATGCGTAGCAATCTGTGTATCATAGCGTATTGAGGGGCGTGAAAGGGAGCCCAGGGATATACATAAAGAACAAGACTTGTTGCATATCATAAACAAAAGACGTGAAGGAGATAAAAGTGGATGGAACAAAATGAGCAGCCTATCAGCTACGACGAGCGAAGGAGGCGCGCAGCAGTCATCCAAAGGGAACGCCGAGAAGCGCAGGTACGAAAGAATCTTTATATACTGGCAGGAGCGTCTGCAGTCATCGCCATGTCAGTCATTCTTTTGGGTACATATGCATTTACCGGAAAAAAGGACATTGGGAAAAGGAAGGCGCAGCCAGCCCATCAGGCGGTGGCTGCAGATCATGTGCAGCAGACGGACGGCCAGCAGAAAGTGGAGAAGCCTTCTGTACTGGAGCAGGCGGACAGGCTGGCGGCTATGTACGATTACGAGGGAGCCATTGCCATGCTCCAAGAGCAGAAGACTTATCAGTCCAGCACGGAAATGCAGCAGAAAGTGAGCGAATACCAGGCGACGAAAGAGTCCTGCGTTTCCTGGCCCATTGAGGAAGTGACCCATGTATTTTACCATACATTGATCGCGGACCCGCCCAAGTCCTTTGACGGGGACAGCAAACAGGACGGATACAACCAGGTGATGACCACCATTCAGGAGTTTAATACGATTACGCAGACCATGTACGAGAAGGGGTTCGTCATGGTCAGTTTAAAAGACATGGCGTCTGTGGTGACGGACGAACAGGGCAATCGGGTGATGCAAAGGGGGGAGATTTTGCTGCCGCCCGGAAAACAGCCTTTCGTCTTGTCCCAGGACGACGTGAGTTATTATCATTATATGGTGGGAGACGGCTATGCCCAGAAGCTGATTGTGGACGAAAACGGTGACATTAAGAACGAATACGTCCAGGACGACGGCTCGGTGACGGTCGGGGATTACGATATGGTTCCGCTGATTGACCGCTTTGTGGAAGCGCACCCGGACTTTTCCTATCGGGGGGCCAAGGGCATTGTGGCGCTGACCGGGTACAACGGCGTTCTGGGATATTATACGGACATCGCCTATAAGACCCGGGAAAATCTGGATGAAAATCAGGTGAAATATCTGCAGGAGCATCCAGATTTTAATTACGACGAGCAGGTGGCGCAGGCCAAGGATGTGGCCCAGGCCATGCGGGAGGACGGCTGGGAGTTCGCCAGCCACACCTGGGGGCATATCAATGTGGGAGAGAGATCATTGGAAGATCTGCAGACTGACACGCAGAAATGGCTGGATTATGTGAAGCCCATCGTGGAGCCGGTAGACACCATTATATTTGCCTTTGGCGCGGACATCTGCGGCGCGGAGGATTATTCTGGCGACAAATTCGAGTATCTGAAAAGTCAGGGGTTTGATTATTTCTGCAATGTGGATTCCAGCCAGTATTGGGTGCAGCTGCGGGACAGATATCTGCGAATGGGGCGCAGAAATCTGGATGGTTACCGTATGTATTATCATCCCGAGCTTTTGGCGGATTTGTTTGACGCGAAGGCCGTGTTCGATCCGGTTCGTCCGGTGCCCGTGCCGCCTATGTCGTAAGATTCTGTATGCGTAAGGGGATTTTTTTGGAAAAAGGGGAGAATATAAATGAAGAAACGAATGATTCTGGTAATTTCTGCGCTTTGTTTGGGTGCAGTCTTAAGTGGCTGTCGGCATATTATGCCATTTGAAGAAGATCTGACCACATCCGGCACTACGTCCTCAAATACTGGGATCGTATTTAAGAGTAGACCGCGGGACAGCGAAGAAATGTCCGGGAATGCGGTGGCGGAGGATTTCGCGCAGGAAGAAAAAAGTGCGGAATCTTCGGCTGCAGAGGAAAAAGAAACTGTGGACGAAACTTTGCAGCAGGCGCAGCGGCTGGCGGCTATGTACGATTACGACGGCGCGTTGGAACTGCTGAAAGGGCAGGCGGAGAATGCAGAATACGCCGACGCCATAGCGGAAATAGAGGAAAGCAAGGCTTCCTGCACGGCATGGACGCCGGAGCAGGTAACGCATGTGTTTTATCACACGCTGATCAAAGACCCGGCTCTTGCTTTCGACGGAGACTCGGATACGGCCGGATATAATCAAGTGATGACCACCATCGAAGAATTTCAGAAAATCACTCAGTCCATGTATGAGAAAGGCTTCGTGATGGTAACGCTGGAAGACATGGCTGTAAAAGATGAAAATGGAAATATGGTTCCCGGGGAAATCATGCTGCCGCCTGGCAAACAGCCCTTTGTGCTGTCCCAGGACGACGTGAGCTATTATCATTATATGGATGGGGACGGCATGGCCAGCCGCCTGGTCGTGGATGAAAACGGGCAGGTGAAGGCGGAATATGTGGAGGCTGACGGCAGCGTTTCCGTGGGGGACTATGATATGGTTCCGCTGATTGACGCTTTTGTGGAAGAGCATCCAGACTTTTCTTACCGGGGAGCCAAGGGCATTCTTGCGCTTACAGGTTACGAAGGGGTTCTGGGATACCGCACGGATGGCGTGTACCAGACCCGTCAGGAGTTGGACGAGCTGCAGTGCGCGTATTTAGACAGCCATCTGGATTTTAACTGGGACGAGGAAGTGGCGAAGGCCACCGAGGTGGCGGAGGCCATGAAGAAGAACGGCTGGGCGTTCGCCAGCCACACCTGGGGTCACATCAACGTGGGGGAAAGCTCCCTGGAACGGCTGAAGACTGACACGGAAAAATGGCTGACCTATGTGGCACCGATTGTGGGCGGCTCCAATAAGATTATATTTGCCTTCGGCGCGGACCTGGCTGGCGCGGAGAATTATTCAGGGGAAAAGTTCGATTATCTGAAGTCCCAGGGTTTTGATTATTACTGCAATGTGGATTCCAGCCGCCTGTGGGTGCAGCTTGCGCCCAATTATCTGCGAATGGGGCGCAGGAATCTGGACGGATACAGAATGTACTACAATCCCGAACTGGTGGAGGACTTGTTTGACGCGAAAGCAGTGTTTGACAAAGCAAGGCCCACGCCGGTTCCGGAAATGTAAAAGCTATTTATAAAAATTTTAGAAATAACGAGGAGAACTTATTATGAAAAGAAAATTATGCATAGCATTGTTATCCCTTTGCGTGGCGGTAACTGCGGCCGGCTGCGGCGGCAAGGAGAAATCATCTCCTTCGACGTCATCTGAATCGGAAAACAAAGAATCTGCCGCCCTTCTGGAAGGCAAGATTCTGGAAATTTCGGACAAAGAAATCAAAGATTATATTAAATTAGGCGAATACAAAGGCATAACGGTGGACAAAACCGTGCAGGACGTTACGGAAGACGATATTGACATGCAGATTGAAAGCGTGCTGAGCATGTCTGCGGAGGAAGTGGAAGACGCGGAAACGGAAGTGGCGGACGGAGATGTCGTGGTCATCGATTTTGTGGGGAAAAAGGACGGAAAAGCCTTTGATGGCGGTTCTTCTGAAGATTATGAGCTGACCATCGGAAGCGGCCAGTTCATCGACGGCTTTGAAGAAGGTCTGCTCGGGGCCAAGAAAGGCGAGACCCGCGATCTGAACCTGACTTTCCCGGAGGAATATGGCAATGAAGAGTTAAACGGCGCGGACGTTGTGTTTACCGTATCGGTCAACGCCATTAAGCGCGTTCCCAAGCTTACGAAAGAATGGGTCAAAAACAATACAGACAGCAAGACGGTCGAGGAATACCGGGAAAGCGTTAAGAAAGAGCTGCAGGAGAGCAACCAGGAGACAGCGGATTCTTCCGTTAAGAATATGGCCTGGAATCAGGTGGTTGAGGGCAGCGAGGTGAAAGAGTACCCGGACGAGGACTTAAAAGCGGCCATCCAGGAGTACAACGATTCCTTAAGTTCCTACGCGGATCAGATGGGACAGTCTGTAGAGGACTTTCTGAAATCACAGAATATGACCCAGGAACAGATTGACGAAGAAGCCCAGCAGTACGCCGAGAACAAAATAAAACAGGGTTTGGTGCTGCAGGCCATTATGTACGAAGAGGGCTTCGACTTAAGCGATGAGGAAATGAAAAAGACGGCGGACCAGATGGAAAAAGACTATGAGATGACTTTGGACGAGATGGCAGAGCAGTTCGGTGAGGACGCCGTTCGGGAAAACGTGGCAATCAGCAGAGTGATGGACTTTATTGTGGAGAATGCCGAGATTAACACGATCGCAAACTCTTCCGATGGAAAAGAAGGCATCCTGATTGACGAGGAAGATGCAGAAGATGAGGAAAAGACAGAAGAAGATTAAGATACTGCCCTTATTGCTGGCCGTGGCGGTGGGTTTAAGCGTATATAGTCCAGGATTTGCATATGCCCAGGAAATGGAGGAGGATCCTCCGATTTATGAGGAATCGGGGGAGCAGGCTCCAGAAGAATTAGCTGAGGAAGAGCAGTTCCCGGAAGAGCGGACATCCCAGGAGCCAGAGGAGACGCCGGACCCTTATCCGCCGTCGTATTATCTGCCGGTCAAGTCCAATGAGATCCCAGGATGGCCCCAGGGTCCCCAGGTGCAGGCGGAGTCGGCGATTCTGATGGACGTGGATTATGGCGTATGTCTTTATGAAAAGAACATCCATAAGAAGCAGTATCCGGCAAGCATCACCAAGATTATGACCGCGCTACTTACCGTTGAAAACGCCAATCTATCCGACGTGGTGACTTTTTCAGAAAATGCAGTGTATGGCATTGAACCAGAGAGCAGCCATATTGGCATTGACGCAGGGGAGCAGCTGACGGTGGAGCAGTGCCTTTATGGGCTGATGCTGGCTTCGGCCAATGAAGTGGCTATGGGCCTGGCGGAGCACGTGGCTGGCTCAGTGGAGGCGTTTGTGGAAATGATGAACCAGCGCGCCGCCCAGTTGGGATGTAAGAATACTCATTTTGTGAATCCCCACGGCCTTCACGACGAGAATCACTATGTGACCGCTTATGACATGGCGTTGATCGCCCGGGAAGCGTTCCATAACCGGACGTTTTTAAACGTGGTGACAACCGTATATTATGAAATTCCGCCCACCAATATGGAAGAGGAAACCCGTTATCTGCTCAATCATCAGAAGCTTCTTTCCGACGATGAATGGTACTATACAGGGTGCCGGGGCGGAAAAACAGGATACACGGACCAGGCGCTGAACACACTGGTGACTTTCGCCAAAAGGGATAATCTCACGCTTGTGTGCGTAAACCTGAAAACAGACGGAACGCCCATTTATACGGATACGACCGCGTTGTTGGATTATGGCTTTACAAATTTCAACTGGAAAAATATAAAAAAGGCGCAGGACATAAAGGCAGAGGCGCCGATGAGCGCTCTGTGTTCATTTTCAAAAGACGGAAAAGATGTTTACTGGGCGCAGACGCGATCCTCCGGATGGGTTTTGCTGCCCCAGGGAATTAAAAAGAAAAACTTAACGAAAAAAAGAGCCATGGAGCCAAACGCTGCGGGACCATGGCGCATCAAAACCTCATTTTACTATAAAGGCCAGTATGTGGGGCATTCTTATCAATATGAAAATCAACTGCTGAAGGATCTACTGCGCTGATTTCCGGTGCAGCCTTCTTTTGGCGCAGAGCAATTCCTTTTTTTCCAGGATTCGCTTTGCGTCCTTTTCATCAATCAGGGAAACTGTCTTTTCCACAAAAAATTTTCCCTCTTCGGTCTTTTTCATGCGGACTTTTCCTTTCAGGAATCCGTGTTCTGGGCATATGGAAACGCTGTAATACCGCCGGGCGTTGACGGAAAACCAGCGGAGCTTTTTCTTGGCCGGTTTATGGCACAGCGGACATCGGGTGCTGTTCACTTCCGAATCGCTGATGGCGGATTCCTTGCTTGAAAATTCCCTGGAGATGAATTTTTCTCGGTCATCGTAGAAGATATGGATTTCTTCCTTCTTTGATTTGGGATTCTGGTACACGTCCATGGAAAAATTCCGAAGTATGCAGTCTTCCTCCATCTGTTTGAAAATGGCCGCCGCGTAACGGGCGTCCGCCAAAGCCTGGTGGAAGTTCTCCGTCTTCGACAGCTCCAGAAAATCGGTGGCGTCCTCCAGGGACTTTCTGGGTCCCCCGTCCTCGTACTGCAGGCTGAACAGCTTTTGCGCGTCGTAGTATTTCATGGGGCCGGGCAGAAGGTCTTCCAGTCCATAGTATTTCAGGTTCCGCTGCAGCTCCAGAAGGTCCTGATTTCCCCAGCTGCAGAAATGATAGTTGTCTCCGCACCATTGGAAAAACTGGCGCACAGCCTCCGGGAAGGGCGTTCCATCTTTTAGACGGCTATAATCCAAATGGAGAATCTCCCGGGTTTTGCTGTGAATCCAGTGGTAAACCTGCGGTTTGATAAAACAATGAAACTCGGCCACGGTTTTCCGGCTGCTATTTAGTTTTACTGCGCCAATTTCGATAATTTCAAAAGGAAGATTGGCGTCTTCCTCTTCCTTACCTTTAGGGCACTGATTCCACTCTAAATCCAAGACTATATAATTCATGTTCTCTATTGTACTCCATTCTGACATAGAGTGCAATGGAGATATGCAACAATTCCGTAATATCGCATCTGTTCACGCTTTCATGGCGCAATAGTGTTTGCCGGATAGTTTCGCAATATTTTGAATTTTATAATTATTTTAAGAAATATTTATAATTTATATATAGACAATCTGGCAAAAGGCGTGTACAATGAATTTACGATATTTCTTTGGCATTCTTTTTTTCACAGCCGTTTCGGCAGAAAGTTCCAGGGATCGTTTTAAGAAAATAGATTTTGTTTAAAGGGGGTGGGGAATGTATGGCATTCGTTTGCTGTCCGCGGCGTTTTTGGCTTCGGTAGCGTTTGCAATGGACCTGCGCAGTCATAAGGTGGCTAATACATGGATTGCGCTGGGATGGATTTGGGGCATGTGCCTGCGGTACGCGGCAGGAGGATGGAGCGGCGTCGCGGTTTTTCTGGCGGGTGCGGCTGTGCCGATTTTTCTTCTTTTTCCTTTATTTTATTTTCGGATGCTCGGTCCGGGAGACATTAAGCTTCTGTCTGTTCTGGGAGGGCTGTTGGGGTCTGGGGAAATTATTCGCTTAATTCTTCTTTCTTTTTTCCTTGGCGGCGCGCTGTCATTGGGAATTCTTATTGTCACAGGAACGCTTCTGTTCCGTCTTCAATATTTTGTCAATTATTTCAGAGTGTGTATAAAAAACAGAGAACGCAGGCCGTACTATAAGACCGGGCAGCAGGCGGAAAATATACATTTTACCCTGCCTGTCTTACTGAGCCTGTTCCTGTATGTGGGAGGTATTTGTTGAAAAAAAGCATATTAGCGATTTGTGATGTGGAAAAGTCTTACGCTTATAATTTTATGGAATATATCAATCAAAAAAGGGCGGTTCCTTTTGAAATTCAGGCGTTTACAAATATTGATTCCCTTTTGGAGTTTGGCGCCAGGGAGGAGATTGATATTTTGCTTATATCGGACCAGGCCATGTGCGGCCAGGTGAAGGAGCTATCCATCGAGAACATTGTAATCTTGTCCGAGGGCGTGCACGACCCGCAGCTGGACCAGTATCCCAGCGTTTATAAATATCAGTCCTCCAACCAGGTAATTCGGGAGGTGATGGCCTATTATGGGCCGGAAGCGCTGGAGGCAAGCCAGCTGCCGTCCAGCCGGCATGTGGAGATAATTGGCGTTTATTCTCCGCTGGGAAGATCGCTGAAAACTTCCTTCGCGCTGGCCATGGGACAGATCCTGGCCCGGGGAAAGGCTGTGCTTTACGTAAATATGGAAGAGTTTTCTGGGTTCGAGGCCCTTTTTCAAAAAAGTTTCGAGCACACGTTAAGTGACCTTCTCTACTATATACGCCAGGAAAACAGCCATGTGGCGTATCATCTGCCCTCCATGGTGGAAACGGTGAACAATCTGGATTTTCTGCCGCCGGTGGCCACGCCGCTGGACATCTGGGGCACAACCTTAAAAGAGTGGGAGCGGCTGCTGGATCAGCTGGCTTTGCACAGTTCTTACGAAACCGTGATTCTGGATGTGGGTCAGGGGGTGGAGGAATGGCGTCAGATTTTAAGCCACTGTGACAAGGTATATATGCCTGTGCTCATGGATGTCATATCTCAGGGGAAAATCCAGCAGTTTGAGCGGCTGCTGCAGATGTGGAAGGAGCGGGATTTACTGGAAAAGATCCAAAAAGTTCATCCCCCCTTTTACGGAAGCTATGGAGACGGAACGGATTATGTGGAGCAACTGCCCTGGAGCCAGCTGGGTGACTATGTGAAATCCGTTCTGCGCGGGGAGGAGACATGAAGCACGAGCTATTTTCCGACCTGCGCCAAAGTCTGATGGACGAACTGGATTTGTCGCGGGAGCTGGCGGATGAGGAAGTTCTGGAAGTGATTGACCGGGTGATTTTGGGCAGCGAAAGGCTGCAGTATGCGCCGCTGGAGGACAAGATTCTTTTAAGACAGGAACTATTTTGCTCCGTCCGCCGCCTGGATGTGCTCCAGGAATTGCTGGAAGACAATACGGTGACGGAGATTATGGTCAACGGGCCGGATGATATTTTTATAGAGCGGGATGGGCGCATACAGAAATGGGAGAAAAAGTTCACCTCCCGGGAGAAATTAGAGGATGTGATTCAGCAGATTGTTGGAAAATGCAATCGCGTGATTAACGAGTCCATGCCAATGGCAGATGCCAGGCTGGAGGGCGGAGCAAGAGTTCATGCAGTGGTAAGCCCGGTGGCCCTGGATGGTCCGATTCTCACGATTCGCCGTTTCCCAGACAGTCCCGTCACCATGGAAAAGTTAATAGAGCTGGGCAGCATAACCAGTGCGTGCGCGGACTGCCTGATTAAACTGGTGAAGGCAAAGTATTCCATTCTTATAGGAGGGGGAACGGGAAGCGGAAAGACGACATTTCTCAATGCGCTTTCCGCTTATATCCCGGAGGATGAGCGTTTGATTACGATTGAGGACAACGCGGAGCTTCAGATTCAGGGGGCGCCAAACCTGGTGCGCCTGGAAGCCAAGTCAGCCAACGCGCAGGGCGGTCCGGACATTACGATTCGGGATTTGATTAAAGCTGCGCTTCGGATGAGGCCGGACCGCTTGAGCGGAATATCTGGAGCCACTTCCCCGATTTCCCTTATAAATTAAGGTTTCTTACATCAAGTATATCCTAGAAGTATGAAAGCCTCCAATTACAGGCATTTTTATATAAAAGCACCACAACAAATACATTTCTGTACTTGCTGTGGTGGGAATTGAGTTAAATTTAGTATTCCAAATCTAAGCTATCACGAGTGATGTTTTCCAGTTCTTTTTTTAGCTGTTCTATTTGCTTTTCAGCTTGCAGATATTTTTCTTCATATTTTTCACGACTTTCTAATTTAGCAAGTTCCTTTTTTAAAGCTCTATTTTCCATACGGAGAGAGTTGATTAAGGCATCCTTGCTATCTTGTGACTGGATGGTTTTTCTTCCAGATGCAGGAGAATAT
>CAOJVE010000052.1 GCA_948444865.1 uncultured Lachnospiraceae bacterium
CCGCACATCAATCCGCCTGCCGCGTCATAGCAAGACTCATCGTGTACATGCGCATCATTCTCAGACACACTGTTTCCCGATACGCTATCTCCTGATATGCTGTCCCCCGATATGCTTGCGTCGCCGTCTGATACGCTGCCCGCCTCGTCTCCGGATATGCTGGCATCGCCAGACACACTTGCATCCTCTGACACGCTGCCCGTTTCGTCTTCCGGTTCGTTAGCGTCTTCTTCACGTTTTTCATGGAATGAATCTTCCAGCTTCTCTGCTTCCAGCTTCGCGGCCACTTCTTCGTCAGTCAGTTCTATTGTCTCAAAACATTCTTCCTGGTGGGTGTGCTCTTTCAGCTCCAGCATTCCACAAACCAAAGCCCCATTTTCATCCTGACAGCTCTCATCATGGGTGTGCAGTTCCAACTGGCCGCAGGTGAGGACTTTCTTTTTCTCATAACATGCATCGGTATGGGTGTGGCCCGCCGGAGTTTCTTCCAGATTGCAGGTCAGCACATCGTTCCATGCATAGCATTCATCGTTATGGATATGTTCTTCTTTTTCACAAATCAGTTCGTTGTTTTCGTTGTAGCACTCTGCCGCATGGGTATGCTCTTCGATCTGGCACTGCAGATCGCCTTTTTCCTTCGTATAGCATTCGTCGCTGTGCTGGTGGCTTTCTGCCGCGTAAGCGCAGGTCAGAACTTCTTCCCATGCGTAGCAGTTGTCATCGTGCTGATGCTCTTCTATTTGACAAATCAGCTCGCCCGTCTCGGCATCGTAGCAACCTTCGGTGTGGGCGTGCTCTTCGATCTGGCACTGCAGGTCGCCTTTTTCCGGCGCGTAGCAGCTTTCTGTGTGCTGATGCGCCTGCTGCTCCTGTTCTGTGCAGACGAGGACTTCCTCTTCGGCGTAGCACTCGTCTGTGTGTGTATGTGCGGCTGCTTCCTGCAAGTGACAGGCAAGGATTCCCTCGCTGTCGTAGCAGTCGTCGTTATGGGTATGTACGATATAATCCGCATAACCGCAGATTACTTTATCCCCATCGTAGCACTGTTCTGTGTGCTGATGCGCCTCCAACTGGCAGATCAGCCGCTTATCTTTGTGCGACATGGCCTGGCCATACATTTTCAGCGCGGCGGCCGTGCCTAATGCAACAATAACAGCCAGGCACAGGAAAACTGCCAGCCGGCGCTTATCCTTTTTCTGTTCGTTACGGACCTTAGCGGCCTGTGTTAAAAACTTCATTAATTGCTGCCCCCTTCCTTGTACCTAACTTGAAATAATTATTTGATAAACCCGATGTCCGACAATGGCCAGGCCCGGAATAAGATCCTGCCTACTACCATGTCGCTGCCCACACAGCCTACCGCCGTGTTCCGGCTGTCTATGCTGGTGGCCCGGTGATCTCCCATCACAAAGCACTTGCCTTCCGGTACCTGATACGGCAGGTCTATATTACAATCGCCCAAGGCTTTCTCATTGATATACGGTTCATCCAGCAGCTTGTCGTTCACATATACGCTGCCGTCCCCGTCAATGTCCACCCAGTCCCCCGCGGCTGCAATTACCCGTTTGACCAGGATGTTATTGTTGTAGTAGAACGCTATGACGTCGCCGGTCTTGTATTTGGAACTGCTGACCGCAATCACTATGTCTTCGTTCTGCAATGTCTCTGTCATAGATGTTCCGTTGATCTGCAGCACCGGCAGCAGCAGCACCGCCACCAGAACCGCGATCGCCGCCACCACCAGGAGTGAAAATATGGTGCTCCTGAGCACACGGCTGTAGTTCTTTTTATACTGTTCTTTTTTCAGTTCCGCCTCTAGCAGCTCTAAGCTAGGGACCTCAAGCTTCTTTGCTTCCATGCATATCCCTTCCGTACTGTCCATCCTCAGGCTTTTGGTCTTCCCTGTCCGCCGGTTCTGATTTCTTTTCCGGTTTCCGGTCTGGGCTCCAGTTCGTAACCTTCCTTATCCCAGCCCGAATCCTTCATCAGATCCTCTTCTTCCGGCTCCGGACCCAGCTTCATTTCCTGCGATAAATCGCTTTTCTCAAGCCCTCTGTTGACCCGGATATTGTACAGGTATTGCTCTGCCGCCTGCTGCGCCACTTCAAAGATGCCGTTCAGCCGAAGCGCTGCCTCCGCTATGGAGCCGGCATCTTCCAGTTCAATCCGCCTGCTGGCCAGCCATTCTTCCATCTGCTCCCGCAGTTCGTGAATCCTGGCGTCTTTCTGATCCAGCCGCCCCTTTAATTTCTCAATCAGGGCGTCCTTTTCATTCAGCTTCACTTTCAGCCGATCGTTACTTTCCTGAAAGCTGATGTCCTTCTCGTCCAGCTTCGCTTTCAGTCGGTCGTAACTCTCCTGAAAGGTCGCGTCTTTGTCATCCAGCTTCGCTTTCAATCTCTCATAACTTTCCTGAAGCTGAGCCAGCTCCTCTTTTGTTTCATCAAACTCTGCCTGCAGCTGGACATTTTCTTTACCCTGCGCTACCAGCAGCTGCAAAAGGTCCCGCCGCCGCAGTTTATGGAATTCTTTTTCAGTCATGTATTTGGCCCTCTTTCTGGAAAGCTTAATGCAAACTTCCTCTATTTTATGCTCTATATATTATATTACATAAAGCCTTGAACCGCAATACACAAATTGAATTTTTTGGCTCTGACTCCTAGTTATGAAAAGTAATGTTACGCTTTTGAGGCGCTCTCGAACTCGCTTATGCCGCTTTTTTTCTTGAGCTTAAACAAAGTATACCAGACCTATCGTCAAAGGATGCGTCATAAATCCCAACAAAAAAAGGTTGTTTTGAAAAATTTTCCACTCTTTTAAGACATATTTGAGAAACGCTCCACGGCTTTCGTGAAGCCCTCGATCGTTTTTTCAGCGTCTCCATGTTCGATCCCGTCACGCACACAGTGACGGATGTGCCCTTCTAAAACCACTTGCCCCGCTTTGTGAAGCGCCGACTTGGCCGCATTCATCTGGGAAAGAATGTCCTCACAGGGAATGTCCTCGTCAATCATCCGGTCGATCGCCTGCACCTGGCCGATAATCTTCCTTAACCTTCGGTGCATGTTGTCTGAATCAATGCATTGTCTCATTCGTAAACCTCCTGAAATAAAAATTTTTATTATATGTGTAACGAGGCGTTCCCTGCCGCTTCGCAGCGCCTGCGGCCCTCTCCTGTGGCTAATCGCTTATTGCTTCATGGTTTGCATAAGTTCTTTTTCCATCTGGCGGATGTCCTCCACAGAAAAGTTGGTGAAACAATCCGCGATTTCTTCCGGGGTCAGCTTTCCATTTTTTATCATCTTCTCTATTGCTGCTTTTTCCGCTTTTTCCCGGCTTTCCAGGTATTCTTTCTTATTGGTTGTTTTTCTTCCATATCTCAGAACCGGAAAAAAGGACTGCCTTTCAGCTTCAGCCCCGCCGCGTCCGCCAGCTGGTGCATGCATTCAGTGGCTATGGTTGCGATGCTTTCTATGTGATTGAAGTCTGTGGCGCTGCGGTCGAACAGAAGATTGGCCTGCGCCGGGAATTCTTCGTCGGCGTCCCAGAAATTTAATTTGACCGGGATGCACAGGAAAGCCCACAGCAGGTAGCCTGTGGAAGACAATCGCCGGCCACGCAAGGTCTCCACCGCTTCCGCCAGCAGATCGCTTTTGCCCGCGAACGTCACCGCTATGGGGTCGAGAATCCCCCTTTGGAACGCGGCCGCGAAAGGCGTGGCGGATTTCAGCTCCCGGTAGGGAAGCCATTCCCCTGTATGTATGACGTTTTTCTTAGCATACCAGAACAGTGTGTAAATATTCATTTTCGCCATGGCGTCGGCTGGACGGTCATCCGACAGGCAGCGGATGTCCCCGGTCTTTTTGCTGACGGCGAAATGCCTGCCGAAATGCCACAGCGTCAGGTCCTCCCCGTCGTCCTGGAGCTCCGGAAGTTTTTCGAAGATCTCTCCCAGGTCCATGGTCAAAAACTTCTGCCGCCATATTTCACACTGTTTATCGTAATTGGATGTAAATTCCATTTTTCCGCACCGCCTTTCAGACGTTTCTCACTTTACCTTCCTAATTAATTATACATTTTCGCGGCGTAAAAATCCACCCAAAACCTCCCGCATATAGTCCACGAATCTCTGGCTCCATTGGCTTAAGGCTTCGTTTTCCCGCTTCAGGCACCCGAAGGCCGCTGAATCGTTTTCCCCGTCCTCCTTAAGCGGTATGCCGTCCGCCACGATCCGATGTTCGCCGTTTGTCAGGTAATTTGTGCTGATGTTGGCCATAGGCGCATTCAGCAGCAGCCGTTCCATAATATAATCGCTGTCCGTTACCACCGCCACGTTTCTGCGGGGCCGCTCTTTGGCTTTGCCGTCGGCCGCCCACCCGCGGTCGCTCTGGCTAAACGCGTCCCGGTAGCCCTGGACGAAGCGCAAGTCTTCCATGTCCGCCTCCGTAAGGCCTTCCCCGCCGAAGGCCGGATGCCCTTTTCCCAGGTAAATCATCGGCCTGGCCTCGGCCATCGGTATGAACTCCAGATGACTGCGGGACAGCTGGTAGCGAAAAGACGCTTTTTTCGCCTCCATCACGTACACCAGGCCCAATTCATCTTTGTAATCCCCCACCCGGCGCATGATGCGCTCCACACTGCCGGTGAGTATCTGCCAGTGGAGATTTTCCCGGCTGTGGAGGTTGTAGAATTCCACAAAACGGTCCGCCACCCAGGAACTTGGATTGGTGGAAATATGAATCCATTCCTCCTGGCTGCTTTTGGTCAGATCCCGCAGCGCGCCCATGTCTTCCATAATCCGGCTGGCGTATTTATAGACGCGCTTCCCCTGGGGCGTCAGAGCGATCCCTTTGGACCGCCGCACGAACAGCCGGTCGCCCACATACTCCTCCAGCGTCTTGATTCCCTTGCTTACGTTGGACTGTGTGGTGTATAAGACAGCCGCTGCTTTGCTAAAAGACCCCATGTCCGCGCTTACGATGAAATATTCCAGATATTTGACATTAAACATTCTTTAACCTTCCAAAAACCTCTATATATATCTTCGGTACACATCCAGAGAATTATAAGCTCCCGGCGACAAAAAAATCCCCGCGCCCCAATAAAGACACGGAGATTTTTTTCTTTAAGCTTTTTTTGCGTAAATCATAAACAGCGGCGTGGGATTGTAGAATTCGTCTTTTTCCACGTAAATCCGCTTGCCCATGTCCAGATCCAGCGCAAATTCCCGCATGCCCTTCTGCCCCAGAACCGAAATGTCCCAGGCCGGACGGTTGTATGCGCTGATGGGCAGCTGCCGTTTGATTTCCTCACATTCCTGCATCATCTCATTTCCCAGCTTGTGGTGGGCGTGCTCCTTCGGCAACGACGACGTGTCCGCAAAATCGCTGAGGCCATAGTTCGCGTCGAAGTTGAGAATCACGCCGCCGGGCTTTAAGACCCGCGTCCATTCCCCGTAAGCCTGTTCCGCGTGGGGCAGCGTCCAGGTCAGATTCCGGGATATGACTGCGTCGAAGGATTCATCGGGGAAATCCAGATTTTCCGCGTCCATCACCAGGAACCGGCAGTCGGCGCCTTCCTCCCTGGCCAGCGTCACCGAATGCGCCTGCATCTCCGGCGTCAGATCCGTGCCGATTGCGTCATGGCCCTCTTTTGCCAGAAGAATGGTGAAAAATCCCGTGCCGCAGCCCACATCCAGAATCTTAAGCCTGCGTCCCTGGGGCAGACGCGCGCCGATAGCCTCCCGCCAGCGCCCCGCCAACGGACTGTGAAGCTCCGAACGGCGCTGCGTAAGAAAGCTGTCGCTTCTCTTTCCCCAATACTTGGTAATCCGCTCCTTGCGGCTGTCAAATTCTCTGGAAATGCGCCCGTAGGCGATCATCGGCCCGTTTTCCAACACCTGCAGAGATGCGGTCTGGTAGAGGATTACGCCATCGGACTGAGCCCAGCAGCCCTCCACGGGGTTCCCCTCGTAGTTGCGCACCTCACCTAAAAATTCCCCTTCGGAAATCATGTCGCCTACTTTTTTAAAAGGATACCAGAGCCCGCCGTGGGACGCGTACTGGTAGCAAACGTCCACCACGTCCAGCGGATAATGCTTCCGGTAGTCCTTTTCATCCTGGTAAATCCCCAGATTGCACAGGATGTTGCGCACATCCCGCCGGGTGGAATGGGTTTCCTCCTGGCTCCATGTTCCCATGCCGCCGCGCTCGATTAAGATGCCGGGAATTCCCTGGGACGCGGCGTAATTATAGGCGCCGCCGGAACCCACGTGGGAGCGCACCATATAGGGCACGTCCACCCACGCCGCCATCTGGCGGGACTGCTTCACCGTCTCTTCATCGGCCACGCCGGCATAGTAGACGTAGGGGGTCAGCTCCTCGTAATCGTCGCCGCTGTGCAGATCTATGTAATAATCCGCCAGCGGGAAAATTTCCTGAGAAATGGCATGGGCCAGCCGCTCCATCTCCGAGCCTTTGGCGTCCCCCGGGAAAACGCGGTTTAAGTTTTTTCCGTCTGAGAGGCCCATGCTGCCTTTGCGCCGCTCAAAAGTCGGGCGGTTCACGACCTTCACGACCACGACCGTCCCGACGACTTTTTTCACGTCCAGCTCCCGCGCCAAGTCGATGGCCGCCTGGACGCCCACGTACTCGCCGGCGTGGACGCCCGCCGTGATAAGAGCCGTTTTCCCCGGCCGCTCTCCGCAGACCACTGTCGCCGGAAGCCGGAACTCCCCGCCCCCCAATGTCAGCTCCCCGCTTAACTTCTCGCCTGGATCCGCCGTCAGATTACATATTGTAAATGCCATATTTTCGCATTCTCCTTTCCAAAATACATAGAAAAAACCTCCAGATTAGAGTAGCAAAAAAAAAGCCGGCTCACAAGCCCCCCGGGGGGATTGTTTGTCGGCTTTTCTTGTATTTGCCAGGAATCAATTTTTATCCAAATCCGCCGTAATCTCATAGTAATCACAGGGGTGGGCCACAAGGCCGGTCACGCCCTCGCCGGATACCATGGACATTTTCAGGTGGGAGGCAAAGATGAATGCGTTGTCGTCCAGGATGGTCTGCGTCATCTGCACCGCCAGGTCGGCGCGCTTATCCGCGTCGGAGGTTTTGCTCATTTTTTTCTCCAGCTTTTCCAGTTTGTCGCTGTGGTAGCCGCCCCAGTTTTTGGCGGAGTCGTCCAGGCAGTGGGTGGTGAAAAAATATTCGGGGTCCCCGGTGGGCGCCGTCACCATGGCGCTGGCGTAGATGTCCCAGTCGCCGCTGTCCAGAAAGTCCGCGGAGTTGGCGGTGCAGTTCACTTCCAGCTCGATGCCGATGTCCTTCATATCAGCCTGGACGCTTTCGGCCAGCAGGGGCAGTTCCTGGCGGCTGGGGTAGGTCAGCCAGCGAAGGGTCAGTTTTTCGCCGTCTCTGTCCACATAGCCGTCCCCGTCCGTGTCCTTCCAGCCCGCGTCGGCCAAAAGCTTTTGGGCGGCTTCCTGGTCGTACTGCGCCGCCGTCACTTCTGCGTCGCCGAAGGGGAAGCTGGCCGGAAAAGGCCCTGCCGCCGGGCTTCCGTTCCCGTTTAGCAGCGTCTGGGTGAAGCTCTCCCGGTCGATGGCGCTGGCAATGGCTTTGCGCACGTTTTCATCCTGCAGCGCTTTCGTCTCGTAATTCATCGTGGCGAAAAACGAGCGGGACGTTTCCACAGAAGAAATCGTGTACGGATCGTTTTCAAAAAGAGGCAGGCTGGCGTAGGGCAGGCCGTACGCCGCGTCCAGCTCCCCGGACTGGAGGGACATGGTGAGCGTGTCGCCGTCGGTGATGGTCTGTACGCGTATCTCATCCAGCTTCGGGACGCCGTTCCAGTAGTTTTCGTTTTTCACCAGGGTCAGGCCCATGTCCGTCTCCACCTTCGTGGCCTTGTAAGGCCCTGTGCCGGAGACGTTGCCGTCGTCGGTGACGCCCGCTTCCATGTCGATGATGCATCCGTATGGGTCGGAGAGGTAGTTTATAAAGGCCGGCACCGGTTTTTCCGTCTGGATGGTCAGCGTCTGGCCCTCGGCGGCGATTTCTTTGATTTTCAGATCGCCTTTTGCCCGCTCGTGGGTCGCAATCAGGCTTTCCAGGCATTCCTTGGCGGCTTCTGCGTCCAGGGCGCGGCCGCTGGTGAATGTAATGCCGTCCTGCAGGGTGATTTTCCAGGTATTCTCATCTAGGCTCTCGTATTTGGAGGCCAGCCAGGGTTCCAGCTCCATAGAGTCGGAATATTTGAAAAGCGTCTCGCCTATGCCGTAGCGGATGCAGGCCCATCCCGCGTAGCCGTTGTGGGGATTTACGTCGGACTCGTCGTTTTCCGCGTTAAACGTGGTGTCGCCGTAGGCAAAGACTTTTTTTGCCTCGGCCTGCGGTTCGCTTTTCTTTTGGCTTTTGGATGAACCGCCGCATCCGGTCAGAGCCGCGGCGAATACAGACAGAGCCAGCAGCGCGGCCCCTGTTTTTTTCCATAAATTTTTTCTTTTCATCGCTATGATTTCCTTTCTCTTAAAGCGCCGCGTCCACCAGCATTTGGGTGTATGCCTCTTTTGGATGGCGAATCACCTCGTCGGGAACGCCCTGCTCCACAATACGCCCCTGATACATGACTGCCACGCGGCTGCACATTTTCTGCACCAGGGCCAGGTCGTGGCAGATCAGAAGCAGGGAAAGGCCCTGTTCTTTTTGCAGCTTTTCCAAAAGCTCCACAATCTGGGCCTGCACTGTCACGTCCAGCGCGCTGGTGGCCTCGTCGCAGATGATAAGCTTCGGCCCCGGCGCAAGGGCTCTGGCTATGGCCGCCCGCTGGCACTGGCCGCCGCTGACTTCGTGGGGATAGCGGTCGGCGAATTCCGCGTCCAGCTCCGCCATCGCCAGCAGTTCGCGCATTCGCGCGCGCGCCTGTTTTTTTGAAACGCCTTGGTTTCGCAGGGACTCCATAATCCCGTCGCCCAGGCGGCGGCGGGGATCGAAGGAATCCTGGGGCGTCTGGAACACCATCTGGATGTCCCGGTACAGCTTTCGCTCCTCTTTTCCACGCAAATCCAGGGTTTCCCGCCCGTTTAGAAGGACGCTGCCGCCGTCCGGCGGGATCAGATGGGTGATGATCCTGGCGATGGCGCTTTTGCCGCAGCCGCTCTCACCCACAAGCCCCAGGCATTCCCCCGCTCGCACGTCAAAGCTCACGTCGTCTGCCGCTTTGAGCGGAATTTTATTTTTGTAAAATGTTTTCGTAAGATTTTTCACTTCCAGAACCTTTTCCATGGCCTCCCCTTTTTTAATCCCGACGAAGGCGCAGCGCGGCGCCAATCAGCCTCTTGGTGTAGTCTTCCCTGGGATGGCGGATCACTTCCTCTTTTTTTCCACATTCCACCACTTTTCCCTGGCGCATGACGGCGATGCGGTCGGCCATCCGCTCGGCCACGCCGATGTTGTGGGTGACGATGGCGATTCCCGTGCCGTAAATTTCCCGCATTTTCAGCATCTCTTTCACTACCTGGGCCTGGACCGTCACGTCCAGCGCGCTGGTGGGCTCGTCGGCGAAGAGAAGCGCCGGGCGCAGTATCATGGCCATTAGAATGCCCACCCGCTGGTTCATGCCGCCGGACAGCTCAAAAGGATAGCTCTTTAGAATCCGGTCCCCGTCGGTCAGGCGCATTTTTTGAAATAAATCCAGGGCGCGCGCGCGGACTTCCCGCCGGCTGGCTTTCTCGTGCTGGATGACGCTTTCGTAGAGCTGGTCCTCCACGGTCCGGATGGGGCAAAGGGACGCCTCGGTGTTCTGAAAAATCATGCCCATGGCGGAACCCCGCATTTTCTGCATTTTCTCCGCGCTGGCGTCCAGCACGTTTTTGCCCTTGTAATAGATGTCGCCTTTCGTGACGGCGCCGCCTTTTCCCAAAAGGCCCATGGCCGCTTTGATTACCGTGCTTTTGCCGCTGCCGGACTCCCCCACGATTCCCAGGATTTCCCCGGGGTTCATCTGCAAAGACACATCCTGCACCGCCGGGCGGCCGTTGTAGCTGACCTCTATGCGCCGCATGTCCAATAATAATGTCATGTCCGCTCCTTTCTCAAACGCTATTATACCGAAAAGCGAGAGGCTCTCCAACCCCCATAGGGGGTTTTGGACATATTCCATTTTTGGAAAAAGCCATTCTGTTTTGTAATATCATAAGTCAATATTTTTTATATTTCATTGGAATTTTCTTTGTGATATAATTTAGACGGGCAGCCGGGGGACGCGCTCCCACCCGTTCCGAGTTCTATGGAAGGGTCCGTTTTTATGAGTGCATATGAAGAATTCATGATTATTCTGACAACCGTCAATGTGATCATTGCCATTCTGACTTATCTCCATAAAAAATAGCCGTCCCGTTCTTTGGCGAGAATGACGACTATTTTTCCCAAATGACAGAAGCGCAGATAAATTTTCCATGCGGCGCGATATGAGCTTCACTGCCCACTATTCAGCGCCCGCCGAAATATGGGACAGGACCGGCGGCATTTACCAATCCGTGCCCTTTCGGGAAAACGCTTTATTTCCTCCTAATATGGCGAACCCGCCTCACAAGAAGTGACTTTAAACGCGCCTTCCTTTGCGCATGGTTGAATGGCGCGGCCCTTTAATCCTGTTGTTATCATCCAAAACCGCTCGTCATCCGCTCCGAAACAAAAGCTCCCGGGATGATCATAGCTCTCACTGATGAAAATCTGCTTAATTGGAACCCACTGATTCGTATCTCTCAGGCGTATTCGGATGTTTTTATACTCTGCCGTACGGATATCGCCCGCGTATTTGTCTATATAATTTTCAAGAAATACGGCGGCGTCCCCCACAAAACAGCTGTCCGTCAGTCCTGTATCGTAACAGCACATCTTCGTCCATTTTCCGGTTTTCAGATTGCATATCCGCTGTTCCACCAGTGTATGCCCATTCTTTTTTGATCGGACGCATCGCAGAAGCATACGATGCCATTGCCCTCGTTCCCATGCGTAATCGTCCATATAATTTACGCCATGCCCTTCGTGGCCGAAGACATTTGCCTTTTTATTTTTGGGGTATGCCAATTTCGCGCGGATTGTTGATTTTTTCCCTTTTTTATCTTTGCAGTAAATATCCCAAAAGGACATAATGGAGCCGCTGCCTTTTCCCGGCTCCCACTTCTGCAGCCCGGCATAAAAGGAAGGCCACGAATTCATGTTCACCTTATCGTATTTCCGCTCCAGGGATGACAAGTCCATACTCATTTGCGCGCCGCACAGGTACGTGCCATAAGGAATATAATCCGCTTTGAAATCGACCGAATATTCCGTAAACTTCGTCTCTTTCCCAATGGCAAGCCAGCCGCCCAGATAAGGCGACCGATTGGCAGAAGTCTTATTAAACCGGGCGATCTCCCGCTTAGATGGGAAATCCATTATTCTGCCCCAGTTCCTTGAAGACGTTACCGTCACCCTGCACTTATATGTACTGGATTGGAGTTTCGCGCTGATCTCAGCGGTTCCCGGCCTTATCCCTTTTACAAGGCCATTCTTTGTCACCGTCGCCACCTTGGCATTGCCGGATTTCCAGATAATTCCTTTTCCACTGTATGTTCTGAACTTTAATTGTTGAACCGCATGGATGGGGAGGACGCATTGAGAAACATTCAATTTGGCATCTGTCACTTTTACCCTGCATTTATATTCTCTGCCAGACGCCTTTGCGGTAATTGTGGCGGTCCCTTTCTTCCTGGCGGTCACAACTCCTTTGGAAGACACTTTCGCCACCGATTTATTATTGGAAGTCCAGGACACTTTTTTCTTCGCGTTCTTTACCTTCAAAGTCTTTGCGTTCCCAACGGAAAGCTCCGCCCGGCTTGGGCTGACTTTAAGTTTTGCCGCTTTAGCATTTCCTGGCGTCAGGAATATCCCAGCCAAAATCAACAGACATAATATAAATGCCTTTTTCCCTATACTTTTTCTCATAGCTCTTTTCCTTTCGGCAAACACACTGCCATTTCATTACGGACAATCCCTTGCGCGCCTCATTTTTTATTTCATTCGGATTTTTTCGTGATATAATTATGCAAAAATGCCGCCCATTCCAAATTCCATGGAAAGGAGGACATCTATGCGTACATTTGAAAAATTTATGATGAATCACAGGAGGAGCTTTTTATGCAGCGCAACATAAACCTGAATATCCACTATTCCGCCCCCGATGAAATATGGGACAAAATCAGCGAAGTTTACCAATCCATGCCCTACTGGGCGGGCGACGGCCAAGGCGCAAAATGGACGGGCGAACATATTGACCTGTGGGCGTCCGTTAAGCCGGGCGGCATCCAGATTGCGGGAATTATGCCGAACGCGGTCTGGGAGGCCTGGTACGGCGAGCTGAAGGCAAAATTGACGGAAGCGCTCGGATACGAAATCGGCGAACCGGAAGACGGCTATGATTTGCGGTACTGGGAATGACCGCTAACGGCTTCTGGGGTCCAGCAGATCCCGCACCGTGTCCCCCGCCAGATTAAACAGGATCACCGTCAAAAAAATCGCGCACCCCGGCGCCAGAATCACCCAGGGAGAGGTCTGCAGCATGCTTCTGCCATTGCTCATCATGGAGCCCCATTCCGCCGTGGGCGGCGCCGCGCCCAGACCCAGAAAGGAGAGTCCCGCGATTTCCATGATCATGGTCCCGATGTCCAGAACCGCCGTCACCGCGATCGGCCCGGCGATATTGGGCGCCACATGCCGGAAAATGATTTTGAAGGGGCCGGAACCGGACAGCTTCGCCGCGGCTATATAGGGCGCGTTTTTGATGGCCATTGTCTGGCTGCGGGCGATCCGCGCGTATTTGGGCCAGGAAATGCAGGCGAGCGCCAGCGCCGCGTTCATAACCCCGCCGCTCATGACGCTGGCCACCGCGATGGCGAAGACCATCCCCGGAAAGGCCAAAAACACATCCGACGCCCGCATAAGGACGGCGTCCAGCCTTCCCCCTCGATAGCCGCAGAAAACGCCCACTGCGCTGCCGATTGCCGTCACGATCGCCACCAGCGAAAGCGCCGAAAATATGGTGGTCTGCGCGCCGACGATCACCCGGGAGAGCATATCCCTTCCATAGCGGTCCGTGCCCAGAAGATGCGCCGCGCCGGGCGGCTTTAGGGCGTTGGCCAGATCCTGCTCGTAGGGATCATAGGGCGCAAGATAGGGCGCAAAAGCCGCCGCTAAAAGAAGCAGCAAGACCAGCGTCCCGAAGAAAACCATTTTTTGCCGGGCATAGTCTTTTTGGACTTTCTGTTTTCGCGTCGTTTTTTTCTTTTCCAAATTAAAAGCCCTCCCCGCCCAGACGGATTCTGGGGTCCAGATAGCGATAAAG
Organism: uncultured Lachnospiraceae bacterium; assembly: GCA_948444865.1. Classification (GTDB taxonomy): domain Bacteria; phylum Bacillota; class Clostridia; order Lachnospirales; family Lachnospiraceae; genus MGBC164599. Next base: position 13,390 of record CAOJVE010000052.1, read on the forward strand.
GATATCCGTTGCCAGATTCACGCACACGTAGATTGCCGCCATCCAGATCACATACGCCTGAATCACCGGATAATCCCGCATGGCGATGGCGTCCACCGCCATTTTGCCCACGCCGTCCCACATAAATATGGACTCCACGATGGCCGTGCCGCCCAGAAGGGAGCCGATGGACAGCGCCAGCAGCGTGACAATGGTCAGCATCGCGGATTTTAGCACGCTGAAATACAAGATCCGCCGCTCGCCCACGCCCCGCGCCCGGGCGCCCTGCACGTAATCCTTGTTCAGCTCCTCCAGCGTCGCCGCCCGCACCTGCCGGGTATATTTGGACGCCATGGCCAGGGCCAGCGTCAGTGTGGGCAAAATCACGGTTTTGCCGCCGGATGCGCTGCCCATCACCGGAAGCAGGCGAAGCTTCAGCGAAAAAAAGTAAATCAGCAGCAGGGAGACGAAAAAGTTGGGCATGGAATTTCCGATAAAGCTTAGAAACCGAATCAGGTAATCCGTAAACCTGTTCTGCCTCACCGCCGCCAGAATCCCCAGCGGCACAGACAGCGCCACGGTCAGCAAAACAGAAGTTCCCGCCAGGCAGACCGTGGCCGGCAGCTTGGACAAAAACGTGGAGAACACCGGTTTTTTGGACACAAAGGACTCGCCCATGTCCCCGGTCAAAACGCCTCCCAGCCAGATCACGTACCGCTCTACAAGCGGCTTATCCAGGCCCATTTCCTGGCGGAGCCGCTCCTTTTGCTCTTTTGGCATAACGGTTCCGGTGTTGCTTTCCATTAGGCTGATGACGTCCGACGCGCCTGCGTTCGTCAGCAAAAAAGATAAAAATGTAATCCCCAGCAGAATCGGAATCAGCTGGAGAAATCTCTTGGCAATGTATTTTTTCATATTTTTCTTATGAATCTCCTTTTTAGCAATAGTGGCTAATTTGCCAGTTCGGTCCTTGAAGTTTGGTCAAAACAAACAGATAGGGAGCGGATTTGAGACGGTTTTGAACTCCGTTTCTGTTTATTTTGGCCAAGCCCCCGAATTTGGGTATGTGATCTGAGTGAGCGTCTAACCACGTTTTTTATCATAACAGACAAAAAACAGCCGCACAACCCGCCTGGGGGGATGCGCAGCCATTCCATTTTGTCATCTGGTTATTCCATTTTATTATATCACTGTCGCAGACGCGCCGCGCGTGTTCAACATTTATGTAAAACACACGTTAATCCATTGCTTCTTCCTCCCCGCCAGCTGGGATTTCCTCCGGCTCTTCTTCGCCCTGCTCTTTTTGCGCCTCGATCTCTACCTGGTCTTTGGGCTCCTGTCCTTCTTTTGCTTCTTCCTCGGGGAGCGTGGAACCCGGCACAAAATGCAGGAAATACGCATAGATATCCACCACCGCCTTATACAGCTCTTCCGGGATCTCCGCGCCCAGATTCAGCTGGGATAACACCGTGGCCAGGGAATTGTCTTCGTAGACCGGCACGCCGTTGTCGTTGGCGATCTCCACCATTTTCTCCGCCAGATGGCCCATGCCGGAAGCCACCACCACCGGAGCCGCGGACTGGCGCTCGTCGTACTTTAAGGCCACCGCCTTCCTGTTGAGCAAATCATTAAACCGTGACATTTACCGCATTCTTCCTTTCAAATATTTTTGGAAACGCCTGGGATATGGAGATGGGCTCCGCCGCCTTTTCCAGAATCAGTGACCGGAAGGATATGCCGTTCGCGGCCATGATGCCTTCCAGCGCGCCGTGGATTTCCTTTTCCTTGTCGGCCAGCGCCTCCGGATAGGACAGGTACATATCCATCTTTTCATTCCCATACAAAATAATCGCGTCAAAAAAACCCACGTCCTTAATGTCGAACTTTAAGAGCACTTTGGTCTTTTTGCCTTCCCCTTCGGCGGCGCCGCTGTCGTCGTCCGGGTCAATCCACATCTCCGAGAACATAGTCTGGCCATTCAGCTCCAAAGGCAGCATCAGGTGCAGAACCGGCATATACACGCTCTCATTGAGCAGCGTCGCGTTCATCAGGTTCTGGAATACCTGCTTATTCTCCAGGCCGGCCTCCCCTCTCACGCCGTGCTCCACCATATGAAGAAACTTCTCCGCCCAACTGTTGTTCTTGACGGCCTTCTCATAGTCGGTGTTCTGCAGGATCTGCAGCAGCTTATCCGGCGGCACGTCCTGGAACTTCGCCCGAAATCCCTGGAAATTCAACAGCTTCATGAAATTATCCATTAATTTATTCAGACTGCCGTTCTCGTACCGGGCCGTGTTGGCCGTTAAAACGCCGATGAGGTCCCGGATCACGCCGAAATCCCGGGTCCTGGCCACGTACTCCCCCAGCGCGGGGATCACTTCGTTCTTCAGGAAAGCGGCGTTCTTGGCCGTGTCCCCCGGCGCCGCCTGCAGATCCAGCTTTTCCATCATCTGCTGCACTATCTCCCGGTCCGCGCGGAGCATGTATCTGGAGATCATTTCCATGTTGCCCCGTATGTTCTCCAGAAGATGGGGTCCCGACGACAGATCGTTGATCTGCTTTAAAAAATCAAGAATTCCGGCTTTTAATTCCACGGACTGCGTATCATTCATCACCTGCCGGAGCATATTATAAAAGGTCCCTGTATATCGGACAGCCCCATTGGCCTGGTTTTTTAAAAAACCCACCAGTTCCCCGTCGGTCATCTTCATCATCTCCATAAACTTGGCGATCTCCTCCGCGAAATCCGGCCCGATGCCCGCCTCCACCATGTTCCCCATGCCCTGGAGAAACAGCGCGGAGAACAGCTGCGTCAGATGCGGCGCCTCGTTGATCTGCTGGATGAAGCTGCCAAAGTTGGAGTTGGCGTTAAGCCCCAGTTTGGTCTGCTGGGAATCGCCGGAATCGGCCCGCCCGTCGGGACGCACCACTTTGCCCGGGTCCACAGGG
>CAOJVE010000053.1 GCA_948444865.1 uncultured Lachnospiraceae bacterium
TTGGAAAGCTTACCGGGCTTACCGCAGGCTGGTTGAAAGGAAGAAATAGCTATGGAGAAAATATACGCAAGCATAGACGTGGAAGAGTACCGACAGGGGGACTCCATTGATTTGGCGCTGGAAGGCTGGCGGGCCTCCCCCGACGGGGCGCCCATCGACATTCAGGTATTGGCCGACGGCCAGGCGGCGCCTTTTGCGGAGGAGCGAAAGATGCGGCCGGACGTGATTCACAGTGTGCCGGAACTGTCCGGGGTTTCGCCGGAGGTGGGCTTCGCCCTGACCATTGTGGCGGTGGAAAAGCTCTGGGAAAAATATGAAAACCTTCAGGCATTGGCGGTGCGGGGCGAGGAAAAGCTGGTTTTGTGGGAGAAGTCCACAAAGGAAATCGAGAAAGCCTATAATAAGCAGACCCTGGAATACAAGCTGGACGTGGCCCGGCCCCGGGAAGGGCGGATTCTCCTGCAGGGATGGGTGTTGGACGCGTTTCAGGAAGAGACAATATCCGTCGTGGACGAGAAAAAGAACCCGATTCCTTTTGAGATGGAGCGGGTGGTCCGTATGGATCTGAACAAGGCCAGGAAGTTAAAGGACGACGCGGCCCATGGCTTCGAGATTTCCGTGACCGCGTCTCAGGTTCCGGGAAACTGGGTGGTGCTGACCTTTGAAAACCACCTGACCCGGAAGAACTGCCGCATCAATTTAAAGGAAATGTATTACCGGGATTCCAGGCGGGGACGGCTGGCGCGTGCTTTCAGAAAGGAGCGCAGGGAGAAAAACCGGGCCTATATCCGCAAATACGGCATGAAGAACTTCCTTCGCTATGTGAGCCAGGAGGTGGACCCGGATTCCTTCGGGCAGCATGGATGGCTGAAAAGGCACAGCGCCAGCCGTCAGGAATTGCGGGAACAGCGGCAGCATGTATTTGATTACAGTCCGCTTATCAGCATCGTGATTCCTTTATACAACACGCCCCTGAAATACTTAAAGGCGCTGATGGATTCCATTGAGCGGCAGACTTACAGCCAGTGGGAACTGTGCCTGGCGGACGGAAGCACAGATGAGCAGGCAGGAGAATTTATCCGGAAAAACTACGGAAAAGACCCGCGGATTCGCTACCGGAAGCTGGAGGAGAACAAAGGGATTTCCGGCAACACCAACGCGGCGGTGGACATGGCGCGGGGTGATTTTATCATGCTGTGCGACCACGACGACACCGTGGCGCCGGACGCATGCTTTGAGATGGTAAAAGCGTTAAACGAAAGCGACCAGGTGGATATCGTCTACACCGACGAGGATAAGCTGAGCATGGACGGGACGCACCTTTACGATCCCCATTTTAAGCCGGACTTCAACCTGGATCTTTTGCGCAGCAACAATTACATCTGCCATATTTTCCTGGTGCGAAAAACGGTGGTGGACCGGGCGGGGCTTTTTAGGGGCGAATTTGACGGCGCCCAGGACTACGACTTTATTCTGCGCTGCTGCGAGCAGGCCAGGGAAATCCGCCATGTGGCCAAATCCCTGTACCACTGGCGGGCTCATCCGGCCTCCACGGCGGGCAATCCCTCCAGCAAGATGTATGCGTACAAGGCCGGCCAGGAGGCGGTCCGCGCCCATTACCAGAGGCTGGGCATGGAAGCGGAAGTGACCATGACGGAGCATTTTGGCCGGTACCGCACGGTCTTCCCGGTAAAAGGCGAGCCGAAAGTCTCCATTCTGATTCCCACCATGGACCACAAGTCGGACTTAAAGAGGACGCTGGATTCCGTTTACGAGAAGTCCACGTACAAGAATTTTGAGATTCTGCTGCTGGAAAACAACAGCGAGAAAGAGGAGACTTTTGCCTACTACAAGGAACTGCAGGACGCGCATGAGAATCTGAAGGTCCTGAAATGGGAGAAAGAATTTAACTACGCGGCCATCAACAATTTCGGCGCCAGCCAGGCGGAGGGGGATTATCTGCTGTTTTTGAACAATGACATTGAGATTATCACGCCCGAGTGGATGGAGGAAATGATTGGCTACTGCCAGCGAAAAGACGTGGGCGTCTGCGGCGCCAAGCTTCTGTACCCCAACAATCGGATTCAGCACGCGGGCGTGGTCATCGGCCTGGGCGGCCCGGCGGGCCATGTGCTCTGCGGCGCCAAAAACGGCGTTTTGACCTACGCGGGGAAATCCAATTCCACCCAGGACTTAAGCGCGGTGACGGCGGCCTGCATGATGACGCCCAGAGACGTGTTTGAGAAGGTGGGGGGCTTCGGCGAGGAATTTCAGGTGGCATACAACGACGTGGATTACTGCCTGAAGGTGCGCGACATGGGCCTTCTGGTGGTCTACAACGCCTTTGTGGAAGCGTATCACTACGAATCCCTATCCAGAGGCGCGGAGGACACGCCGGAGAAGAAAAAGCGTCTGAAAAAGGAGAGTAATCTCTTTAGCGCGAAATGGCCGGAGATTTTGAAAAACGGCGATCCCTATTACAACGTGAATCTGACCCTGGACAGCGGCGACTGCCGGCTGCGGGGAGAGGCAAAAGCCCTGCCGAATCTGGACGACGTATTGAAAGAAATATAGTGGAGGAAAGACGGTATGTCAGGAGAGTTCTTTGAGGTAAAAAGGGAACGGTTCGACCTGCTGGTTTCCCAAAAATATCTGCTGCAGGGAAGCTGGCCCAAGGAGCATGAGCCGCTGGCGCTTCTGGACGATAAGAAACTGAAAGTCGAGATTGCGCCCTGGGAGCATACCAGCGCCTTGGAGCGGTTTAAAGATCTGGACTTGGTAAAGGGGGAGAACGTAACGGTAAGCGTTCTCCTCCCGCCGGATGTGAAATCTTATAAAAAACTGACCATTTACGCGGTCCAGGGCGATAAACGCATCCGCTGGTTTGCCATCCGGGCCGCAGAGCTGGCAGGCCGGATGGGAAAGCCCCAGTATTATATGGAAGAGGAAATCGTCGGTCCCAAGAAAAGCTGCCAGCTTCGGGGCTGGGCGGTGGATGAAACGCCTGTGTCGGTGCGGGTTTTCGACCAGGATAAGAAGCAGATTCCCTGCAACATCCAAAAAAGCGTCCGCGTGGACGTGGAGGAGATGTTCAAGGAATGCCCCATCCGGGGAAAATGCGGGTTCTTCGTGGAGCTGGAAGAGCTGAAAGGCGACTGGATTTACCTGGTGTTCCAGTCCAAAAAAGGCAAGGCGGTCCACCGGGTCAGCCTAGACCGCCGGGTGATTTTCCAGAAGAAGCTGCATAAATACCGCAAAAAAGCGATGCGCTACTACCAGGCTCACGGGCTGGGCGCGCTGGTTTTCAAAGGGGCGGGCAAGCTGGCCAAACTATCCAAACGGCCCATCGTGTACCAGAAATGGATTGAAAAGCATCTGCCAAGCCCCGGCGAGCTGGAGCGGCAGCGAAAGACGAAATTTGCCCATCGGCCCTTAATCAGCATCGCGGTTCCTCTGTACAAAACGCCGGTTCCCTATCTGGAGGAAATGATTGCCTCGGTGCAGGCCCAGACCTACGACAACTGGGAGCTGTGCTTATCCGACGGCAGCGGGCCGGACTCGCCCATCCGGGAAATCCTGGATAACTGGCGGCAAAGAGACGCCCGCATCCGGGTTTTGCATTCAGAAAAGCAGTTGAAAATCGCCGAGAACACCAACGCGGCCATCGAAGCCGCCACAGGAGAGTTCATCGCGTTTATGGACCACGACGATGTGCTTACGCCCAACGCGCTTTTTGAATGCGTCAAAGCGCTGAATCAAAACAAAGAGATACAGATGTTCTATTCCGACGAAGACAAAATGTCCATGGACGGCCATAAGTTTTTCCAGCCCCATATGAAGCCGGATTTCAACCAGGATTTGCTGTGCACGGTCAACTATATCTGCCATCTGTTTGTGGCGCGCCGGGAGGTTCTGGACCGGGTGGGGCTGCTGCGGCCCGAATACGACGGCGCCCAGGATTATGATTTGATTCTGCGCTGCACGGAGGCGGTGGAGGAGTCTGCGCGCATGGAGAAAATCTGTCACATTCCCAAGGTGTTGTACCATTGGAGAAGCCACGAGGAATCCACCTCGGAAAATCCCGAGAGCAAGCTTTACGCCTTCGACGCGGGGCAGCGGGCGGTGCAGGCCCATTACGACCGGATTGGCATCAAGGCGCAGGTGTATAAAGGCGAATATCTGGGACTTTACCGCACCCGGTTTTTGCGGGACCATGACCCGCTGGTTTCGGTGATTATCCCCAACAAGGACCATATAGAGGACTTGAAGCGGTGCCTGGATTCCCTGGAGATGAAATCTTCCTATCCGAATCTGGAATACATTATTATCGAGAACAACAGTGAAAAGGAAGAGACCTTCGCCTATTATAAAGAGCTGGAGGAGACGAATCCACGGGCCAAAGTAGTCTACTGGGAGCGGGAATTTAACTATGCGGCCATCAACAATTACGGGGTGCGGTTCGCGAAAGGAGATTATTATCTGTTTCTCAACAACGACACGGAAGTCATCAGCGAGGATTGCATTGAGGAGCTTCTGGGCTACTGCATGCGGCCGGATGTGGGCGCTGTGGGCGCCAGGCTGTACTTCGAGGACGACACCATCCAGCATGCCGGGGTGGTCATCGGTTTTGGCGGCGTGGCTGGGCACTGTTTCGTGCAGCAGTTGCGGGGCTACTCCGGATATTGCCACCGGATTATCAGCGCGCAGAATTACAGTGCGGTGACGGCGGCCTGCATGATGGTTCCAAAAGAAACATTCCAGGAAGTGGACGGCTTTTGCGAAAAGCTGGCGGTGGCGTTCAACGACATTGATTTCTGTCTGAAAGTGCGCCGGGCGGGGAAACTGATTGTCTACAACCCCTATGCGGAGCTGTATCACTATGAGTCCAAGTCCCGGGGGTTGGAGGACACGCCGGAAAAAGTGGCCCGGTTCAACCAGGAGATTGCCATCTTCGAGAAACGCTGGCCGGACATTTTGCGAAAAGGCGACCCCTATTACAACCCCAACCTGACGCTGGACAGTCAGGACTTCTCGCTGAAACGATTGTGAGCATGAAGGAAGCGATAAAGTTTAAGGAGGAAATGCGATGCGTTTTTTGGTTACAGGCATGAAAGGGCAGTTGGGGCATGACGTGATGGAAGAGCTGGCGCTGCGGGGCCACGAAGGCGTAGGCGTGGACGTGGAAGAGATGGATGTCACGGACGCGGAAGCGGTCAGCCGGGCCATCCGTGAAAAACCTCTGGACGGGGTGATTCACTGCGCGGCTTATACGGCGGTGGACGCGGCGGAGGATGATTCCGATCTGTGCTGTCGGGTCAACGCGGACGGCACAGAGAACATTGCGAAAGTCTGCCGGGAACTGGATTTGCCCATGATGTATATCAGCACAGACTATGTGTTCGACGGGGAGGGCGAGCGTCCCTGGGAGCCGGAAGACTCCTGCAATCCGCTGAATGTGTACGGGAAGAGCAAATATCTGGGCGAGGAAGCGGTGAAAAAGTATCTGGAGAAATACTACATCGTGCGCATTGCCTGGGTGTTCGGCTTAAGCGGCAATAATTTTATCAAGGCTATGTTAAATAAAGCAAAAACAACTAATAAAGTCACAGTGGTCAACGATCAGGTGGGTTCTCCCACGTATACCCGGGATTTGGCCGTGTTGGTGGTGGATATGATGGAGACGGACCGTTATGGCATTTACCACGCCACCAACGAGGGCATCTGCACCTGGTATGATTTTGCTAAGGAAATTTTTGCGCAGGCGGGCATTTCTATGGAAGTTGCGCCAATCTCCGCCGACGAATATCCGGCCAAGGCGAAGCGTCCCCACAACAGCCGCATGAATAAGGATAAGCTGGAAGAGGCGGGATTTAAGCGTCTTCCGCCCTGGCAGGACGCGATGAAACGCTATCTGAAACTGATTTGTGAAAAATAGGCGGCCAAATGAAAGATATGAGGGGGAGGGCAGATGCAAAAACTTTTCAAAATGATGGCGGTTTTCCTGGCGGCCCTTCTGGCAGCGGGGGGCTGGCCCCAGGGGATTTACGCGTCTTCAAAGATTACCGTTTCATCGGATCAGATTCCCGGTTGGCCCAAAGCGCCGAAGATTGTGGAAACCACCGGTGTGCTCATGGAGGATTCCACCAATACTGTTCTCTATGATAAGGGGATGCACCAGCGCATGTATCCGGCCAGCACCACGAAAGTTCTGTCGGCGCTGATTGCCATAGAGAACAGCGATTTGTCAGAGGAAGTGGTTTTCACGGAGACGGGGACCCGGGAGGTTACGGCGGACAGCGCCAATATCGGGATGCAGGCGGGGGAAGTCCTGACCATGGAGCAGTGTCTCTATGCTATGCTGCTGGCCTCCGCCAACGAAGTTTCCAGTCAGGTGGCGGAGCATGTGGCGGGCAGCGTGGAGAAATTCGTGGAGATGATGAACCAGAAGGCCCAGGAGCTGGGCTGCACAGACAGTCATTTCGCCAATGCCAACGGCTGGCACGACGACAATCACTACACATCCGCCTACGACATGGCGAAAATCCTCCAGGCGGCTATCCGCAACGAGACGTTCTGCGCCATCAGCGGCAGCCAGTCCTATGTGATTCCGCCCACCAATTACCACGCGGAAGCGCGGGAGCTGGGAAATCACCACGCTATGCTGATGCCGGGGCCGTATCACTATGAGGGGGTGTTCGCCGGGAAGACCGGAAGCACCGACCAGGCGGGAAATACGCTGCTGACAGCGTGTAAGAAGAACGACGCCACATTAATCTGCATGGTGATGCAGTCCCAGGAAGCGGATGTGGTGGACGATACGGCGAAACTTTTGGATTATGGCTATGGAAAATTTCAGAAGCTGCAGATGACGGACCCGGCGCAGACCAAAGAAGGGGGCTACGCCTACGTGCCCGCGGAATTAAAAGTTGAAGACATAGAAAGTCAGGATACGCCCAGAGAGGATCTGGTGTTCAGCCAGTATTACTATCAGGGCGTCCCGGTGGGAACCGCCCTGGCTGCGCCCGCGGCAACCGTGTCCGCCGACGAGACGGACGCGGCGCTTTCGGAAAACGATCTGGAAGAAGAATTGTTAAAGTTTCAGTCCGCCGGCGACGACCAGCGGGTTATATACTATGTGATCATCGGCGTGCTGTCTGTCTTAATTTTGATTGGCGTTCTTCTTATAATAAAGACGATATATCAGCGAAAGAAAGACTAGCCAGCATATCGCGCTTACGGCCAGGCCCTGGAGGAATCCGGGCGCCTGGTATTTTAATTCAATTTGATGCGCTCCCTTTGTCACGGCGATTCCCTGAAAGCCTATATTTGCCTTTTTGATCTCCTGTTTTTCGCCATCCACGTAGATACTCCAGCCCTTTTCATAGGGGATGGCGAACATCACATAGCCGTCCTGGGGGGCGCGGACAACGCCCTGCAAATGGTTGTCCTTTTGGGGCGCGTCTATTGTCACGGCCTCGGAAGAGGCTTCTTCGTGCCCGGCAACGGAATCCATGGAACTTATTCCTTCCAATACCAGATAGTCCAGGATATAGTCTTGGGCTTTTTGCCGGCCGTTTTCTTTCAGATAGAGGTCGAACTCCTCCCGGGAGACGGCGTTGGAATAGAAACGTCCCAGGGAAGTGGCGTCTTTGTTTTCGTACACCTGGATTTTGCCGAATTTGCGCAACAGCCGGTAGCCGCTTTTGTCAAAGGGATCGTTTTCTTCACCGCCCCGGGACAGCAGATAGCGGATTCCGCACAGGTTTGCAAATTCATGTTCTTCTTTTACCATACGGAACCGGTAATGGTTCTGGTCGCCGAACCAGAGATCCGGGTAAAGCGCGTCGGTAAATGCCAGGATATTCCGGTTTATGGTGGAGTTGTAGGTGCTTACGCCTCTGTATCCCTGACTTAAGGAGTCCATGCAGATGGAGCCCGCGTCAAAGTCCTTTTCCACCCGGTAAAACTGGGAATCCCGCTTTTTGAGCCAGTCCAGGGCTTTTTGCACATCCGGGTCGTACAGATCCCCGAAATACTGGGCGTTGTTCTTTCGCAGCGTCAGCCGCTCCAGGGTGGAGGCGTAGCCCTCCGACGTCATGTTGATGATGGTCAGGCACGCCAGCAGCCCGTACAGGGCGCCTCGCAGGGCGCGCCGGCGGCATTTGGCCAGGAAAAACAGCGCGCCGATCATGCATACGCCGGTCACGGTTAAAATGAACAGGTTTCGTTTGTGTGACAAAAAGGCAATGGCCGGATATTTCCGCATAAAAACGAAGCCGATCAGCAAAAGCGCCGCGCCGAATCCCAGGTAGCTGAAAATTTGTCTGCGCAGGATGGTGTCCGTCATCTGCGCGATAATCAGGCAAAAGAAGGGCATCATCAGGAACGTGTGGCGGTTGATGGTGGTGGAAAATCCGTTCATGACCAGGCCGCAAAAAGGCAGCGCCAGACAGAAAGCCAAAAGCGCCAGCAGGCCACCCCGCAAAAACTTTTGATTTCGGGTCAGGGGCAGCCGGGGCAGGCAGCAGACGTACTGGCAGCCCAGAATCACAAACAGGGTGGAGCAAAAGACGTTGGGGTCTTCGTAATAATTGATGGCGCCGGTGTACAGTGCGTTGGTTTCCTTCACCTGGGTCAGCCCTTCCAGATAACTGGAAAAAAATTTATAAAATAGGGTCTTATAGTGGATGGCCTCGTAGGGCAGCAGGGAGTTGCCAATCCGCTCCAGAATGCCGGCCTGGGTTTCCAACCGGCCAGATATGCCGAAAATGGTGAAGGCGGAGGGGAACAGGGCGAAAGCTCCTATGCCAATGCCCAGAATCATGGAGCCGTAGAGGATGCCCAGCATACGCATTTTTTCTCTGCGAACGCCTTTTTCCATGCCAAAGAGCCGCGCCAGTATGTAGAAGCCCAGGCAGACGAACATCATATAGCCCAGATACGCACTGTACACGGCGGCCAGCGCTGCCGTCAAAACCATGGGCGCATAAAAGCGCCGCCTGCGCAGGCATCGTTCCGCGCACCACAACAGAAGGGGCAGGATGACCGCGGCCATGCCGAATTGATAATGCTGTCCCCAAACCATCAGAAAGCCGTTCAGGCCATAAATATAGGCGGCGATGCATTTGCTTTTTTCTGAAAAAGAAAAACAGGACAGATAATGATAGAAAATAAACCCGGCCAGCGCAATCTGCGCAATCTGCATGTAGACCAGATACCAGGCTATGCGTTCGGGCCCGAAGAAAACGCCCAGCGCGTATACGGCCATCAGGGCAGGATCGAACATATTCAGATTGAACATATTCGTTCCGAATCCGTTGTTAAAGTCCCAGAATGTAAATGTGCCCTCCCGGATGTGATTTACAATGGTATTGTAGTGGTGCAGATACTGCTGCACGGTATCGGAGCCGATGTCCAGGCCCACGAATACCCACAGCTCGTCTCCAAATAGGAAATTCCGGTAAATAAAGACCGCGCTTGCCAGAAGCGCCAGAACCGTCAGTAAAGGCGCCAACTTTTGCATATGGAGTTCTTTTTTCATAGGCGGTTCCTCTTTATTGATGGCAGGCCTGCAGGATACGGGTAATGGCGTCCAGAAGCTCAGGCACGTCGATGGGTTTAGTCAAATGGGCATTCATGCCGCTTTCGATGGAAAGCCGTTTGTCCCGCTCAAAAGCGTCGGCGGACAGCGCGATGATGGGGATGTTGGCCAGCGCCGGATTCGGAAGCTGGCGGATTTTTTTCGCTGCGGTCCGTCCGTCCATGACAGGCATCTGAATGTCCATTAAAATCAGATCATAATCTTCCGGGGAGGCGTTTTTCATTTTTGCCACGGCCTCGCTGCCATCCAGCGCCGTGTCGATGAGAAATCCCATGTCTTCTAATATTTCTGTTTCGATTTCCAGGTTAATCTCGTTGTCCTCCACCAGCAGGATCTTTCGGTTCTGCAGCTGGACGGTCGCCTCTTCTGGGTCGGCGTCCGCGCCGAAAGCGGTTGGCTGCAGGCGAAAACGTAAGGTGACGGTAAAAGCGCTGCCTTTATTTATGGCGCTGTCGATCTGGATGTCGCCGCCTAAGGTTTCCACAATATTCTTGGCCAGGGTAAGGCCCAGGCCGATGCCGTGAATGCCGCTTAAAGTGGTGTTTTTTTCCCGCTCAAAGGGCTCAAAGATGCGCTGCAGAAATTCCTCGCTGATGCCGATGCCGGTGTCTTTTACCAGAAACTGACAGATGATGTAGTGATTGGGCAGCGCTTTTTGCTCCGTGGCCGTCAGGGACACGCGTCCGTCCATGTTGGTGTAAGTGATGGCGTTGTTCACCAGATAGACAAACAGCTGCCGCAGCTTCTCCGGGTTACTGTAAACGTCGCAGTGTTTCAGGCCATCCATGTCCAGGGTGAACGCGATATTTTTCTCAATGGCCTGCATGGACATGGAATCGTAGACGTCCTGCAAAATCTCCGTCAAACTGCACGGGGACTCAATCACATGTTCGTCGTCCGTTTCCGACCAGGATATTTCCAGCGTTTTGTCGATGAGGCCTAATAGCTGCTGGCTGGACGCGTCGATTTTGTCCAGATAGCGCAGCAGGGCTTCCCGGTCGTCTATGTGTTTTCGGGCCAGATTTAAGAAGCCGAAGATCCCGTTTAAAGGAGTTCGCATGTCGTGGGACATATTTGAGAGGAATGTATTCTTGGCGTTGATGGCCAGCTTGGCGTTTTCCAGCGCGTCTTCTAAGATCTGCTTTTGCTCCATTTCTTTTCGGATTTCCTCGTCCACCCGCCGGTATCCCAGCACGATCTGGGAAATTTTATCCGAGCTTTGACCTACGTTTACAAGGCGAAGCTGCAGGTACTGGAGGGCATCGTCGTTGACTGCCCGATAATTAATGTAATAAGTCTTGTTCTTGGACAGTTTTTCCCGGATGTAGTCCGGGTTGGTGGCCCGTGAAACCATGACGCGATCCTCCGGGTGCACCCATGTATTCACATAGTCCTGGACGTACCAGGAGAAAGAGCGCACCTGGAACCGCTCGGAGAACTGGCGCTTTGCCCGGCTGCTGAGGCGGTAGGGCAGAATCTTGTTCTTGTCCAGATCCGCGTAAAGGATGGAGTCATAATTCACGCTCAGCCCTTCGATGACCTCCAGACGGCGCAGATGTTCCTGGTTGATCTGATTGCGCTCCGCGTCGTAGGCCTGGATGAGATTTTGTATTTTCTGCGCGTTTTCGTTATCCTGGGTCAGCTGGCGGTTTTTCTTCTCTGTGGCGTCCCCCGCGAATACGTAGAAAATATCCCCCAAAACATCGTTGTGTATAAAATGGCCGTAGTCTTCAATCCAGCGGATGGTCCCGTCTTTGCGGATGATGCGGTATTCGATGTAATCTAGATCGTACTGGCTGGCGGCGATCTGCTCGATGATGCTGGCCTCCACGGCTTCTAGGTCATCGGGATGGACGAGGCCTTTGAAGGAATTTCCCGTCAAAGCCTGAAATTCCTCCATCGTGTCGCATTTAAAAATCCGCAGCAGCGCTTTATTTGCGTAAATAATCTCTTCATCCGCGTCTGCCCGGTAAATGAAAAAACCGCCAGGCATTTCATCCATAAATCTGATAACCTGGGCGGCAATCTGGGAATGGTAAGTTTCCAGTGAAAATGCCGGATTTTCCGGTTCATGTTTTGTATTCATATGGTTGTATTCAGGGATGTTCAAAAGAGCTAATACGTACTCGATCAACTGGTCGTCAATGGTTGGTTTATTCATGCGGACATCCCTCCTCTTTTCTGCACTCTTTCAGACAGATTTTACCATAAAATGCGGGACCTGTCATTATGTATGGGGTTAAAATTTTTACGCTGCTCTTTTGGCGGGCCTTTTTTTATTATAACACGGATAAAATCCGGCGGCAATTCTTCCGGGAAAGAAAGTTCGCCGCCTGGGACGATCCGCCGGTAAACTGGCGCACATCGAATTGTTGCATTATAAATTTATTTGCGCTTTTAAATTGAACCGCGATTTGATATAATAAAAATGCACAGAGTAGAGGCGTTCTATATTGACAGGAAGGCGTTGTGCTGGTATAATCCTACTAAATAAGTATGAATTATATGTAATAATCCCGACAAAAACCTATCGGGCACGATGGTTTTTAAATACAATTATATTTAAGGAAGGAGTTTACTATGAGGAAGGCAGTTGCGTTATTGCTGTCCATGGTCCTTGCGCTTGTGGCGTTTGCCGGATGCGGACAGAAAGAGAGCACAGAGGGACAGGCGGCAAAAACAGAGAAGACAGAGAAGAGTGAGGGCATTTACCGTACTTTGGATGAGATAAAGGAGAGCGGTAAAATTATCATCGGCGTTTTCAGCGATAAGAATCCATTCGGATACGTGGACGAAAACGGCGATTACCAGGGATACGATGTGTATTTTGCTCAGCGTATGGCAGAAGACCTCGGCGTGGAGTTGGAGTATGTGTCTACAGAGCCGGCGAGCCGCGTGGAATATCTGGAGTCAGGCAAGGTTGACGTGATTCTGGCGAACTTTACCGTGACAGAGGAACGCGCACAGTCGGTGGATTTTGCTCTGCCGTATATGAAAGTCGCTCTGGGCGTTGTCTCACCGGACGACGCATTGATTGAGAAGCCGGAAGATTTAAACGGCAAAAAGCTGATCGTGGCCAAAGGCACCACGGCGGAAACTTATTTTACGGAGAACTACCCGGATGTGGAGCTTTTGAAATTTGACCAGTACACAGAAGCTTACAATGCGCTGCTGGACGGCAGGGGAGACGCGCTCTCCACTGATAACACGGAAGTTCTGGCGTGGGCCCTTCAGAATGACGGATTCTCTGTGGGCATCCAGTCCTTGGGTGACCTGGACACCATCGCTCCGGCCGTTTCCAAAGGAAACGACACGCTGAAAGACTGGATCAACGAGGAGATCAAGTCGCTGGCCGACGAGGAGTTCTTCCATGCGGACTACAAAGAGACTCTGGAGCCGGTGTACGGAACCGAAGTCGACATTGACAGCCTGGTAGTGGAAGGCGGCGTAGTGGACGGCGAAGACGCAGAGGCTCCCGAAGAGGAAGAAGATTCTGACAAGGACGACGCAGAAGCGGCGGAAGATAAGGGAAGCATCACGGTGGCCGCATCATCCACGCCCCATGCGGAGATTCTGGAAGAAGCCAAGGACATCCTGAAAAAAGCCGGCTGGGATCTGGAAATCACCGTGTTTGACGACTATGTGCAGCCCAACCTGGTGGTGGAAAACGAGGAGTTTGACGCCAACTATTTCCAGCACATTCCGTATCTGGATGATTTCAACAAGGAACAGGGCACACATCTGGTAAATGCGGGCGGCATTCATTACGAGCCTTTCGGAATCTATCCGGGAACCAAGAAATCTCTGGATGAACTGGAAAAGGGCGACGTGGTCGCGGTTCCCAACGACACCACCAACGAGGCGCGGGCGCTGCTTCTTCTGGAAGCCAACGGCGTGATTACCTTAAAAGACGGCGCAGGCCTGGCGGCGACGGTAAAGGATATTGAGGACAATCCAAAAGACATCCAGATCCAGGAGCTGGAGGCGGCGCAGGTTTCCAGAGTAAAAGACGAAGTGGCTTTCGTAGTCCTGAATGGAAACTATGCATTGCAGGCCGGATTCTCCGTTGCCAAGGATTCCATTGCCTTTGAGACTTCTGATTCAGAGGCTGCCAAGACTTATGTGAATGTAATCGCAGTCAAGGAAGGCAACGAGGACGCGGACGGAGTGAAGGCTCTGGTGGAAGCTCTGAAGTCCGATGAGATCAAAGCATATATTGAAGATACTTACGATGGGGCGGTTATCCCATTTGAGGAGTAAAATAGGATAGGAATCGGGGGTGCGGCCAGTTTAAGTAGCGCAGCATCCCCGATTTCGTAAACGAATGAGAACGTTGCGGAGCCGTACATAAGGAGTAATGATATGGAACCGATTATTAAAGTAGAACATTTGAAGAAAACATTTCAGACTGGCGCGGGGGAAGTGGCCGCCGTGGACGACATCAGTTTTTCCATCGACAAAGGGGACATCTATGGGATTATCGGGCTGTCCGGCGCGGGAAAAAGCACCCTGGTGCGCTGTCTGAATCTGCTGGAGAGGCCCACCTCGGGAAAGGTGTTCATAGGGAAAAAGAATCTTCCAGATCTTTCAGAGGGAGAGCTGCGCAAGACGCGGCAGAAGATCGGGATGATTTTCCAGCATTTTAATCTGTTGATGCAGCGGACGGTGCTGGATAATGTCTGTTTCCCCATGGAAATTGCAGGCGTGAAAAAAAAGGAAGCCAGAAAGAAAGCCCTGGAGTATTTAAAAACCGTAGGGCTGGAGGAGAAGGCAAAGTCTTATCCGGCGCAGCTTTCCGGCGGGCAGAAGCAGAGGGTGGCCATTGCCCGCGTGCTGGCGGCCAACCCGGAAATTTTACTATGCGATGAGGCCACCAGCGCGCTGGACCCCCAGACGACCAAGTCGATCCTGTCTTTGTTAAAAGAGATCAATCAGAAATACGGGATTACCATTGTGGTCATCACCCACGAGATGAGCGTTGTGCAGGAAATCTGCAGCCATGTGGCTGTTTTGGATCACGGAAAGCTGGCGGAATCGGGGACGGTGGAGGAGCTGTTCCACTCGCCGAAGACCGAGGCGGCCCGGAAACTAATTCTGAATGCGGGAAGCCAGATTAAGCAGATGCATGGAAAGCGGTTGATTCGGATTACGTTTTCCGGGCAGTCTTCTTTCGAGCCGGTGATTGGAAATGTGGTCCTCTTATATAAAACGCCGCTGAATATTCTGTACGCAGACACAAAGAATCTGAATGGAAAGGCGGAAGGGGAGATGATTCTGCAGCTTCCGGAGGATACAAAGACCGCGGATAAAATGATCGAATATTTCCGGCAGGAAAAACTGGGTTTGGAGGAATTGGAAGATGTGGGATAGTGAAATGATTACCATGCTGGTGGACGGGACGGTGGACACTTTGTACATGACTTTGATGTCTACGCTGTTCGGCTATATTTTGGGATTGCCCATGGGGATTTTGCTGACGGTTACGGACAAAGAAGGCATCCGCCCCAATGCTTTTCTCTATAAAATTTTGGATTTTATCGCAAACCTGGTGAGGAGCATTCCCTTTTTGATTCTTTTGATCCTGGTGATTCCTGTGACGAAAGCGATCGTGGGAAAAAGCTATGGACCAAGCGCCACGGTGGTGCCGCTGGTGATTGCGGCGGCTCCTTTTATCGCCCGGATGGTGGAATCATCGCTGAAGGAAGTGGATCATGGCGTGATTGAAGCGGCTCTGAGCATGGGGGCCGGGACGGGATCTATTATCTGGAAGGTGCTGCTGGCGGAGGCGCGCACATCCCTGTTGGTGGGCGTTACCATAGCCATCGGAACCATTCTGGGGTATTCCGCCATGGCCGGCGTTGTGGGTGGCGGCGGCCTGGGGGATATTGCCATACGCTATGGCTATTACCGGTACCAGACGGACGTTATGATCGTGACCATTGTCATTTTGGTGGCTTTGGTGCAGCTTCTGCAAGGGCTGGGCATGATGCTGTCCAAACGGATGGACAAACGTCGGGCATAAAAAAATAAAGTGGCGGCAAAACGGTCTGCAGGCAAGAATCCTAAAGCGGTTTTTTCAAACACGCTGTATATAGCGGGATTCTTTTGCCTGCGGCGTTATTCTCTGGTCTTTACTGCATGTTGCTGAGAATATTCATGACGATCTTGGCGGTGTCGCTTCCGGTGGCTTTCGGCGAATTCTGCAGATTGGCGGCAAAGCAGCAGGTATGTTCTTTTTGCTCCAGAAAGCCCACAAACCAGCCGCTGACATTTTTTCCGTGAACGGTTCCGGTCCCCGTCTTTCCATAGAGTTTTCCGTAGGGCGTGTCAGCTAGGAATAACGAATCTTTTATGGTTTCTATATTTTCTGCTTGAAACTTCCATTTATTTTGCAACAAATCGGATAGCAGGATGACCTGCTCCAAAGGGGAGATTTTTAAAGAGGATTCCGCCCAGTAGGAATGAACGCCTCCGCTTAAGTCGCCGTTCCCATAGGAAATCCGATTATAATAAGAGCGCAGTTTAAAAATGCCCATCTGCCGGTCTAAATCTTGAAAATACCAGTTTACAGAATTCTTCATGGCTGTGTCCA
>CAOJVE010000054.1 GCA_948444865.1 uncultured Lachnospiraceae bacterium
GTTCCAGATCTGCTTTTGTGGTGATTTTAAAGTTGTTTTCGTCGCCCACGATCATGGCTACGTCCATGCCGGCCAGAATCGCCGGTTCGGTGGAACCGTTGATTTTGAAAATTTCATCGGGCAGCAGCCGCCGGTTGGCCTCGTAATAGGCCTTCAGCCGGAAGCCTTCCGGCGCCTGGCCGGCGAAGATTTTTTCCCGGTTTAAAAGGGAGGACACGGTCCGGCCGTCCTCGCTTCGATACACGGTGTCTTTCATGGGCAGGACGGGAATCACGCCGTCATGGCCCTCGGCGGCGTCCAGGCAGCGGGAGATCATCTCATCGGACAGCAGCGGACGGGCGGCGTCGTGGACCAGCACAAAGTCTTGGTCCCGGGCGTACAGCCGTATGTCCGTAAGCCCATGGAGAATCGACATCTGCCGGTTTTCGCCAGGCCGGGAAAATCCGCGGAACTTCCCCGCAGGGTCGTCGCCATCCAGACAGTTTTCGATGCATGTGCGCCAAAGCGGGTCGGCCACGATCTGGATGCCGTCGATGCCGCCGTGGCCGGACAGCCGCCGCAGGCAGTAGGAGATAATGGGCCGGCCGGCCACTTCAATATATTGTTTCGGAATGTCGGAGGCCATTCGCGCGCCTGTGCCTCCCGACAGAATCAGTGCAATATTCATGAGAGAAGCCTCCTAAAACATAACTTTTCAGCCTCCGGCCTCATAGTTACTCTAAAACCGCAGTTCCCGGATGTTCTGCAGCGTCTCGCCGTAGGGCTTATCTTTCCCAAATAAAAGCGTGGTCCCCAGCACAAATCCCTGCACGCCTTTGGGCGCGTACTCCAGGATTTTGTCCGCGCTGCAGGCGCCGTCCCAGTAGATCTCAAAATCCATGTCTTCTTTCATGGACAAAAGCTTCGTGATTTTTTTCCCCACATAGGGAAGGTACATCTGGCCGGCGTTGCCCGGGTTCACGGACATGACCAGCACCTTTTTGACGATGCGCAGCATCTCCATAACCGTCTCCACGGAAGTCCCCGGATTGATGGCGATCCCCGGGATCATGCCCGCGTTGATGATGCTCTGCAGGGTGGTGGAAGGGTGGTATTCCGCCTCGGGATGTATGTAAACAGTGTCGCCGGGCCGCAGGCAGCTTAGGAACAGGCCGATGTGGTTATTGGGATGCTCGATCATCAGATGCACGTCCATGGGCTTGGACGTGGCCCCCGCGATATAGCGCATGTCGTTTAAAGACATGGCGAAATTCGGCACATAGCGGCCGTCCATAATGTCGATATGAAAGGAGTCAATGCCGCCGTCTTCCAGGTTTTGGACCTCTTTTTCCAGGTTGCCGTAATCCGCGCACATCATCGATGCCATTAATTCAAACTTCATTATTATATGCCTTCGCTTTCTTTAGAGCGTGTTTGAAAATTTTCCAGATTATTATAGCATGAACCGCGGGCGCCTTCAATGGAAAAAAAGATTTGCGCCGGCGGCGGATCTGTGGTATGCTGTATGAATAATAGAAGAGTCGGAGAGGGGTGAAAAGATGAGAATATAATCTGCTTTTACAACATGATGCGTTTGTTTGCGGCAAAGCGCGAAAGCGGCGCCGTTTTTCATGTTGCCAAAAAGCGGATGATGTTCTCATCACTCCCCTCTTTTTTGTTGTCTAAAATTATAAAAAGAGGCGTGGGCGGGGCGACCGCTGTTTGGCGGCATATGCGATTGGAGGGATGTATATGGCGCAGATTCAAGCTGTGGGCCTGACATTTTGTTACGAAGGAAGCTTTGACAATATTTTTGAGGATGTCTCTTTTTCCATAGACACGGACTGGAAGCTGGGACTGATCGGGAGAAACGGCAAGGGGAAGACCACTTTTTTGCAGCTTTTGCTGGGGAAATACGCTTACGCCGGTTCTGTCTTGGCATCGGTTCCCTTTGATTATTTCCCGTATCCGGTTTCCCAAAGGCAGATGGGTCTGTGCGCCTGGGAGTTTCTGGAGGAGCTTAAGCCAGGCTGCCCGGAGTGGAAAGTCCTCTGTGAACTGGAGAAATTAAACGCCCCGGCGGAGCTTCTCTACCGGCCTTTTGAGACGTTGAGCCACGGGGAACGGACGAAGACGCTGCTGGCGGTTTTGTTTTCCGGGGAAAATGATTTCCTGCTGATTGACGAGCCCACCAACCATCTGGACGGGGAGTCACGGGAAAATGTGAAGGAATATCTGAAAGGAAAGAAGGGATTCATCCTGGCGTCCCACGACCGGGATCTGCTGGACGCCTGCGTGGACCACATTTTGGCGCTGAACCGGAAGTCCATTGAGGTGCAGAGCGGCAATTTTTCCAGCTGGCAGGAAAATAAAACCCGCCGGGACCATTTCGCGCAGATGGAAAATGAAAAACATCTGCGGGAGATTGCCGCGCTTAGGCGGGCCGTGGATCAAAGCGGCCGCTGGGCGCAGAAAAACGAGAATAAAAAAATCGGTTTTGACCCGGTAAAAGAGCACGACCGCGGCAGCGGCACGCGGCCCTATATCGGCGCCAAGACCAAGAAGATGCAAAAGAGGGTCAAAAATTACGAAAAACGGATGGAGCGGGAGATTGCGGCCAGGGAAGGTCTGCTGGAGGACATTGAGACGACGGTTGGGCTGAAGCTGTACCCCCTCGCATACCACAAAGACCGGCTGCTTTCCTGCAAAGATCTGTCTCTGGGGTATGGCGGCGGGGCCGTCCTGTCTGATTTCACGTTTGAGCTGAAGCGCCGGGAGCGCGTATTTCTCCACGGGAAAAACGGCTGTGGGAAATCCACGCTGCTCAAAGCCCTGCTGGCGGCCGGCGGTTTTCTTCAGGGGGAAGGGCCGCGCGTGATGGCGGGAGAGCTGCAGATGGGCGCGGCCCTTAAGATTTCCTATATCGGCCAGGACGCCGGGTTTCTAAAAGGGGGAGTCCGGGAATTTTGCCAAAGGAGAGGGCTGGACGAAGGGCTTTACTGCGCGCTGCTGCGGCAGCTGGGCTTGGAGAGGGCGCAGTTTTCCAAGGATATGGCGGAATTTTCTGAAGGACAGAAGAAAAAAGCGCTGGTCGCGGCCAGCCTTATGATGCCAGCCCATCTGTATATCTGGGATGAGCCGCTGAACTTTATAGACGTGTTCTCGCGGATGCAGATCGAAGAGCTGCTGCTTAAATATGCGCCCACGATGATTCTGGTGGATCACGACGCGCGGTTTCGGCAGCGGGTGGCTACGCGGGTGGCGGAGTTATAAATGATTGTTCAGGAGGAAAAAGAAATGATGTATTCGTATATGCATTATACGATGGAACGAAGGTATGGCTGACAAAAAGCGGCGGGTGTATTTTGGCCAGTAATGGAAGCCAGATTTCTGAAAAGGAGTTAAATAAGTTGATGATATTTATTTTATCTGCAGAAGGCTTACAGATAATTTCGGAGTCAAAATACCGTTTTTTCAAAAAAGCGTTTTAAGGGGTCCGGGGGAAATTCGCAATCCCCCGGACCTTTTTTAATCAGTTAAATTCCTGGATCGTGCATAAAGGCTCCAGGTTTTTCTGGATGCGCCGTCTGGCGCCGTATTTCAGCAGCGCGGCGGAATTGAGAATCACCAGCACGGACCCGGCGTTGTGCACCAGGGCGCCCACGATGGGGTTTAAGACGCCGGTGATCGCTAGGATGATGGCCAGGAAGTTCAGGCCCATGGAGAAGGCCAGGTTGCATTTGATAGTGGTCATCATCTGTTTGGATAAAGCGAACAGATGGGGCAGCTCTTTGATCTCGTCGTCTACCAGCGCGATGTCCGCAGCTTCGATGGCGATGTCGCTGCCGACGCCGCCCATAGCAATCCCCACGTTTGCCTTTTTCAGCGCGGGCGCGTCGTTTACCCCGTCGCCGATCATGCAGATGGAGGAGCGGCCGTCCTGGCAGGCCGCGATCCATTTCAGCTTATCTTCCGGCAGGCAGTTTGCGTGCACTTTTTTGATGGAAAGCCGGTGGGCGATGGTCTGGGCGGCCGTCGCATGGTCGCCGGTCAGCAGCACAGGCTCTGCCTGGAGGGCTTTCAGTTTCCGGATCGTATCCCGGCTTTCGTCCCGAATCGTGTCGGAGAGCGCGAGGAAACCGATGGGAAAGCCGTCCGCCGCGACGTAGATGACGGCGCAGCCCTGCCGGATATAATTTTCCGCCTGCGACAGAATTTCCCCGGATAAAGAAATCTGCTGTTCTTCCAAAAGCTCCTGGTTTCCGGCCAGGATTTTTTTCGTTTCAACTTCAGCGGACACGCCCCGGCCCGGCATCATCACGAACTGGCCGGCGGGCAGGATTTTTTCGGAAAACTGCTCTTTATAGCAGCGCACGATGGCTTTTCCCAGCGGGTGCTCCGAAAACTGCTCGGCAGAGGCGGCCACGGCGTAGATGTCCTCTTCCGTGAAATCGTCGCGGAGGCTTTTTACGGCGGCCACGCGCGGCGTTCCGTAGGTGAGCGTGCCGGTCTTGTCAAAAGCGATTATCTTGACGGAGGCCAGCCGTTCCAGCGCGTCGCCTTCGCGGACAAGGAAGCCGTGCTTCGTGGCGTTTCCGATGGCGGCCATAATCGCGGTGGGCGTGGCCAGAACCAGCGCGCAGGGGCAGAACACCACCAAAATGGTCACGGCCCGGATGATCTGCCCGGAGATGAGCCAGGTGAGCAGGGATGCGGACAGGGCGATGACCACGATCCAGGTAGCCCATCGGTCGGCGGTTCCCACGATCTTGGCCTTTCCCGCGTCGGCGGACTGCACAAGGAGGACCATCCGCTGGAAAGAGCTGTCTTCGCCCACTTTTTCAGCCTTCATGTCAAAAGAGCCGAACTGATTCACCGTGCCGCTGGACACTTCGTCCCCGGCGCCTTTGTCCACCGGGAGGGATTCCCCGGTCAAAACTGCCTGGTTGATGGAGGTCTGCCCCGAAACAATCACGCCGTCCACTGGGATTGTCTCGCCGGGCAGCACGCGGAGGATGTCGCCCACCTTCACCTGGCTGGCGGGAATGGTTTTTTCTCCGGCGTCATTGATGACCCGCGCCTGCTGTGGCGTCAGATGCACCAGTTTTTCAATGCCGGCCCGCGCCCGGGACACGGTCAGGTCCTCCAGCAGCGCGCCGATCTGCATAATCAGGGCCACTTCACCGGCGGCAAAATACTCCCCGATGCACACGGAAGCGATGAGCGCCAGCGACACCAGCACATCCGCTTTTATATCGAAGGAAGTAATCAGGCCGATGACGGCTTCTAAAAGAATGGGAGCGCCGCAGAGAACGATGGCGACCCAGGCCGCGTCAAAGGGCAGCGGGAGCCAGTCAAAAAGGCTGCCAAGCAGGGCCAGGCCGGAGATGGCCAGCAGAGCGATGTCTTTTTTCATACCGCCCAGTTCCAGGAGCCGCTCCAGGTTTTCTAAGATTTTTTTCATATAGATCCCCTCCTCAAATAATACATATACGGGTATATGCTTATTATACATATGGGGGTATGGGTTGTCAAGGGCGGGAAAACATTTATTGGAAAAAAAGAAAGGCGTGCTTTTTCGGCAGCAATGCGTTATATTGGAGTGAGGGAGGCAAAAGGCGATGGGGCGTATTTTAAACGAAGATTTGATTTACGAGATTCTGTCTGTGGTGGAAGAGATCCCGCCGGGGCGCGTGGCCACCTACGGGCAGATCGCGCGGCTGATCGGCAGGGAGAAAAACGCGCGGCTGGTGGGAACGGCGCTGCGCAGGGCCGGGCTTTACGGAGATTATCCCTGCCACCGAGTGGTCAACCACGCAGGGCGGCTGGTCCCTGGCTGGCGGGAGCAAAAGGAGCTGCTCGGCCGGGAAGGGGTTTCGTTTCGGGATGAAAACCATGTGGACTTAAAGCGGCATCGGTGGGAAGATTAGAAAATTACAGGAAACGGCAGGCGTTCCGTGAAGGCGCCTGCCGTTTTGCGGATTTTATTTGGCCGCCGGATACTCGTTGCAGAGCAGGCGGTAGGGCGGCTCGTCCTCCTCGATGGCCGGGAAGCGGCCGATTTCCTTATTGGAAAAATAGTTGTCGTTGTCGTCGTCGTTGCACATGGACACTTCCCCTAAGAGAACCGGACCGCCGGAAGCGGGCACTATGAAGTCGTGATACATATAGGGTGTGATGGTGATGCTCTGGCCGGGCCGCAGGCGCACCTTCGTGCCGGCGGGAACCGTCTCGACTTTTCCGTCGCAGTGAATGGTCACGTCCGTGTCCAGCATTTTTTCATCGGGCGTTCCGTTGTACACGGTAATGTAAACGTCGTTTCCGCCCCGGTTGATGATGTCTTCCATTTTGCTCACATGAAAATGCATGGCCGCGGTCTGCCCCTCGTAAAGCATCAGCAGTTTTTCCGCGTATGGCTTCTTGTATTTCTCCGGCATCTTCTGGTTGCCGTTGCGGATGGTGAACAGGGAGAATCCCACCTCGTCAAACTTGCCCAGGCCAAAGTCCGTAATGTCCCAGCCCAGCTTGTTGTCCCGGATTTCGTCGTATTCATGTCCCGCGCCCTGCCATTCCTCTGGCGTCCAGGCGGCAAATGGCGGCATTTCAAATCCATGTTCCTGAATTAATTTTTCCATATCTTTGATTACCTGATTGATTCTTGAGCGTTTCATTTGGGCAGCCCTCCTTCTGGCGAATAAATGTGCTTCTGGCATAAGTATACCATAGGAGAGTCAGGGCTTACAACTTAAGAAAAAATCTTTTATAAATTGAGAAATGTTCTCATTTAATTTCTTGACAGCGATTTTTTTCGGCGCTAAACTATATAATCGTTAGGGGAAACTAACCAACTTTTTACGGAGCGGCACAGACATGAAAAATATAAAAAAAGCAGTTCCCATACTAGCGTCGGCGCTGACGGCGGGCGCAGTAGCCTGGGGCGCGGCGGCGTCTCTGGGCCGTTACGTCCAGCCGGTTTACGGGGCGGATGAATTTCAGATTGCGCAGAGCGAAAGACAGGCGCCGACGGTAGAGCCCGTCCGGGAAAATGTCTCCGAGGAAGGGCAAAAGGCGCCGGACGATGCGCCAAAATCCAGTCAGGGGGAAACGGCGGCGCAGGGAAGTTTCGACCTGGCCGACGGCGACTATCCGGGCACGGGAACGGGCTTTCGCGGCCCGGTGAAAGTGTCGGTGAACATTCGGGAGAAAAAGATTGCGTCCATCGACGTGCTTAGCCATTCGGACGACGAGGCTTTCTTCAATCGGGCCAAGGAAGGCGTGATCGGGAAAATTCTGTCCGCGCAGAGCCTGGAAGTGGACGCGGTGTCCGGGGCCACCTACAGCTCCAACGGGATTTTAGCGGCGGTAAAAAACGCGCTGACCGGGGAAAAAGAAGACCCGGCGGCACAGGAAACTGGCGCGCCCGCGCCGACTTTGGCATCCATCGGCCAGGGGAATTTCGATGTGGCCGACGGCACATACCAGGGAACCGGGCAGGGCTTTCGCGGCGAAGTGAAAGTCTCCGTGGGCGTGCAGAATAAGACCATTCGTTCGGTGGATGTGCTTAGCCATTTGGACGACGAATCCTTTTTCAACCGCGCCAGAGAAGGCGTGGTGGCCGCGATTTTATCCACCCAGAGCCTGGAAGTGGATGCAGTGTCCGGGGCCACCTACAGTTCCAGGGGCATCCTGGGCGGTGTGAAAAACGCGCTGACCGGTCAGGCCGCTGAAGGTTCGGCCGATTCGCCTGCGGAAAATCCAACGCCGCCGCAGACGCCCGGCGCTTTAGAGCCTGTGGAAGACGCCGGGGCGTACAAGGACGGCTCCTATACAGGCACAGGCACAGGCTTCGGCGGAGCGCTGACCGTGCGGGTGAAGATTTCCGGCGGCAAAATCAAGAGCATAAAAATCCTAAAACACAGCGAGGGGGAGGCGTACGTCCAGAAAGCGTCCTCGATTCTCCAGAGTATTTTGAGACAGCAGGGAACCAACGTGGACGCGGTGTCCGGGGCCACCTACAGCTCGGCGGGAATCCTGGAGGCGGTGCGGGACGCGCTTTCTAAAGCGGCGGTTTCCCAGGAGAAAAAGCCCAGGCCCACGGCCGCGCCAAAGAAAACCCCAACGCCTGCAAAAACGCCGCCCGCTCAGACGCCCGCGGCGCCGTCCGGAAAATTTCCTTATCCGGACGGAATCTACCAGGGCGTGGGGGAAGGCTTCGGCGGGGACATCGCGGTCACGGTGGCCATTCAAAATAAGGCCATCCGGGAAATCCAGGTCACCAGCCATGAGGGGGAGGACGAGGCGTTTTTCAACCGGGCAAAGGCCGTGCTTGCGCAGGTGGTGCAAAAGCAGGACATCCAGGTCGACGCGGTGTCCGGGGCCACTTACAGTTCCAGAGGCATTCTGGAAGGAATCGCCCAGGCCATCGAGGCGGCGAAAAAAGCGGCGGCGGGAATTACGCCTGCGCCAAAGCCTACGGAAACGCCCAAACCCATAGAAACGCCCACGGGGACCCCGATTCCGTCCGAGACGCCCGCGCCGGAAACGCCCGGCGGCCTGCTCTACATAGACGGCGAATACACAGCGTCGGCGCTTTGCCTTCCTGACGCGTACGAGGATTTTGCCCCGTACAATCTGACGTTGACGCTGGCGGTCCAGGGCGATCAAATCACGGCGATCAAAGGCATTTCGGGGGATGGCGGCCGGGAAAATGAATCCTACATCAAACGGGCGGCTGACGGAAGCGCCATGTATCCGGGAGTGGTCAGCCAGATTTTGGAATGGTACAGCCTGGAGGGTGTGGAAGCGGTGTCCCATTCCTCCTGTTCCTCTCAGTCCATCCTGGAGGCGTGCAGACAGGCCCTGGAGGCGGCGAAAAAACAGCCGGAAAACGGAGGCGAAGAATAGCGATGAAAGGATTTTGGGCAAAAACCGTCAGCCTTGCGGCGATCGTTTGCATTTTGTTTCAGTACAACGCCGTTTTAAAAGGGCGAAAGCGGGAAGACTCCCTGGCCCGGCTTGCGGCGCAGACGGAGGCGCTGGAACATTATATCCAAAGGGCGCAGCAGGCGGCCCCCGAGGAAAGCGGCGAAAGCGGCGCGGACGGCATTTACGCGGACGGGGAGTATGAAGGTCAGGCCCAGGGCTTCGGCGGCGAGATTTTCCTGGAGGTGAAAATCGAGAACGGGAAGATTGCGGATGCAAAGATTACATCCGCCGAAAAAGAAGACCCGGCGTATCTTCAGATGGCCAGCGCCATGCTTCCCGCCATGGTAAAAGCCCAGTCCGCAGATGTGGACACAGTGACCGGCGCCACCTTCAGCTCCGAAGGAATCCAAAAAGCTGCGGCGCAGGCGCTCAAAAAGGCGGAAAAATAATATGAAAAAGCGAAAGAACAAGATATACGCCCGGATACGGGCAGCTATTCAGCTGTTTTATTTCCTGTTCTTTTCATCGGCCTACACAGCGGCCTTTGGCGGAGTCAAATACATCGCCGCGCAGCTGGGCGCCGGGGAAGAGATTCAGTGGACGGCGTTTGTGGCGGCTCTGGCGGGCCTGTGCGGGTTTACCATCGTATTCGGAAGGTTTTTCTGCGGATTCGCCTGCGCGTTCGGAAGCCTGGGCGACGGCCTGTACGCATCCTTCCAGTGGCTTTGCAAAAAATGCAAAAAAAAGCCGGCAAAATTAAGCGTCCGTCTCTGCGAGGGCCTCTCGACGGTGAAATACCTGGTTTTGGCGGGAATCGCGGTCTTAAGTTTCCTCGGAATCTACCCCAGGCTGCGGGGCATAAGCCCCTGGGACGTATTTTCCATGGTCCGCGCCGGGAACTTTCGGCTGGAAGGCTACGCGCCCGCAGCGGCCCTTTTGGCCCTGATCTTCGCAGGCATGTGCGTGCAGGAACGGTTTTTCTGCCGGTTCTTGTGCCCCATGGGCGCGGTCTTTTCCATGCTGCCGGTTTTGCCCGTTTTCGCGCTGCACAGGAGCCGAGAGAATTGCAAAAAAGGCTGCTCTGGCTGCACGCGCAAATGCCCGTCCCATGTGGAGCTGCCGGAAGACGGCTCCTGGGAAACGGCCGGGGACTGCTTCCAGTGCCAGAAATGCATCGGCGCGTGCCCCAGGGAAAACATCCACTGCGGGTGGAAGGAGCTGCGGGGAAATGAGGCGCTTTTCACCTTGGTTCGGGCCGGGGCGCTGGCAGGCGTGTTGATATGGATCAGTTAGTTTTAACGAATCAAAATAAAAACAGCAAGGAGGAATAAGAGAGTATGAGAAGAAAGGATCTGAAAAAACGGATTTTGGCGGAAGCGCTGGCGCTGTCCATGGCCGCCGGGATGTGTCTGCCCGGGACGACGGTCTGGGCGGCGCAGGAAGAGGAAGTGGCTGCGCAGCAGGCGGTTACAGAAGAAAGCGCGTCGGCGGACGGCGATTTCGGCCAGTCGCTTTTGGATGGCGGCTTGTCTGCGGATGCGCAGCCAAACGCCGACGTCCAGGAGCAGGAGGGCGCCTACGTGCTGATGAACATTCCCTATGACGATTTTTACAAGGCGGAAGTGCAAAATCCGATTCAGGTGGACGCGTTCACCTCGGCGACCCTGAACAAATCCAGAACCAACAGCGCCGCCATGGCGCAGGGCTCCTACCATGTGGACCCCACAGGCACGGACATCACCGGAGTCACCTATCCGGTAAAGCTGGCGGACGGAGTGAGTCTGGCTTCCTATAAAAAAGTCCTGCCCACAGATTCGGTGAGCGTCACCGTCACCAACCGGGGAACCACAACTACGACTACTTATAACGGCGCGGACGCTCTGTTTGAAAATCCCAGCTACGCTTACTATGAGCTGGACGCGGCGCCGGCATATTACAAAGAAGCGACCATGGGCGCCGATGGGAAACTGCAGTTTGGAAAAGCCGTGGGCCAGCGCTCCACGCGCAGCGGCGTGGAAGCGGAGCTTCTGACTAATACCAGTTATGGCGATTACCAGATGAACTTAGACGGCTTTGAACTGGGCGACGCCAAAGTGTTCGGCGTTGTCCTGGAAACGAAAGAAGGCCACGGGTACGGCCTGCGCCATGTGGAAAACATCTGGAGACAGACCCAGCTGGCCTGGTGCGCCGGATTTACCGAAAAAATCCATAATTGCCCCACGTCCTCGGCCCATTATGCCCAGATGATGGGGGAAATCATCCAAAAAGCCGTGTACTACACCAGCGACGGAATCCTGGAAGTTCCGCTGAATGAGTATGTCCCGGTGAAATTTTCTTATACGCTGGAAGTGAAAAACGCCGCCGCGTCTTCGGGCGTCGCCGCCGTCAAACTCACCGGTTTGCCAGATGACTTCCAGCCCCAGTACAGCGTGGCCGGCCTGAACGTGCAGGCATCCGGCGGCAGCCTGAACTTCACCGCGGCAGACGGCGCGCAGGCGGCCAAAGGCAAATACACGCTGGCGGTGGAAGACAAGACGGGACGCTACGCGCCTCTTAACGCAGACTTTGAGCTGTACACGGAACACATGCCGGCGGTTTACGATTCCGGCAAAAAGGCGCTGACAGCCGCCCAGGGAAGCGAAGCCGATTTCGCAGATTACCTGAAAAACATTGTGTCCGTTGGCATAGACGGAGAAATCTATCAAGCCACCGGAAGAGGCAGCGTGACCATCGTCGGCGAAGACGGGGCGCTGAAGACAGACGCGGAGCCGCTGGCAGGCAAAGAGCGCTGCGACATATGCGTTTACGCCACTGGATATATGCCACTGGAATTTACCTATCCCCAGACGGACGCCGCCGCGCTTAAGACGGCCATTGCGGCGGCCCAAAAGCTGAAAAAAGAAGATTACACAACGGCGAGCTACAAAAAAGTGGAAACGGCGCTGCAGGCGGCGCAGGAGCTGCTGGCAAGACCGGGCACCCAGACTGCGGCCGACGAAGCCGCCCGGCAGTTAAACGAAGCGGTCAAAGCCCTGGTGAAAAAAGAGGCGTCAAAACCAACGCCGGCGCGCCCCAAAAAAGGAACCGTTACTGCCTATAACAAAGTGAAATACCAGGTGACCGGAACCGGCACAGCTCAGGCCCTGCAGGCGGGAAGCAAATCCCTCTCTTCCGTGAAAATCCCGTCGGCGGTCATCATCGACGGCTACAGCTTCAAAGTAACCGCCATCGCCGCCAAAGCATTTTCCGGCTGCGGCAAAATAAAAATCGTGGAAATCCCGGCCAGTGTCACAAACGTGGGAGCCAGCGCCTTTGAGAACTGCAAAGCGCTGACCTCTATAAAAGGACTGACGAAAGTAAAATCCATAGGAAGCCGCGCATTTTTCGGCTGCAAGGCGCTGAAAAAAGTGAACCTGGCCTCCGCCGTCCTGACAAAAATCGGCGCGTCCGCCTTCCAGGGCTGCACGGCGCTTACAAGCTTTACGGCGAAATCCGCCAAATTATCCTCCATCGGCAAAAAAGCTTTCTATGGCAGCGTCAAACTTGCGTCGGTTTCCTTAAAAACCGGCAAACTGACAAAGGCGAAAGTGGGCGCCCAGGCGTTTAAGAAAATCAAAAGCGCATGCACATTCAAAGTCCCGGCCAAGAAAGCGGCCGCCTACAAGGCGATTTTCCAGGCCAAAGGCGCAGGGAAGAAGATAAAGGTGAAAAAGCAGTAAAAAAGAACAGTCAAAAAGATGCGGAAAACGAGAAGGTTTTCCGCATCTTTCTGTCTGTGTTTCGGATTTATTTTTCCGGCTCTTTTTTCAGCTCTTTGACCAGGCTTATGCCGATCAGGATCAAAATAAACAGGTACGGGAAGGCGATTATAATGGAGACGGTCTGGATTACGGAGATTCCGCCGGAGAGAATCAGCGCAAAAGCCACTACCGCCATCAAAACGCCCCAGAATATTTTCCGGTGGTTGGGCGGGTCCAGCTGCCCGTCGGAGGTGAGCATGGCCAGCACAAAGGTGGCGGAGTTGGCCGAGGTCACAAAAAACGTAATCAGCAGGGTCAGCGCAATCAGAGACAAAACAATGCCAAATCGGTACTGGTCAAACACATGAAAGAGCGCGGTCTGCGGGGCGGCTGTCAGCTCGGCCAGCTTTTCGGAGGAAAAATTGCCTGCGGCGTGCAGGGATATTCCGCCAAAGATGGAGAACCATACCATGGACACGGCGGTGGGCACGATGATCACGCCCAGGACGAATTCACGGATGGTGCGTCCCCGGGAGATCCGGGCAATAAACACGCCCACAAAAGGCGCCCAGGACAGCCACCAGGCCCAGTAGAAGACCCGCCAGTCCTGAATCCACTGGCTGTCGCCCTGAGAAGAAAGCCGCAGGCTGTCCGGGACCAGATACGTCAGATAATCCAAAAGCCCACGCGCCTGTATGCCCAGGATTTTCAAGGTGGGTCCGATGAAGAAAGCCGCGATCATCAGCAGGATGAAAAAGGCCATGTTCAGGTCAGACAGCCGCTTGATGCCTTTTTCCACGCCGCTTACGGCGCTCATCAGATAGAGGATGCTGATCAGCACGATAATCACAAGCCAGGTGACCACGCAGTCGGGGATGGAGAAAAGGTATTTAAGGCCGCTGCTGATCTGCAGGCAGCCCATCCCGAAGGAGGTGGCCACGCCGGTCACGGTCAGCGCCGTGGTGAAAATATCCACGGTTTTTCCGGGCAGGCCGGCGGCGCGTTTTTCCCCAAATAAAGGTTTTAAAAGGCTGCTGGCCAGCGCGGAGGAGTTCTTGCGGAACTGAAAATACGCCAGGCCAAGGCCCATGACCGCGTAGCAGGCCCAGGGATGCAGGCCCCAGTGCATGAAACAGGAGCGAATGGCGAACCGGGCCGCTTCCTCGGTCTGGGGCTCGATGCCTTTCATGGGCGCGGCATAGTGGGACAAAGGCTCGGCCACGCCCCAGAAGACCAGGCCGATGCCCATGCCGGCGCCGAAAAGCATGGCGAACCAGGAAATATTGCTGTACTCCGGCTTTTCCCCGTCTGCGCCCAGGCGGATCTTCCCGAATCTGCTGAATGCAAGCGCCAGGGAGAAAATCACAAACAAAAGCATAACGCCCAGGTACAGCCAGGAGAATTTTTGCTTCAAAAGCCCCATCAAAACGCCGGCCATCGCCGCGAAAGACTCGCGGGCGACGATGCCCCAGACAGCGATGGCCACCGCGATGGCGGCTGAAAATAAAAAGACGGCGTTCGTGCGTTTTTTATCTTTTTCCATTTAATCACCTTCTTTATAAAGAAGCGCCGCTTTTTTCTTTTCTTCTTTTCAAAATCAGTGAGGCGACAATGCCCAGCGCCGCCCAGACCACAATCCAGATCAGCATCATATTAAATCCCGTCTCGATCTTGCCCAGATTTTCCCCGTAGCGGATGAAGCGGCTGATCACCGGAGACACGAAGATGTCGGGAGTCAGCGCGATCAGGGAAATCACGCCGGTGGCCATGCCTGTGGACGCCACCGGGATCCCCGCGTCGCCCAGGATGGACCAGTATGTAGCCTTAATCACATTTGCCATATAAGAAA
Organism: uncultured Lachnospiraceae bacterium; assembly: GCA_948444865.1. GTDB lineage: Bacteria > Bacillota > Clostridia > Lachnospirales > Lachnospiraceae > MGBC164599. Next base: position 14,494 of record CAOJVE010000054.1, read on the forward strand.
GAATAATAGTAATGCCAATACACACAAATGTCAGCGTCAGATTTCCGGTAAAGAGAATGCCGGCCGCCGCGATGGCCGAGAGCAGGAAAACGGTCATCATGCCTTTTCCCTTGGTCTTAAACTTATCAATGATAAACCCGCCGGACAGCCCCGCCACGAAGACGATGATGTAGCTGCGGACGATGGAAAGGGAGCTGGACAGCCCGGTGGAAAGTTTTAAGACCCGGGTGCAGTAAGTGCCGATGTAGCCGTTGGCCGTATTCCAGATGGTGTACCCGCATAAGATCACGAAAATGCAGATCCAGGTGGAGGAACTGAACAAGGTCTGGACAATGGAGCCGCCTTTCTTTTCCTTTGCCGCCGCGTCGGCGTTTTTGCTTCCCTCCTGGTCAAAATCCGGCACCAGGAAGATCACCGCCGCCAGCAAAAGGGCGAAGATGCCCACGTTGATCCAGAGAAGCGCGCGGAAGCCGGTGGCCTGGGTGGCAAAAAGGCCCATGGCGCCCAGACAGACAAAAGCGGCGATGGTCTGGCCGATGCCCCGCAGCCCTTCGCTGAGGCCGAAAATGCGTCCCTGCTCTTCTTCCGAGCCCAGCTGGCGAACCGCTTTCAGATAAGGCGACCAGAATGTGCCCACGCTGAAAATTCCGTACAGCGCATGGATGATCAGAAGCGCGGTGAAACCCGGGTACATAGAGTACCAGACGGTGGTCAGGCACATGCCGAAAGTGGAGATGATCAGCAGTTTCTTGGTGTTAAACTTTTCGGCCAGTATGCCGCTGGGCACATAACAGGCCACATTAAATATGCCGTAAATGCTGCCGATGGTTCCCAGCTGCACATCAGTGACGCCGAGAGCCTCCATCATCTGATCGTAAAATGAAAAACGCAGCAGCGGAGTCAAATAGACCATACCAGCGATTAAACTTAAAATAACCAATACAAGACTTCTCTTTTTTCCATTCATAGAAAATTCCTTTCTTTTTTCATATAGAAACGTTTTCTTTTGCCCCATTAGTTATCACAGATAACTATATAGAAATGCGATCGTCCGAACCAACGCAGTATATTATCGAAAGAAAGTTGCGGTTTTTCGGTTTGATTCCTGTAAATCTCCCATAAATTATACCGTTATTCTATTTTTATTATAGAGAGTTTTCTGAAATCTGTCAATATAAATTCAGTTTTTGGCGAAAAAAGATATTGACAATGATAACCAATAGATATATAATACGGTTATCATAAATACCGTTATTCGGGCTTCGATTTAAATTTTGTAATCAAGAGGAGGATATTATCATGCAAAGATATCAATTAATTTCACAGAGCGAACTGGAGCAGATTCATGAAAATTCC
>CAOJVE010000055.1 GCA_948444865.1 uncultured Lachnospiraceae bacterium
TTTTCTATGTATGATTATTTACAAAATATAAAAGTAAATGTAAGCAATGCCAAGAGGAATATGACAAAAGTCATCAATTCCATAAGAGAAACATGATTCTTTCGTTTCTTCTTTTTCATAGGCGTCACCTCCATTCCGTTAAAATGGAAGGTCAGCTCACCCTGTAACACGATTGATTTCCTTGCAATCATATCATAAAGCGCAAAGCACTTCAACAATTTTCCGTTTGAGAATGCGACAAATGGTTTTTTGCGATTATGTATTGACTAATCTAAGGATGTTTCGTATGATGTGTGAGGAAAGCGCCACTGTGGCATTGCTATGGAGACAAACGGCCGCGTTCTTTTTGTCTCAATGTCAATGGAACAGTGGAGCGCGTCGGATCACCAGTCGATTACAAGTAAGGAGGAGGAAATGTCTGAGTTGGTAAAAGTTGTTGTGGACGCCATGGGCGGCGATAATGCGCCCCAGGAGCCGGTGAAAGGGGCTGTGGACGCGTTAAAGGAGAGCGAAGGGTTCTTTATCTATCTGACCGGCATAAAGGAGACGGTGGAAAAGGAGTTGGCCAAATACCAGTACCCCAAAGACCGGCTGGAAGTGGTGGGCGCCACGGAAGTGATTGAGACGTCGGAGCCCCCGGTGGCCGCCATACGAACGAAGAAGGATTCCTCCATTGTGGTGGGCCAGACCATGGTGCGCAAACAGCAGGCGGACGCCTTTGTCTCTTCGGGGAGCACAGGCGCCGTGCTGGTGGGCGGCCAGGTGATCGTGGGCAGAATTAAGGGCGTAGAGCGGGCGCCGCTGGCGCCGCTGATTCCCACGGCCAAGGGAAAGTCCCTTTTGATCGACTGCGGAGCCAATGTGGACGCCCGTTCGTCCCATCTTGTCCAGTTTGCCCAGATGGGATCTATTTATATGGAAAACGTTCTGGGCGTGAAAAAGCCCCGGGTGGCCATTGTAAACATCGGGGCCGAGGAGGAGAAGGGGAACGCCCTGGTAAAGGAAACCTTTCCGCTTTTGAAAGAATGCCCGGGCATTCATTTCATAGGAAGCATAGAGGCCCGGGACATTCCGGCGGGCTATGCGGACGTAGTGGTGTGCGAGGCGTTTGTGGGAAATGTAATCTTAAAGCTCTATGAAGGCGTGGGCGCGACGCTGATTTCCCAGATTAAGAAATCCATGACATCATCGCCGCGCAGCAAGATCGGCGCGCTGCTGGTGAAGCCGGCCCTAAAGAGCACGCTGAAGACGTTCGACATCAGCGACTATGGCGGCGCGCCGCTTCTGGGCCTTAAGGGGCTGGTGGTGAAAACCCACGGAAGCGCCTCGGCCAACGAGATTAAGAACGCCATTTTCCAGTGCCGCCAGTTCAAAGAACAGAACATCGCGGAGAAAATAAAAGAACATATCGCGCAGTAAAGCGTTCTGGAAGGAGGCGGGAAATGGAGCTGGAAAAGCTGTGTTCCATCATTGCGGAAGTTTTAGGCATAGACGCCGGGGAGATCGAGGAGAGCACGGCCTTCGTGGAAGATTTGGGGGCCAATTCCCTGGATATATTCCAGATCATCATGCGGGCAGAAGAAGAGTTTGACATTGAGCTGGACATAGAATCGGCGGATCGGATCGCGTCGGTGGGCCAAGCGGCAAAAGAAATTAAGAAAGCGATAGGATAGGGGTGTTGTGGGCAAAACAGCGCCCCCTCCTTTTGGCGGGGAGACAGGATATGGAAAATATAAGCAATATGAAAAAATTAGAAGAAACTCTGGGATACAGATTCAAGGATATTGAGCTGCTGCGCCTGGCGCTGACCCACAGTTCCTATGCAAATGAGCGGCGGATGGGAAAAGGAAAATGCAACGAGCGTCTGGAATTTTTAGGGGACGCGGTGCTGGAGCTTATCAGCAGTCGGTTTCTTTTTGACCATTACCCGGACATGCCGGAGGGCGAGCTGACCAAAAAAAGGGCCAGCATGGTGTGCGAGCCGTCCCTTGCCATGTCCGCCCGGGACATCCGGCTCCAGGAATTTCTCCTGCTGGGAAAAGGCGAGGAATTCACCGGCGGAAGAGAGCGGGACTCCATCACGTCGGACGCGCTGGAAGCGGTGATCGGGGCCATTTATCTGGACGGGGGCATTGAGCAGGCGAAGGGCTTCATTTTGCGCTGCGTGCTCAACGATCTGGATCACAAAGCGCTCTTTTACGACAGCAAAACCGTTCTGCAGGAAATCGTTCAGGACCAGGGCAAAGCGCCGGAATACGTGCTGACCGGGTGCACCGGGCCGGACCACGACAAGCGTTTCTTTGCGGAAGTGCATGTGGACGGACAGGTTTACGGAAAAGGAAAAGGGCACACGAAGAAAGCGGCGGAACAGGCGGCGGCCTATGAAGCGGTTCTGTTTTTCCGCAGACAAAAGGCGTGATATGTATCTGAAAAGCATCGAGGTGCAGGGATTCAAGTCTTTCGCCCAGAAGATCTGTTTTGAATTTCACAATGGCATTACGGCCATCGTCGGGCCCAACGGAAGCGGGAAAAGCAACGTGGCCGACGCGGTTCGCTGGGTTTTGGGAGAGCAGAGCGCCCGCCAGCTGCGGGGCGGCCACATGCAGGACGTGATTTTTTCCGGCACGGAAAACCGAAAGCCCTTAAGCTACGCCGCGGTGGCCATTACACTGGACAACGGCGATCACAAGCTGCCGGTGTCCTTTGAGGAAGTGACCGTGGCAAGGCGGCTCTACCGATCCGGGGAGAGCGAATATCTCCTAAATGGAAGCGCCTGCCGGCTCAAGGACATCCAGGAGATGTTTTACGACACGGGAATCGGCAAGGAAGGCTATTCCATCATCGGCCAGGGCCAGATTGACCGGATTTTAAGCGGGAAGCCAGAAGAGCGCAGGGAGCTGTTCGACGAGGCGGCGGGCATTGTCAAGTTCAAGCGCAGGAAAATCACGGCCTTAAAAAAGCTGGCGGATGAAAAACAAAATCTCCAGCGCGTCACCGACATTTTGCACGAGCTGTCCCGCCAGCTGGGGCCTCTGGGAAAACAGGCGGAAAAGGCACGGATTTATCTGGCCAAAAAAGAAGAGCTGAAAAGGCGGGACGTGCGCATTTTTCTTCTGGAGACGACGCAATTTCGCCGGCAGCTAAAAGAGCAAACCGAAAAAAGCCGGATCGCGCAGGGAGATTTGGAAGAAGCCACCCGGCAGTTTGAGAAGACCCGGACGGAATATGAGGCCCTGGAAAAAAAGCTGGCGGACCTGGACGAAAAGATTGAGCATGCCCGGAGTCAGGCGCAGGAATGCACGCTTTTGCGCCAGCAGATGGAGGGCCGGGCCAATGTCCTGGAAGAACAGATCCGCACGGCAAGAAATAACGCGCAGCATTACGAAAGCCGGATAGCGGCCGTGGAGGAAGAGCTTCAGACAGGAAGCGACGCGCTGAAAGGCCGCGAGGCGGAAAAACAGCGGCTGGCAGAAGACATAAAGCGGCTGGAGGGCCAGCGGCAAAAACGCCAAAAAGAGCAGGATTCGCTGCGCCGGGAAATCGAAGACTGCAGCCGAGAAATCGAGGACGGGAAAAACGAGATTATTGAAATCCTCAACCGCCGCGCCAACACCAAGGGAAAAATGCAGCGTTACGACACGATGACGGAGCAAATGCAGCTGCGGCAGACTTCCTTAAACCAAAAGGCTCTGCTTCTAAAAAGCGAGGACGAGCAGCTTAAAGAGTCGCAAAAGGAAGCGCAGGCTTCCTGCGACCAGGCCACCCGGCGCATGGAATGTCTGACCGACGAGAACCGCCGCGCCGTCTTAGAGATCCAGCGGATCTCCGCGGCCATGCAGGAGCAGAAGCGGCGGCTGGAAGAGGGGCAGGGCGTCTATCACAGAGAGGCGTCCCGCCTGGAATCCCTGAAAAACCTGGCGGAGCGCTACGACGGCTACGGCAACAGCATCCGCCGCGTTATGGAACAAAAAAAAGACGCGCCGGGCATCCATGGCGTGGTGGCGGACTTAATCCAGGTAGATAAAGATTATGAGATCGCCATCGAGACAGCTCTGGGCGGAAGCATCCAAAACATCGTCACTGACTGTGAGCAGACGGCCAAGCAGCTAATTGAATATCTGAAGAAAAACCGCTTTGGCCGCGCCACGTTCCTGCCGCTGACCAGCGTCCGCAGCCGCGGCGGCTTTGGGCAAAAAGAGGCGTTAAAAGAGCCGGGAGCCATAGGTCCCGCCAGCTCTCTTGTGCGCGCCGATCCCATATACCGGGAGCTTGTCGGCTACCTGCTGGGAAAAACGCTGGTGGTCGAGAACATGGAGCGCGCCATCGCCATAGGCAAAAAATACCGCCATTCCCTGCGAATGGTCACGCTGGAGGGGGAATCTTTCAGCCCGGGCGGCTCCATGACCGGAGGCGTTTACAAAAACAGCAGCAACCTTCTGGGACGGCGGCGGGAAATCGAAGAGCTGACCGCCGCCGTCAAAAGCCGGCAAACACAGCTGCAAAACCTCCGGGAAGAGCTGCAGAAAAACCGCGACCAGCGGAACGTCCTGCGAAGAGAAGAAAGCCGCACCCAAGAAGAGCTGCAGGAAATCACGATCCGGCAGAACGCCGCTCAGATCAACCTTTCCCAGCAAAAAGAAAAAGCAAAAGAAATCAAAGAAAAGTGGCAGCGTCTGGAGCGGGAACGCCAGGAGCTTGCCGGACAGATGCAGGAGCTTACAAAGACCGCCGCGTCCATCCAAAAAGAGCTGGACGCGTCCGGCCAGGAAGAAAAGCAGCTGGAAAGCTTCATCGAAGACCGGCAAAAAGAGCTGGAGTCCATACAGCAAAAGGCGCAAGAAGGCCAGAAAATCTTGGAAGAAGACCATGTGCAGCGTTCCGCGCTCAGGCAGAAGGCAGATTTCCTCCAGACAGACATACAAAGAATTCAGCAGGAGCGCAAAAAATTAAAAGAAGAGCAAGCGCAGCTTGAGGGCAGCCTGCAGACAAGCCGGCAGGAGACCGAGCAAAAAGAACAGGAAATTTGCGCGCTCCAAAAGAGCCGCCAAAAAGCCGAGGCGGACGCCGCCCAGAGTCAGGAAAAGGCGGAAAAACACATAAAAGAGCGGGAGCAGCTGTCCGGCAGCCATAAAGCTTATTTCCAGAAACAGGAAGAGCTATCCAGACAAATGGGCCTATTAGATAAGGAAAGCTTCCGACTGCACAGCCAGATCGAAAAGCTGGAAGATGCCCAGGAAACCCGTATCAACGCCCTCTGGGAAGAATACGAACTCACCCCCTCAGACGCTTCTAAGTATGCGCCCGAAGAAGGGCAGACAGACGCTTCAGGGACAGAGCGGCTGAAAAAAGATATCGCCGAGCTGCGCAAAGAGATTCGTCAGCTGGGGGACGTGAACGTAAACGCCATCGAAGATTACAAAGAATTACAGGAACGGCACACGTTTTTGTCGGAGCAGCACGCGGATCTGACCGCGGCGGAAAAGACGCTTTTGCAGATCATTGACGATCTGGACGCGGGCATGCGCCGGCAGTTTGCCCAGAAGTTTAAGGAAATCCAGCGGGAATTCAACAAAGCGTTCCGGGAGCTGTTTGGCGGCGGCAAAGGCGCCCTGGAGCTTTTAGACGACGGGGATATCCTGGAGGCGGGAATCAAAATCATTTCCCAGCCGCCCGGGAAAAAGCTGCAGAACATGATGCAGCTGTCCGGCGGGGAAAAGGCGCTGACGGCCATCGCGCTTTTGTTCGCCATCCAGAACCTAAAGCCGTCCCCCTTTTGCCTGCTGGACGAGATCGAGGCGGCGCTGGACGACTCCAACGTGGCGCGGTTCGCTCAGTACGTACACAAGTTGACGAAGAACACACAATTTATTATAATAACTCATAGACGCGGAACTATGAACGCCGCGGACCGCCTGTATGGGATCACCATGCAGGAAAAAGGCGTCTCTGCCCTGGTATCGGTAGATTTGGTGGAGAGCGATTTAGATAAATAGGAGGGCTATTTGAAAAATGGCGGAAGAAAAGCAGGGCTTTTTTAAACGGCTGGTAAACGGCCTGGCGAAGACCAGGGAAAACATTGTATCGGGAATAGATTCCATATTCAGTGGGTTTTCCAGCATTGACGATGATTTTTACGAAGAAATCGAAGAAATACTGATCATGGGAGATATCGGGATCAACGCCACCACAGCGATCATCGAGGATTTGAAAACCCAGGTCGCCGAAAAACATATCAAAGATCCGGCCGAGTGCAAGCAGCTTCTGATCAACAGCGTCACGGAGCAGATGCGGGTGGAGGACACCCAGTATGAATTCGAGCACAGAAAATCCGTGGTGCTGGTCATCGGCGTAAACGGCGTGGGCAAAACCACTTCCGTGGGAAAACTGGCCGGTAAGCTCAAAGATCAGGGAAAGAAAGTGGTTCTGGCGGCGGCGGACACCTTCCGGGCGGCGGCGGGCGAACAGCTCACCCAGTGGGCCAACCGGGCCGGCGTGGAGATGATCGGCGGCCAGGAAGGCGCAGACCCGGCCTCCGTCGTCTACGACGCGGTGGCGGCGGCCAAAGCCAGAGACGCGGACGTGCTTTTGTGCGACACGGCCGGACGGCTGCACAATAAGAAAAATCTGATGGAAGAGCTGAAAAAGATTTACCGGATTCTGGAGCGGGAATACCCGGAAGCCTACCGGGAAACGCTGGTGGTGCTGGACGGAACCACCGGGCAGAACGCCTTGGTGCAGGCCCGGCAGTTCAGCGAAGTGGCCGATCTGACCGGCATTATTTTAACCAAACTGGACGGAACGGCCAAAGGCGGCATCGCGGTGGCCATCCAGTCGGAGCTGAACATACCGGTGAAATACATCGGCGTGGGAGAGAGCATTGACGATTTGCAAAAATTTGACGCGGAAACCTTTGTAAACGCGCTGTTTCATATACAGGAAGGATAAAAAGAGATGTTGACACTGGAAAAATTTGAAGAAGCATCGGAAGTTGTAAAGAAAATAACCAGAGAAACCAGGCTGATCTACAGCGAATATTTAAGCGCGCAGACGGACAATAAAGTATACCTAAAGCCCGAAAATATGCAGCTGACCGGGGCATACAAGGTGCGGGGGGCGTATTACAAAATCAGCGTCCTCACAGAAGAAGAGCGGGCCAAAGGGCTGATTACGGCCTCGGCGGGCAACCATGCCCAGGGCGTGGCCTATGCGGCCAAGGCCTTCGGCGTGAAGGCGACCATCGTAATGCCCACCACCACGCCGCTCATTAAAGTGGAGCGCACGAAGAGCTACGGCGCCGAGGTGGCCCTTTACGGGGACGCCTACGACGAGTGCTGCGCATACGCCCAGCAGCAGGCCCAAGAAAAAGGATATACCTTTATCCATCCCTTTGACGACCTGGCCGTGGCCACCGGACAGGGAACCATCGCCATGGAAATCATCCAGGATCTTCCGCTGGTGGACTACATTTTAGTTCCTGTGGGCGGCGGCGGCCTGGCCGCAGGGGTGTCCACGCTGGCCAAACAGTTAAACCCCCACATCCGGGTCATCGCCGTGGAGCCGGCAGGCGCCAACTGCCTGGAGGAGTCCCTGGAAAAAGGAGAAGTGTGCACGCTGTCCCAGGTGGCCACCATCGCCGACGGCACCGCGGTCAAAGCGCCGGGGGAAAAGATTTTCCCCTATCTACAGGAAAACATAGACGAAGTGATCACCATCGAAGACGACGAGCTGATCGTGTCCTTTTTGGACATCGTGGAGAATCACAAGATGGTGGTGGAAAATTCCGGGCTGCTCACGGTGGCCGCGCTGCGCCATCTGGATTTTTCCGGGAAAAAAGTGGTCTGCGTGTTAAGCGGCGGAAATATGGACGTGATCACCATGGCTTCCGTCGTGCAGCATGGCCTCATTCAGCGGGACCGGATTTTCACAGTGTCTGTGCTGCTTCCCGATAAGCCAGGCGAGCTGGTGCGCGTTTCCTCCGTCATCGCCCAGCATCAGGGAAACGTTATCAAACTGGACCACAACCAGTTCGTCAGCACCAACCGGCGTGCGGCGGTGGAACTTAAGATTACCATGGAAGCCTTCGGAACCAGTCATAAGCGGCAGCTGGTAAACGCCTTGGAGCAGGCAGGATTCCGTCCGAAGGTGATTCGTCCTATTTTATAGAGAAAGCGCAGATCAGATGAATATAATAGGAGCATTTGCAGCGCCCCACCCGCCGCTGATTATCCCGGAGGTGGGAAGGGGCCAGGAGCAGAATATACTGGCCACGGCAGACTCGTACGAAGCGGTAGGCCGGCAGATCGCCAGGGAAAAGCCGGACGTTTTGGCGGTGATTACGCCCCACAGCGTGATGTACGCAGATTATCTGCACATTTCGCCGGGAACGCAGGCGCAGGGAGACTTCGGGTCTTTTGGGGCTCCGCAGATCTTTGTGCAGACCCCTTACGACCAGGATTTTGCCAATCAGATCTGTGCTCATGCAGAGTATCAGGGGATTCCCGCCGGTTTTTTAGGAGAAAAAGACCCCCGGCTGGATCACGGCGCGATGATTCCTTTGTATTTTATACAGAAATATGCCGGATTCATCCCCATTGTCCGCATTTCGATTTCCGGTCTGTCCTACCAGATCCATTATCAGCTGGGACAGTGCATCCGGCAGGCAGCTCTCACAAGCGGCAAAAAGACGGTGATTATCGCCAGCGGCGACCTCTCCCACAAGCTGCGGGAGGACGGGCCTTATGGATTTGCCATGGACGGACTTTTGTACGATGAAAAAATCTGCAAGATTTTCGCCCAGGGGGATTTCTATGGGCTCTTGGACATGGACCCGGGGTTTTGTGAGGCGGCGGCCGAATGCGGCCAGCGATCCTTTCTTGTAATGGCCGGGGCCTTCGACGGATGGAAGGTACAGTCAAAACTTTTGTCCTACCAGGGTCCTTTCGGCGTGGGGTATGCGGTGGCGGCTTTTCGGCCCGTCGAAGAATCAAAGGAGCGCAGATTTCTGGAAAAACATATCCGGGAAAAGGAGCGCAGAAGGCTGGAGAGAAAAGAACAGGAAGACGCCTATGTGCGGCTGGCCCGGGAAGCTCTGGAATATCATGTTCAGACCGGCGAGCGGCTGGCGCTTCCAGATGGGCTTCCCCAGGAATTTTATGAAAATAAGGCGGGGGCTTTTGTGAGCCTGAAGATCGACGGCAGTCTGCGGGGCTGCATTGGCACGATAATGCCCACACAGTCCTGCATCGGAGAGGAAATCATCGAAAACGCCATCAGCGCCGCCGTCCGGGATCATCGGTTTTCCCCGGTTACAGAAGAAGAGCTGCCGCTTTTGACCTACAGCGTGGATATCTTAGGCGAGCCGGAGACCATCCAGAGCGAAGACCAGCTGGACGTGAAACGATATGGGGTCATTGTCCAGGCCGGCTTAAAGCGCGGGCTTTTGCTGCCGGATCTGATTGGCGTGGACACGCCCCAGGAGCAGGTGCGGATCGCCCTGGAAAAAGCGGGGATTCCCCCCTACGCCAATTATTCCATGGAACGGTTTGAGGTCATTCGCCATCTGTAAGCGTTGCGTCCATGCTGCCGCTGCGAAAGCCCTCCAAATCCAGGGTCAGATAGGGTAATTTCAGTTTTTTCAGCTGTCGGAGGATTTCCTCCCGGTGAGCCAGCAACCGTGGGAAATCCTTTGGCTCTATTTCAAGCCGCGCTACGTCGCCGTGGACGCGGATGCGCACGTCGCCGAAATCCAGCTCCCGCAAGAAACGCTCCACCGCGTCGATCCGGGCCAGAAGCCGGGTGTCGATGGGCGTGCCGTAAGGCAGCCGGGTAGCCAGGCAGGGGACGGAAGGCCGGGTGGCAACGGAAAGGCCGTATTCGGCGGCCAGCCGCCGGACCTGCGCTTTGGTAATGCCGCACTGAGCCAGAGGGCTTTGCACGCCCAGCTCTTTTACGGCCTGCAGCCCCGGCCGGTACGCACTTAAATCGTCTTTGTTGGAGCCCTCCAGCACAACGTCGACCTGCCGCTTTCTGGCAAATCCCAATAATTTTTCAAAAAGCATTTTTTTACAGTGGTAGCACCGATCTGGAGGATTTTCCAGAATGCGGGGGTTGCTAAATTCGTCGACTTCCAGCACATGGTGGGACGCCTGCATAGATTTTGCCAGCCGCCGGGCAAGGTTTAAGTCTGACTGGGGATGAAGCGCGGTGTGAAAAGTCACGGCGTAGACCCGGCTGCCTGTCTCCTGGCAGGCGCGGGAGAGCAGGAACAAAAGCAGCGCGCTGTCCACCCCGCCGGAGAAAGCCAATACTGTGTCGGATTTTGCGTATGTCTGTATTTGCGAGAGAAGCTTGTTTGTTTCTGCAGTCATAATAATGCCTCCTATAAGGAAAGTTTTTGTAAATCTTCATAGAATCCGGGATAGGAGATGTTCACGCAGTCCGCGTCTTCAATCACGGTCGTCCCCTCTGCGGCCAGCGCGGCCACAGCAAAAGACATGGCGATCCGGTGGTCTTTGCAGGTGCGGATGCGGGCGCCAGAAAGGGCGGGACCGCCGCGGATAATCATGCCGTCGGAGGTAGCCGTCACGTCCGCGCCCATGGCGGCCAGGTTTTCGGTCACAAGGGCAATTCGGTCTGATTCCTTGACTTTTAATTCCTCGGCGTTTCGGATTACGGTTTCCCCTTTGGCAAAAGCGGCCATCACCGCCAGCATGGGCAGCTCGTCGATGAGCGTGGGGATGATATCCCCTTCAATGACGATTCCCGTAAGAGCGCTGGAGCGCACCAGCAGGTCGGCGGTGGGCTCCCCGCTGTCTTCCCGCTGGTTTAAGTATTGGATCTGGGCGCCCATGGCGCGGCAGACTTTCAGCATGCCGTCCCGGGTCGGATTTATGCCCACGTTTTTGATTAAAATTTCCGCATGGGGGACTAAAAGTCCGGCGGCGATAAAATAAGCGGCGGAGGAAATATCGCCGGGCACTGTGATCTCCCGGCTTTCCAGCGTCGGCTCCGGTTCAATGGAAACGGTGGTTTCCTGGCTGGTTAATCTGGCTCCGAAATGCTTTAACATCAGTTCCGAATGGTTCCGGGAGAGCGCGGGTTCTGTGATGGAGGTGGGGCCGTCTGCATACATCCCCGCGAACAAAACGCAGGATTTGACCTGGGCGGAGGCCACCGGACTCTGGTAGTGAATGCCCTTTAGATTGGTTCCGTCAATCAAAAGAGGGGCGCAGCCGTTTCCCGGCAGGCTTTTTATTTTCGCGCACATCTGCCCCAGCGGCTCCATAACTCGCTTCATAGGCCGTTTCTGGATGGAAGCGTCCCCGGTCAGCGTGGAGGAAAAGGCCTGGGGCGCTAGGATGCCGGAGAGCAGACGGATGGTGGTCCCGCTGTTTCCCACATCCAGAACGTCCCTTGGCGCGGACAGGCCGTGAAGACCCTGGCCGTGGACCAGGACTTCGCCGGGCTTGTTTTCGATTTCAATGCCCATGCGCCGGAAACAGGCCATGGTGGACAGACAGTCCGCGCCCTGGAGGAAATTCGTAATCTTCGTAACGCCTTTCGCCAGCGCGCCCAGCATAACGCTTCGGTGAGAAATAGATTTGTCGCCGGGAATGCGCACTTCCCCGCGCAGGCCTTTGGATTTTTGAATGTTCATATTTGAGAGAAGCCCCCTTTTTATGTTTTTAGTATATTAGGTAATTGCAAAACTCAAGTTTCATTGCCGTAGTTTGGGCAAAACAGATAAATGAGGAGCGAATCAGAGACGGTTTTGTCTGTTTTGGCAAACTTGGAATACGTGAAAATACTCTTTTTCTCAAACTCGTGCCCTCTGAAATAAATTTCACCATCGTCTTTTATCGGATATGGATGATATAATTGCGTTTTTTCAGAATTTCCAGGGCCTTTTCGCAGTCGCCGCCTTCGTAGAAGTCAATGCGCAGCACGCCTTCTTCAAACTCCCGGTTGTGAATGATGCCGATGTTTTTGATGCTGATCTGCTCCATGGCCAGCAGCGTGGCAATGGTGGCGATGCCGCCCGGCTCGTCGGCGATGTCGCAGTACAGGAAATAGGACTTACGCAGAGGGCCTTCCGGCAGGATCTCAATGGAATCCCGGTAGTCCCTGGCCTGGGAGAACAAATCATACAGCTGCGGGGCCTCCTTATGGTCTACCTGGTAGCGGATTTGGATGAGCATGCGGATATAGGCGTCCAGGGTCTGTGAAATGTTTTCCGGGTTTTCCAGGCAGATCTGCTGCCACATATCCGGCGACGAGGAGGCGATGCGGGTAATGTCTTTAAAGCCCCCGGCCGCGATCAGCTTCATGTGCTCGTCTTCGGTGTCCAGCTCCCGCACAAGATTCACAAGCGCAGCGGCCACAATGTGGGGCAGATGGCTGATGCCCGCAGTGATGTAATCGTGCTCCTGGTGGGTCAGCACCAGCGGGATGGCGCCCAGGGAGGAAACTAGTTCGGTATAGTTTGCGATTTTCTGTATATTCACATGCTCCGCGGGCGTCAGAATGTAATAGGCGTTTTCCAGAAGACGCGCTTTGGAATTGTCGTATCCGGTCTTTTCCGAGCCGGCCATGGGATGGCCGCCGATAAAGCAGTCGGTCAGCGAAAGTTCGGTCGCCTGCTGGTGAATCATCCCTTTGACGCTTCCCACATCGCTTAGGATGCAGTCGGGAGAAATATATTCTTTGAGAAGCTTCATGTACTGGATATTGGTGGAAACCGGCGCGCATAAGAAAATATAATCACAGCAGCGGAACCGGTGATTCACCTCTTCGCAGATTTCATCAATGACGCCCTCTTTTTTGGCGGCGGCAAGCGGCGGAAGGCTGCGGTTGTACGCCAGGATGTAGCTGTCCGGGTGAAATTCGCGGATTGCTTTGGCCAGGGAGCCGCCGATGATTCCAAGGCCGATAAACCCTATGTTTAATTTCATTTATCTTAAGTCCTTTCTTTGAATAACTCCTTTCTTATTGTAAGTGACGCGGGAGGAAAAGTCAAATTTTGTATGAGAAGGGGGTTGCAGGAGTCCTGGCGGGCTTTCTGGGAAATCCGGCAGAATTTATATTTTCTGGCTTATTTGTATATTTGTATAAAAGCGCTTGATTATATCGCGGATTTTTAGTAAAATATGAACATATCATACTTACAGGGAGGTATTACATATGGACGTTTACAGAACTGACCGAATACGCAATGTAGTCCTATTGGGCCACGGCGGTGCAGGAAAGACCAGCATGGTGGAAGCGATGGCTTATTTATCCGGCATCACCAACCGTTTGGGCAAGGTAACCGATGGGAACACAATCAGCGATTTTGATAAAGAGGAAATCAAGCGGAAGTTTTCAATTTCCACAACGGTTGTGCCCATTGAGTGGCAAAAATGCAAGAACAATATATTGGATACGCCAGGCTATTTCGATTTCGTGGGAGAAGTGGAAGAAGCAGTAAGCGCCGCAGACGCCGCCATAATCGTAGTATCCGGTAAGTCAGGCGTACAGGTGGGAACCCAGAAAGCCTGGGATATGTGTGAGAAATACAAGCTGCCCCGGATGATTTTCGTCACCGAGATGGATGTGGACGACGTCAGCTACCGCCAGGTGGTGGAGCAGCTCACAGAGCTGTATGGCAAGCGGATAGCGCCCCTTCATTTCCCCATTCGTGAGAACGGCAAGTTCGTGGGTTATGTGAATGTGGTGAAGCAGGCGGGCCGCAAATATATAGAGAAAGGCAAGAAAGAGGAATGCCCCATCCCGGATCATCTGCAGGAGTACCTGAACAAATACCGGGAAGTTCTGATTGAGTCGGTGGCGGAGACCAGCGAAGAATTTATGGACCGGTATTTCGAGGGCGACGAGTTCTCCGTAGCGGAGATCTCCGCAGCTTTGGCCTTAAACGTGCAGGACGGTTCCATTGTGCCTGTGTGCATGGGTTCGCCGGTGAACCTGCCGGGCGTTTCCAATCTGCTGGACGACATCGTAGGTTACTTCCCCAATCCCAGCCAGAGAAGCTGCAACGGACTGGATCAGAAGACCAATGAGATTTATGAAGCTAATTATGATTTTGCAAAGGCTAAATCCGCATATATCTTTAAGACCATTGTGGACCCATTCCTTGGAAAATACTCACTGATTAAGGTGTGTTCCGGCGTTATCAAAAACGACGACGCGCTCTACAATGTGCAGAAGGAAACCGAAGATAAATTAAGCAAACTGTATGTGCTGGAAGGCAATAAGCCTATGGAAGTTTCCGAGCTTCACGCCGGGGACATCGGCGCCATCGGCAAGCTGGCCAAGGCGTCCACCGGGGACACGCTGGCGTCCAAGGCCCATCCGATTCAGTATCCGAAGACGGTGATTTCCACGCCGTATACATACAAAAGCTACAAAGCCAAAAACAAAGCGGATGTGGATAAGATTTCCCAGGCGCTGGCCAAGATGATGGACGAGGATCTGACGATCCGCACGGTGAACGATTCCGCCAACCGCCAGACGCTTCTCTACGGCATGGGCGATCAGCATCTGGACGTGATCAGCAGCAAGCTGAAAGAACGCTACAAAGTGGAAATCGAGTTGGATAAGCCAAAGGTTCCGTTCCGCGAAACCATCCGCAAGGCTTCCGACGTGGAAGGCAAGCACAAGAAACAGTCCGGCGGCCACGGTCAGTACGGCCATGTTAAGATGAAATTCGAGCCCTCCGGCGACCTAGAGACGCCGTTTATCTTTGAACAGATCGTCGTGGGCGGCGCCGTGCCGAAGAACTATTTCCCGGCGGTGGAAAAAGGCCTGCAGGAATCTGTGTTAAAAGGCCCGCTGGCAGCGTACCCGGTAGTAGGCGTGAAAGCCACCTTGTACGACGGCTCCTACCACACCGTGGACTCCTCCGAGATGGCCTTTAAGATGGCCACAATCCTGGCGTTTAAGAAGGGCTTCATGGAAGCCAGTCCGGTGCTTTTAGAGCCCATCGTAAACATGAAAGTGACCGTTCCAGACAAATACACCGGCGACGTTATGGGCGACCTGAACAAGCGCAGAGGCCGGGTTCTGGGCATGACTCCGGATCACGGCGGCGTGACCGTGGTAGAGGCGGACGTGCCGATGCTGGAGATCTACGGATACTCCACAGACCTTCGCTCCATGACTGGCGGAAGCGGAATCTTTGAATACGAATTCGCCCGCTACGAGCAGGCGCCAAACGATATTCAGGAAAAAGAAATCGCCGACCGGCAGAACCAGATGGCGGACGGGGATGACAACTAAAGATTCATAGAGATAAAGCAAATAAAACGTAAGGCCAGGAAATGAATGACGCCCATTTCCTGGCCTGTTTGC
>CAOJVE010000056.1 GCA_948444865.1 uncultured Lachnospiraceae bacterium
ACAGGAATTAGGCAGAATGCCGACAGATAATGAAATAGCTGATAAAATGCGTGTATCTGTAGGACTGCTGCCGGAATTGAGAATACAGATGCAGGGGGTAGCCAGTTTAGATACCCCTTTGGCAGATGATAATAATTTGACACTTGCCGATACCATACAAGCCGATTTTAGTCTTGAAGATGAAACAATAGGTAAAATGTATGCCGAACACTCTAAAAGCCGATTATGGGGCATTGTGGAGTGTTATACAAGCGACAGAGAGAACAGCATAATAAAAGAGATATTCATAAATAATCGGACAATGGCAGCAGTAGCCAGAGAGCAGGGCGTAACCATAGACAGAATACGCCAGATAAAGGAAAAAGGACTGCGGCGGTTACGGATAGGCAAGGCAAAGCGTGAATTATTAGAAAAATTTGATATTGTGGAAGCCGGGGCATACAGAAACAGTATGAATAAATTCAATGAGCATGGTTCTACTTCTACAGTGGAGTATATCGCTTTACGCAGGGCAGAATTACAGGCAGAGTATGAAAAGCATAAAAGACAGGTAGAAATTATGCTTGAACAGAGAAAAAGAAAGTGTCTGTAAGTGTTCAAAAATAGGTAAAAATGTTTTTTCGTAACACACTTGTAGCACACAAATAGCCTGTAAAGCCTTATTTTATGCGGTTTGGAGTTCACCAAGAAATATGCAGAATATCTGGAACCCTTGTAAATATTTGATTTGCAGGGGTTTCTTTATTGCCAAAAGGATAAGAAATGCTTTGAGAAAAAATACGAATTTTTACTGGCGGCGTTCCTTTTGATGGCGCTGCTGTTTCACAGGGAAATAGCGAACCTCACTAAAAAAGCCCTGACTGCAGGGCTTTTTCTCGGATTCCTCTTTTTCGTCACCATGGCCTTTGAGATACTGGCGCTAAAGCAGGCGGGCGTCATGGGCGCGCTGTCGCTGCTTTTCACATGCCTGCTGGAGCGGCCCCAGCTGCCGCAAACCGGCGAACACTGGCTCATCCTGGCGATTCTCACCATCGTCTGCACAGGCTTTGGCTTCACCTTGCAGCCGGTGGCCCAAAGCCGCGTCACCGCCCAGAGAGCCGGCGTATTCTGCGCCATAAGCCCGGCCATCGCGGTGCTGCTGGGCGTCGCGGCGCTCCACGAAAGACTGGGGCTTTTGGGATGGCTGGGCCTGCTGCTGATCCTCGCCAGCCTTCTTTTGCCCTATCTTTTCCAGTCCACCAGCCCGTAGCTCTCGTCCAGAAAGTCAAGCGCCGTTTCCCGGCTGACGCTGCCGTCCAGCAGCAGGCTGATCCAAAACTTCTTATTCATATGGTATCCCGGCCGGAAGCCCTTCGCTTGGGCCAGAAGGGCGGTCCGCTCCGGGTCCGCCTTCACGTTCATCACATCCACCGTCCCGTCCCCCGCCAGCCCCAGCCGGTCCCGAGACACCCGCATAAACACGGCGAACCATTTCCGGTTCCGGCCGTTTCGCAAAATCGCCGCGTCCGGATCTCTTTTCCAGAGATACTCCGGCCTGGCGCCGTATTTTTCCTGCGCATACGCAAATATTTCCTCCCGCACGGCGCGCCTCCTTTTACGTCACATGAACTGCACGGTCACGCCCGCCGGGTCTTTCACAAAGAAAAACCGCACGGCCGGCCCGGGCGACTGCATCGGCGAAACCGCATAGCCCGCTTCTTTTAGCTGGCCGTATTTCCTGTCCAGATCCTCCGCGCCAAACCCAATGGAAAGGTTCTGATTTCCCGCATCCTTCGCCTCCGGATTCTGAATAATCTCCACCTTCACGCCCTCGGATTCCTCCGCCAGAAACACGATCGGCCGCCCCATGGGCCGCAGATCCTCCTGTATGCGCAGACCCGCCTGCTCCTCGTAAAACCGGATCTCCTCCTCAAACTTGTCCGTCTGAATGGTCACATGCAGCATTTTCATGGCAAACACCTCCACATTTTTCTTTCAGTATAACACCCTTTGCGAAAACATTCCAGCGCCCCGGGCCGGCCAGATTCATCCGCTCATGGATTTTTTATATAATAAATATTTATAGTTTATTATTCTCAATAGTGAATTCTTATTGAAAATCCCGCAAAACGCCGAAAAGCAACCAGTGGTTGCGGCATTTCCAAGCGCGCTTGGTGGTTGTCAACCGGATTCTGTGCTAAAATACCCTTAATCGATCGGGAAAATGGCCGAATGGCCATGACAAAATATCAGAAAGAAGGAACAACATATGATCTTAGGAGAAAAAATCACACAGCTGAGAAAACAGCAGGACTGGTCCCAGGAAGACCTTGCCGCGCAGCTTGGCATATCCAGGCAGTCGGTGTCAAAATGGGAAAGCGGCGCCTCCATCCCGGACCTGGACAAAATCGTCAGCATGAGCCGCCTGTTCCAGGTGAGCACAGACTACCTTTTAAAAGAAGAGATGGAGACGGAAGCGCTTCCCGCTCTTCCCCCGAAGGAGGAGGCCGAGACTTTGCGCAGCGTTTCCCTGGAAGAAGCCACCGCGTTTCTGGACCTGACCCAAAAAACGGCGGCAAAAATCGCCTCCGGCGTCGCCTGCTGCATCCTCTCGCCCACGGCTTTAATCCTCCTGGGCGGACTGTCCGAGTTCGGCGCGGGAAACCGCCTGTCCGAAGACGCCGCAGCAAGCGCGGGCATGACGATCCTGCTTTTGCTGGTCGCCGTGGGCGTGGCCATCCTGGTTTCCAACGGAATGCGCCTGGAAAAGTACGACTATATGGAAAAAGAGCCTTTCGCGCTGCAGCATGGCGTGGCCAAAATCGTGGAAAAACGCAAAGAGCAATTCGCCGCCACTTACCGCAAATGCATTACCGTGGGCGTGACCCTCTGCATCGTCGGCGCCGTGCCGCTGCTGCTTTTCGGAACCGACAATGAGGCCGTCGCCACCATTGTCTGCGTGCCCGTGCTTTTGCTCTTCGTCACCGTCGGCGTGTTCCTGTTCGTGTGGGCGGGAGCTATCAACGGAAGTTTTGAAAAAACGCTCCAAACCGGCGACCACACGCCGGAAAAAAAAGAGCTGAACCGACGGAGGTCCTTTTTCGCCGGCGCATACTGGTGCATCATTCTGGCCATCTACATCGGCATTAGCCTGTACGTGGAAAACTGGCACAGATCGTGGATCATCTGGCCCGTGGCGGGCGTACTGTTCGCGGCCTTTTACAGTCTCCTCGCCGCCTTCATGGGCCGGAGGCGGTAAAAAACGCCGAAATAATTAGAGTCTTCTTGCCGGTTCCCTTATCCGGCAGGATTTCTTCCACAAAACGCACGCGAAACCGCACATAGCCGAGGTTCTTTTCCGCCAGGATTTCCCCCATCATCCGCAAAAGCTCCCGGCGGATGAAATCTTCGCGGGCCCCTTTGGCCGTTTCCACATACATTTCAAACGCGTCCTTGGCCGTCTGGCGAAACTGGTAATCTTTCAGGCCTTCCACGCAGAATCCCTCAATAGCAAGGGGATGGAGGAATTCCCGGCGGCCGCGCCCGTCCTCGAACCACAGAATGTCCTCATCCCGCCCCAAAAGCCCTGCCGCGCGGGTAAAAGAACAGGGCTCCCCTTCCCCTGGCCGCTCCAGCGTAAGGCTGTCCGTCAGCTGGTAGCGGATCAGCGGCTGGGTAAAATTATAAAGGCAGGTCAGGTACATTTTCCCGTCCTCTATTTCTATGACGTTCATGTCGTCGAACAGCGCCATCCCTTCACGGGGGTCCGTTTCCACCCCCAGGGCCAGGGACTCGCTGGCGCCATAAAAATTCACCGGCTGGGTTCCAAAAATCCGCTCCAGATAATCCCGCAGGTTCGCGCCAAGGGGCTCGCCGCAGGAAATCACCCGGTCGATTTTCCAGCCGCCCGGCGCGCAGGCGCTTACCTTTATCTGTCCCTGCTCTGCCAGCTCCGCCATAATCTTGACGGCGGAGGGATAGCCGATCACGATATTGGGCCGGAATTCGTTCAGCCTTTTTACCCATTCCTCCAAAGGCGTATTGATGTCCAGATACATTTGGCTTGCGCCCACGCCGTCGATTCCGTCGCCCACCGCCATCGCGCCGCCGTACCGGCCGTCCGTGGCCGCGATATACACGATCCTCGGCCGCCGCATGAGAAGGCCCAAAATCTGCGGCATGGACATTCCCCACAGGGCCGCGCGGATGATGCCCAGCAGCATATGGCCCCACGCCTTTTCATCGTAGACGAAATACCCCGGCTTTCCGGCGCTTCCCGAGGAATGGACCACGTGGTATTTCCCTTGATACGTTTTCTGGTCGGCCCCCGCCTGCGCGTCGAAGGCCCGTATCCCTTCCTGGGTAAGTCCGTCCTCCGTCACCAGCTCGTCGAAATGCTCCAAAAGCGCTTTTTTATCCAACGTGGGAAAAGAAGACAGCGGCAGCGCGTCCAGCTGCCCTTTGGAAATCCCGGCTTTTTCAAACGCCCTCCGGTAATACGCGGAACGCTCCCAGGCGGCGTGAAGCAGTCTGCGCAGCTTTTTATCCTGGAGCTTTTTCAGCTGCGCCGCGCTTAATTTTGCCTGCCTTCTGAGCCTGTATAAATTTATAAATATTTTAAAATAATTCATATCTGCCCCTTTCCCGCCGTTTTTTCACCGGACGGCTATCAAATAGCCTTTCCCATAGCGCTCCCTGTGAAAATAAATCAACTCCTTTGCCTTCTGGTCCATCACGACGCTCCACTCCGTGGACGCATATTCGTCAAAATTATCCTTGCTCACGCTGTCCAGCGTATCCCGCAAATCTGTCCGCGTCATGGTCTTTTTCTCTTTGCGCGCCCGCATCAATATCTCGTGCCTCTCATGGGACTGCTTGGTTCCGATCCCGTATTTTTCTCCCTGCGCCAGATAAAAGTTCGTGACCGCCGCCGCGTCTGTCACGATCATCTCGTTATCGATATATTCCACGACTGCGCTGTCCCCCTTGGCGTCCGCCAGCGCGAAATGCACCATCATTCCCATGGAGGCGTGCAGATCATACTGCCGCAAAAGCCCGACCGCTTCCCGGACATCGGCCGCCTGGTCTAAAAGCAGGCGGACCGCCGTAGTCGTGGTGAGATCCGGCTTTCCGGCGTCCTGGCTGATGGAGGCGGAATCCTGGATCATGTTGACCGCCACGGCCAGCCCTTTTTCGTTCATGCCGTCCAGCGGCGCGTACAGGCCCGCCACGGCGCGCACGCTGTCCGGAAGCTTGGACAGATCGACGCCTCCCGCCTGGATGAAATCCATATTCACCGTGGCGACGGACGCGTATCCTTTGGCCGGACGGGCGCTGACGATCAGCCCTTCGCAGCGGTCCCAGTCGAAGTTTCGGCCGAACAGATAACCCCCGTCGCTGCCCGCCACAGAAAGCGCGCTGCACCCGAACGGCTCGCCGCCGAACAAAAGCTTCCACCCGTTAGACGCCATCTGGCCCATCAGATATTCCGCCACGCCCCTGTCGGAATCCGCGCCGCCCTGCTCCAAAAATCCTTCAAAGCCATAGTCCCCCTCGTAGCGGACAACAGACAGCCCTTCCTCCAATTCGACGATTTCCGTTTCCGGTGAAACCTGAACGCGCTCCCAATCCGCCTCTTCTTTGACGCCCCCGCCATCCGCGGCGCCGCTTACAGAACGCTCCCGCACCGCCGAATCCTTTTTGCACCCCGCCAGAATTCCCGCCGCCAGAAATAAAAACAAGCCAAGAAATGCCCGTAAAAATCGTGTTTTTCTCATAATCGCCCTCACAAAATTTCTTTCATTGCCCGCGCCGGCACGCCGCCTGCGACTGTGTTGGGCGGCACGTCTTTTGTGACTACCGCGCCCGCCGCCACCACGGCTCCGTCCCCGATGGTCACGCCCTGCGTCACCGTCGCATGCGCGCCGATTCAGACATTTTTCCCGATGCGGATGGGCTTCGGATACATATCGGGCCTGTGGGCGGGGTCCAGATCGTGATTCAGCGTGGCCAGAACCACCGAATGCCCAATTAGCGTCCCGTCTCCGATGTAAATGCCGCCCTGATCCTGGAACTGGCAGCCGGAATTGATAAACACATTTTTTCCGATGTGGAGGTTTTTCCCGCAGTCCGTGTAAAAAGGCGGGAACATCCGAAAGGAATCATCGATGCGCCGCCCGGTAAGCTCCTCCATCAGCGCCTGAATCTCCTGGGGCTCGTGGTATCCCTGGTTTAAACGCGCCGTCACTTTCATGGCCTCCCGGGACAGGCGCGTCATGATCTGGTGAAGCCCAGAGCCTCCAATCACTTTTTCCCCGTCATTCATCGCCCGAAGAAACCGCTCTGTGACCGCCTGCAGACTGCCGCCAAATCTTTCGCTTTGTTCTAAAACTTTCATCTATCCAATCCTCCTTACAAATCCTGCTTTTAGTATAAGCCGCCGTCTGTAAAATAGCAAATACTTGGTTTTAATCAAAATGAATAGTTGAAACCTATACAAATCCATGGTATGATAAACCAAAAATGGAGGAATGCCAATGGAAATCCGTGTGCTTCAATATTTTCTCGCCATCGCAAGGGAGCAGAGCATTGTCCGGGCGGCCCAATCTCTGCATCTGTCCCAGCCGACCCTTTCCACCCAAATCAAAAATATGGAAAAAGAGCTGGGCAAACAGCTTCTGATCCGCGGCACGAAAGGCTCCCGGAAAGTCACGCTGACGGAAGAAGGAATGATTTTGCGCAAACGCGCAGAAGAGATTTTAGAACTGGTAAAAAAGACTGAAAAAGAAATTGCCATGTCGGACAGCATCGTCATCGGCGACGTCTACATCGGCGCCGGGGAGACGGACGGCATGCGCCTGCTGGCCCGCGCCGCCGGAAAACTGCGGGCCGAGCATCCGGGCATCCATTACCACATTTCCAGCGGAAACGCAGCCTTCGTCCAGGAACGGCTGGATAACGGTCTGATCGACTTCGGCATCGTGTTCGGCGCGCCGGACCTCAAAAAATATGAAGCCTTCAAGCTGCCGGACCAGGACGTATGGGGCGTGCTCATGCCAAAAGACGCGCCGCTGGCGAAAAAAGATGCCATCGCACCGGAAGACCTGTGGGATAAGCCGCTGATCCTCTCCCAGCAGGAATCCCCTAACGGGAAGATCACCCAATGGCTGAAGCGCAGCCTCTCCTCTTTAAACGTCACCGTCACCTACAACCTGCTGTTCAACGCCTCCCTTTTTGTGGAAGAGGGCCTGGGGTACGCCATCGCCTTTGACCGGATCATCAACGCCTCCGAAAACAGCCGGCTGACATTCCGCCCGCTCTCCCCCGGCCTCACCGACGAGATGAGCATTATTTGGAAAAAACACCAGACCTTCACCAAACCCGCCGAAAAATTCCTGCAGACGCTGATGGAGCAAAATCTATTTTAACTCCTGACTGCTGTGACGAATGTCCGAAACCATCGTAATCGTTACATAAACATCTTTATCAACGGACTTAATCAATGTTTTCAGCTTTACAATCTGAAATTGGTTGACAACCGCATAGAGCACGGCCTTATTTTCGTTAGAATTATAACCTTTAGCCTCTATCAAAGTCAGCCCAATTTTAAACTCATCCGATATTATTTTGGCCACCTCGTCCGGTTTTGTCGTGATAATCATGGCCGCTTTTGCGCTGTCCAATCCGTCCACAATATAATCAACGGTTTTTGGAAGCGGCCGCATAAGTTACAACCGAATACAGCGGAAGAATCCAGCTTTGAATCACAAATCCGCAGACAATATACAAAAGCACTTTGTAAACCATCACAAAGCTGCCAATCGAAAGCCCGAGATAATCAATGCCCGCACTGAAATTCTCAGTGAACAGCTCAGGGGAAAAAACGTGGCGGGGCTCGCCTGCGCTTTCGCCCATATAGCAAGGGTCAAAGGTCAGCACAACAAATCCACGGCAAGCATAAGCCCATAGCGGTTCTGGCAGCGGACGTGAACTCTCTCAACCTTCTCATTCAATTCACAAATATAATGACTCATAATCTAATCTCCCTTTCTTATTCTGATCTTTCAAGCGAAAATGTTACTGTAACATCCCCAGCGCCCAAAGCTGCCAGCAGCTCCTCTTTCGTGGCATCCTGTATTTTTCCCAGACGGGTAAAATTCCAGGAATTCGTGTCATAATAGATCGTGATGCTCGTGCCGAGGTAAAGAATCACATCTCCCGGTTCCGTTGTGATCTGCTCATCGCTTCTCGGCAGCGCACGCCCAATCTCGCCAACCTTCTCAAAACTGCCGTAGTCATGCATATCAACTGTAAGCGGCCCTTCGGCAAGCAGGCCCTTAAGGGCTTCGGCGCTGGGATTATCCGAAAAGACCGCTGTAAAGACCGTTTCCCCCGCCGTAGCATAAAACTGGTCCTGATCCACGTTTTCTTTCTCCTGTGAGTTGTTGGGCTGTCCGTCCTCTATGGAAGATGCGCTTTGCATCCCTTCCGCTCCCCCTTTTCCGATCGTCTCGGAGGCCTGTCCATCCATAGGACTCTGCGGAGAACAGGCGACAAGCCCGGGCAGCAAGCATATGACGAGCAGCAATATAAATATTTTTTGTTTCAATTTCTATGCCTCCCCGATCAGCGCTCTGACCCAGATGACCATCCCGAAAATGAACAGCAGACAGCCGAAAATACGGCTTAATGCAGTCTGGTGGGAAGCAGCCTTTTCCCTGAAACGACTTGCCGCAAACGACAGCGACAGCCACCAAAGAAAGGTTCCCGCCAGCGTCCCAAGGACGAGCAGCGTTCCATGCAGAATCGTCATCCCCGCCGCCAGATTAAAATAGGAAAACGCAAACAGAAAGGTAAGGATCGCCGCCGGGTTCGTGATGCCCACCACAAAAGCGGAGAGGAACATGGTCATTTCTGCGGACTCTTTTTGCGGCTCAGATCTCTCATGCGGCCTTCCAATAAAAGAGCAGACGCCCATCGCTATGACAAACCCTCCGCCTATGACAGAGGTGACTGTCTGATATTTCAGCAGGAAGTCCGATACAAAAGTCAGACCAAACGCTCCGATGGATGCATAGATGCAATCCGCGGCGGAAGAGCCAAGCCCTGTTATAAGCCCCGCCTTCATTCCATGCGCCAAAGTCCTCTGGATGGTCATGGTCCCGACCGCCCCGACCGGAACGCCAAACAACAGCCCTATCAGCGCACCCTTTAGCAAAAACAGCGCCGGCTCCATAAGCCATCCTCCCTTCCCTTATGCAACCGCCATGCCAGGCTTTGATCCTTCACAGCAGGCCGGCGCATTCCCCTGCGTCTGGCCGCAGATGAAGATCTCGCCCTTTGCTCCTGCGTCATCACGGATGATCTCGCCCACAGAAGGCACGCAGATCTTGCCGGAAAGCGGGTTCTTGATGCTGATGACCTGCGTCGTGATGCACGCCTCCACCTCGGACTTTTCAAAACACAGATCTGTGTCGATCATCTCACAGTTGATCAGCCTTAAATTTTTGCAATAGCACAGTGGCTGGGTCCCGATGATCTTACAGTTTTCCAAGGTCAGCCCGTCCGAATACCATGCAAGATATTCCCCCTTGACCGTGCTGTTTTTGACGGTTATATTTTCACCATGCCAGAATGCGTCTTTGGTATCAAAGGCACAGTCCTCAAAAACCGCATTTCTGATATACTGGAAGGAATACTTGCCCTTGAAAGTGACCCCTCTAAATGTCAGATCTTCCGAACGCATCATAAAGTATTCGCTGACCGCTGTGCTGTCCTCCATACGGATGCCCCGCACCGACCAGCCAAACTCCGGCGAAATAATATCACAGTCCCGGATGATCACATCCCTGCATTCCCTAAGAGCCTTGATTCCATGCATCTTCGTATCCGCGATCTCAATATGATCAGAATACCAAAGGGATGCACGGCACAGTTCCGTTATTTCAGAACCGGAGATCTTAAGCCCATGGTCATGCCAGAACGGATAGCGGAGATTAAAAAAGCAGTTTTCGGCCGCAATATCGGAGCATTCCTTAAAGGCGCTTTCCCCGTCTGCCGGTCCGTCAAAAGAACAGTTTTTCACCAATACGCCTTCGCTCCCATAGAGCGCCCTTTCCATGTCAAAAGTCTGATTTTCAATGATTTTCATTACTGATCTCCTCCTCAAATCATACCCTATTGTCTGTTCCAACCTCATTCACCATCACTGATGACAACGATCTTATTCCCCCACCCTTCCAGTACGGGGTTGTTCTGGACAGCCTCCAAAAATTCCTCCGAAGGATCAAAATATCCTACCGGCGTATATGCGGCGGCAACCTCGGCATCCTGATAAAAAAGGATAATACGGTTCGGTTCAGAATAATAGACCATCCCGGCACTTTCCTTGGTGATATCCTCCGGGTCAGAGGGGATCTCATAACGGCTCGGAATATCGTAATACTGCATGACCTCCCAATGATCATAGTCATCGTAATGGTAGATCGGCAGCCGCCAGTCACTGGTCCCCACATATTTCGCGATCGCCGCCGCAGTATCATTATCATAAAGATGCATGGGAAAGGCTTCCCCGTTGTCCCCGAACCGGACAGCCAGATTTGTCGCCGCCTGGGACCCATCCCCTTTTGGTTCATCATTTTCTGTCTGCAAAACAGACGCCTGCATTTCTTCCGCATAAAGCTCTTCTTTCACGGCTGCGCCGCCGGACTTGGAAGAATTGCCGCATCCGGCCAATAACATCCCTACGGCAAGCGCCGCGCCGAGCGCCGCCAAAATATTTTTTCTCATCGTATGTCCTCCACTCTTCTTTGCTTTGATTTCATTGTATTCTTTTTTGATAAAATAGCAAATACTTATATTTAATCGATCTCAATAGGAAAAACCTATTGTATTACCGCCTGGCGACCAATACCGTAAGCCGCATTTTCTTTATCTTCCCCGCGTCAAGCCATGCAAAAAGCATAAACAGCCCCGTTACCGCCGCGATCGGGAGCATGATATCCAGGGCAGACGGGTCCCCCGAAAAATCGCTGATGCCAAAACGTCTGAGAAGCGCGGCCACAAGCGGGTCCGTAAACAAGACAGCCAAGAGAGAGCCGAGCACGGAGCCAGCCCCTGAAACGATCCCAAACCGCAGGGAGAAGGAAAGCCGTAAACGATCCGGTGAAAATCCAATGGCGCGGTAGATCCCCAGATCCTTTTGCTCCACAGCAAGAAGTCTCCCCGCCGAAAGGGCCGTCACGACAAAAACAAACACCGTCACCACCGCATACATAAAAAGCATCAGCCACTTCATGGCGGAAAGTATCCCAAACAATCCAGGCCATGAATTTTCATGGAGATACACATCCCCGCCATACAGATCTTCCAATGCCCGCATGACCTCCTGCTGCTTTGACGCATCTGCAAGAAAATAATGGACACACCACATTCCGGCCGTTTCCTTTCCGATCTTTGCATATCCCTCCCTGCTAAGACCGACATTTGCCCCCATATCATTTGCGCATTGATAGATACCGGAAATCCTGTAAGGCATACTTCCCGCTCCTCCGCCGACCGTGACCGTATCCCCGCTCCCCACACCCAGATCCGCGGCGACAGACTCCGTCAGCACGATTTCGTCCGCTTCCAGACAAGTCCGCCCGGAAAGAAGGTGAAACCGCTCCGGCTCCGTGATCACATTTGCCGTGTGATCCACCCCGTCTACAGAAACGCCGGGCATGGCAAGCATATAGCTGTCCGTGATATCCGTGTACTCCATGATCGTCCGCTCCACATCCTCACTGGTGGCTTCCCCCATAGGCTGCGCGGCAATATGCAGGTCCGCCGGATTAAAGGCATCCATAAGCCCCTTACCGTCCGCCCCGAGCCAGGAATCCAC
This sequence comes from uncultured Lachnospiraceae bacterium, assembly GCA_948444865.1. Classification (GTDB taxonomy): domain Bacteria; phylum Bacillota; class Clostridia; order Lachnospirales; family Lachnospiraceae; genus MGBC164599. The sequence goes on from CAOJVE010000056.1 coordinate 11,861, forward strand.
ATAACCCATGAATGAAGCAAAAAACACCAGGAGCGCCGCGGACGCGCCCACACTCAGATACCGTCTCTTTCCCGCGGCAAGCTGCCTGACTGCCAGAAAGAACGGCAAGCCCGTACGTCGGATAGGGAAGCGGCGCCTTTTTTTCTCTGACGCTTTACCTATCGTTCCCCGGATGATCTCCACAGGGGCTATCTCCCCAATCTTTCTCACTTTCAAAATAATCGATCCCAGGAGCAGCAGCATAAGGGGCAGCAAAGACAGCAGGCAGAGCCAGAGCGGAAACCTGACAGGAAATAAAAGCCCAGTTGTCGTGAGCGTAGCAAGAGCCGCCCCTCCCGCCGCAAACGGCACCGCGAGGACTCCTAATGCCACAGCGGCCAGGATGACAAAGATATAGGGGACAGCCTGCGCTTTCTGAAGACGCCCCGTCGTAAAGCCGACCGTCTTTAACGCCCCCATATCCGGCGTATCCCGCTCGATCGCGCCGCTTATGCCATATCTTAGCACGACCATGGACGCCAAAAGCAGCGCTGCTACAAAGGCGGATAAGAACCCGGTAAACACGTTTTGCAGCGTCAGCATAAAGCCCTCAATGGCGTTCCTGCTGTGGGTAAATTCCGCAAACTGGGAAAGCCGCGTTTCCTGGTTGAGCATAGCATTCCACTGCGCGATACTCACTTCGCTGTCCCTGTCCTTAAATATGTGTATCATAAATCCGTCCCTGGCAAGCCCATCGATCCCCGCTGCGGATAACTTCCGGAGGATCTCCGCATGATCCCCGCCGCAGATCAAAAAACTTTTCATACCGATCATGGAACTTCCCATGATCGGGTCCTCAAACCATCCTTTTATGGTAAATGTCTGCGCCACGCCATTTCTGGCTATGGGAAAAGAGATCTCATCCCCGATCTCTGCCCCGCACATGGACCGCAGGGAAATGGGCGCATACAGTTCCCCAGAGCGGATCACGGCCTCCCCCGCCTGATAGCCGGACAAGTCATCTAAAAAGAGCCGGTAGGCATAATCTTCCGGCTCATAGACCACAAGCTGGCCTTCGCTGTCGGATTTCTGCCCCTTTATCTCATATTCGGAATAGATCAGTTTCTGCACGCCTGTTCTTTCCACCGTATCCAGACTGCCGATCTCATCTGTGAGCTGTGTGATATCATAAACCTGCGACGCCCATGCAGTCAGATCGCCAAAACCGATCCGCTCCAGCTCTTCCCGGACATACCGACCGGAGCTCTCCCATATCGTCAGCGTCGTCACAAGGGAAACCGAAACAATGAACAATAGGGCAAAAACACCCGCCAGACTGCCTTTATGCCTTCGGACATACGCTTTCCATAAAATCTTCATCTCCATCTGCGCACCACCTTACCACGACAGGGCACAGAGCCATTCATTCAGCCGGAGCTCCCTGTCCTTTGCCACCTCGTCCCGATAGGCTGGAAAATCAAGCGCATCCAGGATCTTCCCATCTTCCAGATAGAGGATGCGGTTGCCGCGGATCGCCGCCCGGACATCGTGCGTCACCATCAAAATGCTCTGTCCTGTTTCATTTAGTCCAGTCAGAAGGTTTAACGCCTCCTGCGTGTTCTGTCGGTTTAACGCCCCCGTCGGCTCGTCCGCGAATAAAATCCCCGGACGGTTGATCACGGCCCTGGCGACAGCGGCCCTCTGCGCTTCCCCTCCGGAAACTTCCGCAGGCAGCCGATCTTTTGCCTTTTCCACGCCCATCTGGAAAAGAAGTTCATCCGCCCTTTGCTCCACTTCTTTTGCTTTCCAGCCAGCGCCTAAATATCCTGCCACTGCAATATTTTCATACAGTGTCAGATTGCTGACCAGATGCGTCTGCTGAAACACAAAGCCAAATTCATGGGCGCGCAAGTCCGACATCTGCTTTTCCCTAAGCCCGCTGATCTTTCTGCCCTTATACCAGATCTCCCCTCCGGTGATCCCATCCATACCGCTGAGCGCATACAAAAGCGTGGATTTCCCCGCGCCGGAGGGCCCCATGATAACGGTGAGATCCCCCTCGTAAATATCCAAGGTCACATGGTCTAAGACCATCCCCCCGGTATTCCCCTGAAATTCCTTACAAATATCTTTTCCTGCAAGCAACGCCTCTCTCATACTGCTGCCTCCACATTTTTGCATCCCGCTAAACGCAAGACAGATGTCAATAACAACCATCCAGGAGCTGATCTGTTTTTCTGCATGAACGAGCCTCCTTGTTTTTCTTTTACTAAATTATAGCAACCAGATTAATTAATAGCAAATACTTATATTTTATCACTTTCAATAGTTTAAACCTATTTAAATTCGCGCTATAATGCAGAAAACCAAAAGGAGCGCATCGCATAAAACTGCAAGTTCGCAAATCCTGTCTGTAGTTTCCATTGCTGTTATCCGTTCTTTTTTATTAAATTTAGCATTTCTGATAAGTTTTTGTTGTTGTATTATTTGAATTATTCTAAAATATATGAAAAGCACAGAATTGAGAGGTCAGCTATGGACTATACGATACGGGAAATACGAAAGCAAGAATATCCGTTACTGGATAATTTTCTATATGAAGCAATCTATATTCCAGAGGGCGTCGAACCTCCACCTAAAGCCATTATTACATCTCCCGAATTACAGGTTTATGTTGAGCGTTTCGGGGAATCAAAAGACGATTGGGGATTCGTGGCGGAGGTTGACGGTGAGATTGTCGGCGCTGTTTGGGTTCGTATTATGAACGATTACGGACATATAGATGACGAAACACCTTCTTTGGCAATCTCTCTTTATAAAGAATACCGGGGCCTCGGCATTGGAACAGCCATGATGAAAGAAATTCTTTCTCTGCTTAAATCACATGGGTATAGCCGGGTTTCTCTTTCCGTTCAAAAAGGCAATTATGCGGCAAAACTCTATCAAAAGGTTGGTTTTGAGATTGTAAGGGAGAATGAAGAAGAATACATTATGGCGTACTGCCTATAATCTTCCAACTAATAATAAAATTGAGGTAAAATAGATGATAATAAGCGCAAGCAGAAGAACTGATATACCGGCCTTTTTTTCCGAATGGTTCATTAACAGAATTAAAGCGCAGTATGCGTATGTAAGAAACCCTATGAACATACATCAAATCAGTAAAATTAACCTTATGCCAAGCATTGTGGATTGCATAGTTTTTTGGAGTAAAAATCCAAAGCCAATCATAAATAAACTAGATATATTAAATGATTATATGTATTATTTTCAATTTACCCTTAATGCATATAATAAAGATTTTGAAACAAATCTTCCCTCTTTGGATGACCGAATACAAACTTTTCAGGTTTTATCGGAATTAATTGGCAAGCAACGTGTCATATGGCGGTATGATCCTATCATTCTTAACAGCCAATACTCTATAAATTGGCATACTGAAAAATTCGAGTACATCGCAAAAAAATTATGTAATCATACAGAAAAAATCATCATAAGTTTTA
>CAOJVE010000057.1 GCA_948444865.1 uncultured Lachnospiraceae bacterium
GAAAGCCCTATTTCTTGACGCAGTATTGTTGGATTTCGCGGATCATGTCTTTGAAAGCCTCTGAAACTCCTCGATATTCCCATTCAGCCATATAGGCGTCTGCAAATCAAACTCATAGCAAATATCCTCCAGACTCTGAAACACTTTCTTCGTCCGACTGTTCTGCGTCTCATTGCAGATAACCGTGTCCCGGATCATACGGTTACTCTCCCAGATCTTTCCCCACATACGAAACATAGCGATTCCCCCTGTGCAATATCCGCCGCCCCCGTTGCGGCAAACTAATTCTTGAATTCAAAGCTTAATTCAACATAAGCATTTTGTCAAGTGATTTGTAATTCAATGACAACCCGTCAAAATTATGGGATAATACAAAAAAGGATGTGATAATTATGCGTTACCCAATCATCAATACAAAGAAAACCGGAAAAAACATTTATAAATTCAGCCAAAAGAAGGGCATTACCGCGAATAATATCCAGGACTTCATGAACTTCGCCTGCGCCCAGACCATTTACCGCTGGTTTCACGGCAAATCCCTTCCCTCTTTGGATAACTTTTACGCTCTCAGCGTACTGTTGGGCGTTGGCATGGAAACTTTGCTGGTCAGTAACAACGGCGTCGCTCTGGCCCCTGGCGAAAACGAAAACGCGGCCCTGCAAAAAGACCGAATTCAAACTTACCTGAAAATGTTAGATATACATCTTATTTAAAATCAAGAAAGGAAATGCCCTTGAAGACAAGAACTATCGAAAGCCTGTTTACCGGAATCCCCATGCCATACGCATCGCTCCCGCCAGAAGCCCCGGAGTACCGAAAGCTTATGGAAGAATGCCGCCAATGCGCAGAAAAACTCCTCCACAAACTGACCCCCGAAACCAAAGACGAGTTGGAACGCCTCCAGAACTGCCGGCAAAACGCGCTGCAGTACGAAATACAAAAAGCCTTTGTGCAAGGGTATTCTCTTGGCGTGCGCCTGACCGCCGAGTCTTTTCTGGCTGATCCCTGACGCTTTCCATCACGAATCTCCCGCCAAGGCCTTTGCCAAAGTGAGCAAAATTTCTGATTTGGACGAATCCAGCTTCCGAACCGTCTGGATCAACTCTCTTTCATATGAAGAAGGGCAAAGAATCGCTTCATCATCCCGAAAAAATTCGGACAGGGTAATTCCCAACGGTTTGAGCAATTTGCTTAAAATTTCCACCGAAGGTTGGTTATTTCCCTTTTCTATCGTTCGTATATAATTTTCGGATACTTCACTAAGCCGGGCAAGGCGATAAACGCTTACCCCCTGTTCTGTCCTGAGTTTTTTTAGGCGTTCGTGCAGTTCCATACTAATTCTCCTATTGTTTCCTGATTAACTGACTCATCTATTCGTGCAGACGCCGCCTATTTACGAAAGTCAGTTGCTCGGCGCTTCCACAGCCGCCGCACGCATTCATCGCCCGGAGTTCCCCCTCCGCCGCGACCATTGTGAGACAAGCGCCACTGTAATTCAGCATCTAAATTATATTATGTGCTAAGTAGAAGAAAAATATAATCCAAATATTAAGTTTATAATACAACTTTATTGTTACGTTATAGGATCCCGGATCAGATAAAGAACGTTTGTTCTAATTCAAAAAACCGATCAGTTTATTCAGTAAATTTCTGCAGTGAATGAGTTCTGCGCGATTGTATTGACTGATAAATTGAAACAGTTCCTGCACATCCGGAGAAAAAGGCTGTATCTTCCGGCTATTCCCGAAGATAAGTTTATCCAGTGATATTTGCAAAGTAGTGGCAATCCGAATCAGCGTATCCAGCGAGGGCGCCTGAAATCCATTCTCTATCTTTGTATAAAAACTGTATGATATATTTAACTGCTCAGCCATCTCCTCCTGTGTATACCCATATGCTTTGCGCTTTTCTTTTATCTGCATGGCCATCTGGTCCAAATCCGTTCGCTCCATATTGTTCACCTCATTCAAAATACAATAATAATTTTTCATTATTATGCCAAACATACAATGAAACTTGTAATTAACTAATCATAATATAGGATAATCAGACGCGCCATTTCCTATTTATGAAATATCATTTCATATATAAAGAAAGTTTTGACCCTGCAATAAAAATGCGCTTACGACGCAGTGAACAATCATGCCAAATATAAGGAGGGAAAAGTGAGAAAAACTAGAATTTATGTGGAAGTTGTCATCATACTTATCTTATCTTTTATGATGATTGGATGCAAAAAATACGAAAAAGCTCCTCCACAGAGCCTTCTGATCTCAAAAAAAGAATGTCGTCTGTGCGGAAGCGGAAAAAATAGTCTCAAAACCATTTATAAAAACCTCTCCGGGGTTGGCGTGCTCTGTCTGAATGATTGGCGCATGGTAGACATTCTAACCTCCAATGACGCAGCAATAAGCTCCAACGTCTCTTCCTGCATATGGGCGGACAAAAACGCTTACAGTATAAAAATCACACGGATTGCATCAAGGAAAATATCACTTATGCAATATATATCCGCCGAGAACAATACGCCAGATATGAATAAGCTGAACTCCTTTTTATGCCATACATGTATGAAAAATCTTGAGGAGGCGCTTCGCATATACGGAAATCATAGCGGCCAATCAACAAAGGCTATATGTATGGTAACATTTCCTTCTATGGAGTTGTATGGACTTCAACACAGTTTCCAATATTACATTATGGGGGACTATTTTGCCCAGGCCCATTGTATAGACAATGAAATCGACCTGACTGTCTTCTTTGCGCCGGAAAATGAAAAAACAGCAAAGCCCATCACAGGCTCTGCCGTTTTTCTGTCCACTATTCTTTCGATTTTGTGTTCTTCACATAATCGATAAATACCGCAAGCAGGATTACTATACCCTTTACCACATCCTGCCAGAATGAATTTACATTGAGCAGATTCAGACCGTTGTTCAAAATACCAATGATCAGCGCGCCGATAATCGTGCCGCCAATCTTACCGGAACCGCCGGCCATGGACGTTCCGCCTACAACTACCGCCGCGATGGCGTCCATCTCCGCGCCTTCACCGGCTGTCGGCTGCCCGGAATACATACGGGAAGCCAATACGATGCCTGCCAGCCCGGCCATCACGCCGGAGAACGCATGTACAAAGAACTTCACCCTGGCCACTTTGATGCCGGAAAATACAGCGGCCTGGGCGTTTCCGCCCACTGCATAAATATGACGGCCCATTTTCGTTTTATTCATAATCAGCGCCGTTATAATCAGCACAATAATCATCAGAATAACGGGAACCGGAACGAATCCCACATAACCGGCGCCTACAAACTGCCATTCCTTGGTCACTACGCGCACCGGAGAACCGCCTGTATACACCTTCGCCAGACCCCGGGCTATATTCATGGTCGCCAGCGTCACAATGAACGGCGGTATGGTCGTGGAACTGATTACGAAGCCGTTGAATACGCCGATCACCAGGCCAATCAACACGCCCACAATCAATGCGACGGCGATGGGCAGGTTGTAACGGGACACGCAGCCCGCCGCCAGCACGCCAGCCAGAGCAATGATGGAACCCACAGAAAGGTCGATGCCGCCCAGAATGATTACCATCGTCATGCCGCAGGCCAGAAACATATTCGTTGAAATCTGACGCAATACGTTAAAAATATTCTTTGATGTCAAAAAAGATCCGCTTGTAGCCGGAAATACAGCCAGGAACACGCACAGCACCAGCAAGGCGCCGATAATGCCCATATTTTCTTTTAAAAAGACTACAACTTTGTTCGTTGAGCCAGCTTTTTTTGTTGCCTCTTGAGCCATTTTTTCCCCTCCTTGATTCGCATATCCTTACTATGAAAGTCTACCGCCGAACAGGCGGCCTATATTCCGATATTCCAAATGCGCCCGCACAGCTTTTATTTACGGCAATGCGTCCAGCAGCGAGCGCATGCAGGTTTAATTTGCCGCCAACTGCATAATCGCTTCCTGCGTCACTTCTGTGTGATCCAGACATCCGGCCACATGGCCCTCCGCCATCACGTAAACCCGATCGCTCATATTAATAATCTCCGGCAGCTCAGAAGAAATCATAATGATAGACATGCCTTCTTTTACCAACTGGTTCATAATCGCATAGATTTCGGATTTGGCCCCCACATCCACGCCGCGGGTCGGCTCATCCAAAATCAGAATCTCAGGATTGGTGGCCAGCCAACGACCGATCATCACTTTCTGCTGGTTGCCGCCGGACAGATTCCCAATGGTCTGTTCCTGAGTCGGGGTTTTCGTACTCATCATATCGATATATTTCTGTGTGATGTCCACTTCTTTTTTGCCGTCCACCGATATGCCATGAATAAATTCGCCCAGCACTTCAATGGTGGAGTTGAACCGCACGCTCTGCACATGATAAAGACCCTCCAGCTTCCGGTCCTCCGGAACCAGCGCAATGCCATGCTTCAGGGCGTCAATGGGGCTGTTCACATTGACTTTCTTTCCCTTCACATATACATCTCCTTTTGCGCCTTTGGTCAGACCGAAGATGCACTTCATCGTCTCGCTGCGCCCCGCGCCTACCAAACCCGCGAAGCCGATGATCTCACCTTTATTCAGCTCAAAGCTGGCATCCTGCACCATTTTTCCGTCGGAGATATGCTCGCATTTCAACAGAGTTTCACCGGCCTCCTGGTAATCTCTGGTGTAATAATTGGTCAGCTCCCGGCCTACCATCATAGCGATCAGGTCGTCCTTGGTGGTTTCTTTGACCACCTTCGTTCCCACGTACTGGCCATCACGCATAATCGTCACCCGGTCACAGATTTCTTCCAGCTCGCTCATTTTATGAGAAATATACACAATTCCAACGCCCTTGTCGGTCAATTTGCGCATGGTCTGGAAGAGGAAGGCCACCTCTTTATCCGAAATGGAAGACGTGGGTTCGTCCATGACCAGAATCTTGGAATTATAGGAAATCGCTTTCACAATCTCCACCATCTGCTGCTGCGCGATGGTTAAATCCTTGATCAATACGCCTGCATCTATATTTATCTCCTGAGCGTCAAGCAAAGCCTGTGCCTCTTCAGTCATTTTCTTACGGTTAATTAAGATTCCGCTGCCGTGTTCCCTTCCCAGGAAAATATTTTCGGCAACTGTCATATGGGGAACCAATACCAGTTCCTGATGTATGATGGCGATTCCGTTGTCCTGGGCGTCACGCACCCCGTTAATGGCCACCTTTTTTCCATCTATATAGATTTCCCCTTCCTCTGGATGATAGATACCGCCCAGCACTTTGATCAATGTGGATTTTCCGGCTCCGTTTTCGCCCAGAAGCGCGTGCACCTCACCGGCCCTCAGTTCATAGTTGACATCATTCAACGCATACACACCGGGAAACCGCTTATGTATATGCTCCATTTTTAACAAAACCTGTTCACTCAAATTATCACCCACTTAAGTTTTTATTCATCACTGTTTCGCTCCAGCCGCGCTCTACATGAAACATGCCCCAAAAGCCCGTTTGCGCGGCCTTTGAGGCAGTTTCATTCACCACGTGGCAATCAACTTGCATTCATATAGCAATCTGTTTTACTGCCATCCGTCTGTGCCGTACTCTTCTACGTTATCCGCAGTAATCAGGAATGTTTCAACAGGGTATCTGTCGTCCACCTCTTCCCCTGCCATAATCTTGTACATCAGATCTACAGAAGATTCCGCGATGGATACCGGAGACTGTGCGCCGGTTCCTTCAACCAGAGATTCGCCGGAAGCCAGTTCAGACTTGATGTCTGGAGAACCGTCCACGCCGTAAATCTTGCAGTCTTTTAATTTAGCCGCATTGGCAGCCGCCAGAGCGCCCAGAGCGGTCGGGTCATTGCCGCCGAAAATAGCAACTACGTCGTTATGTGCTTGCAGAAGGTCTTCTGCGATGCCCATGGAAACTTCCAGATTTCCTTTTGCATCCTGCTGCGCTACAATGTCAAATCCTTTTCCTTCGATTGCGTCCAGGAAACCATTGGTTCTGTCCACTACGGAGTTCATCGTCGGGGAATCCAATACGATAATCGGGCCGCCGTCCGGGCATTTCTTAACCAGGTCTTCGCCGCAAACCTTACCTGCGTTGTAGTTATCGGAGCCTGTGTAAGTGGTCACATAGGACAGATCCGCAACTTCTGTGTCAAAGTTTACGATTGGCACTTCCGCTTCTTTCAGAGCGTCCAGCGCCGGAAGGATGCCTTCCGCCTCTGCCGGATTCAGAAAAATGCCGTCCATGCCCTGAGCGATCATATCCTCGATCTGGGTAATCTGCAGGGAAACGTCGTTGGCCGGGTCTGTGGAGATCAGCTTGTCACCTTTGGCTTCCACCGCCGTGCGGATCGCGTCTTCAATCGTTACGAAAAATGGATTTGTTCCGTCCATACATGTGTATCCGAAGGTGTAGGGTCCGCCGGACTTCGCTTCTTCTGCATCGTCTCCGGCGTCATCCGCTGTATCGTCCGCTGCGTCCGCATCATCCGCCGCTTCTGTAGCCTGCGCGTCTGTGCTTTCCTTTGCGTCATTCGATCCGCCGCCGCATCCCATCAGTAATGTTCCTGCCATGGACAGGCACAACAGAGCCGCCAAAACTTTTCTCTTCATATTTGTTTCCTCCCTTTCAATATGAATTTTTACTACTTCACTACGTCTACTATTTTAACTCAAAATTTCATAAAAATCACCTATATTTTGTAATTATTTTCTTATGACATTTGTCATATTTATCGAAGGCGAAAGTTGACAGCGCCTGGAATAATGAATATAATGTACAGACAAGGAAGGAGATGACTGAAAATGAACTACCAGGAAGCGCTGGATATGTCCAAAAAGATTTCTGTAACGGCTGGCCAGGCGATTATGGAGATTTATGAAAAAGAAGACCTCTGGCAAGTGGAATACAAAGAAGGACATATGCCCCTGACCCTGGCCGACCGGAAAGCGCATGAAATCATCGCCGAAGAGCTGACGCGGCGTTTTCCCTCGTGCGCGCTGCTCTCCGAAGAAGGGGAGGACGACCGGACGCGCCTTACGAACCCCTATTGCTTTATCGTGGACCCGCTGGACGGCACCAAGGAATTTATCAAAAAGAACGGACAGTTCACGGTGAACATCGCCCTGACCTTCCAGGGCCGTCCCGTTACCGGAGTCATCTACGTTCCCGCCACGAAAGAGCTGTATTACGCCGCCAAAGGCCTGGGGGCCTACCTGGAAAAAGAATGCCAGCCCGTGCGGCTTCATGTTTCCCAGCGCACCCAGGATCTGCGGGTTGTCATGAGCAGCTCCCACGGATGCGCACAGATGGAGCGGCTGCTCGAGAAATATCATCTGACAAACCTGCTGCGCGTAGGAAGCTCCATCAAGGGATGCATGATCGCCCGGGGCGACGCGGAGGTTTATTACCGGCACAATCCCACCATGGAATGGGACACCGCGGCTATGCAGTGCATCGTGGAGGAGGCCGGCGGCATTTTCCGGCAGCTGGACGACAGCGAGATGACCTACAACCGTCAAGACTGCACGAATCGAAAGGGGTTCTATATTTTAAACTGTGAACAGAACAAATTGTCCGAATAAAAAAATCGTATTGGCCGCCGTAAACGCCAAATACATCCACTCCAACCTGGCCGTCTACAGCCTGAAAGCCTTCGCGGCGCAGGCCGGATGTACGGCGGAGATACGGGAGTACACCATTAACCAGCCCTTCGACGACATTTTAAAGGATCTGTACCAGAGCCGGCCAGGGCTTCTGTGCTTTTCCTGCTACATCTGGAATAAGACCTGGATCGATGACCTGGCGCGGGAGATCCACAAACTGCTTCCCGAAACCCAGATCTGGGTCGGCGGCCCGGAAGTCACCTACTGCGCCCGGGAATACCTTAAGAACCACCCGGCCATAAATGGCGTGATGCGGGGTGAAGGGGAGGCCTCCTTTCTGGCGCTGGCCCGGCATTTTAAAGAAGAAGACCCCGGCGAAGGGCTTGCCGCCATCCCAGGACTCACATTTTTCCAGGATGGAATCATCCGCGAAACCCCGGACCGGGAGCCGCTGTGCATGGACTCGCTGCCGTTTCCTTACGCCGATCTGCGGGATTTTGAAAACCGCATCATCTATTACGAGAGCAGCCGCGGATGCCCATTTTCCTGCAGCTACTGCCTGTCCTCGCTGGACCGGAAGCTGCGGTTCAGAAACCTGCCGCTTGTGAAAAAAGAGCTGCAGTTTTTTATCGACCGGAAAGTCCCCCAGGTGAAGTTCGTAGACCGGACGTTCAACTGCGACCGGGAAAGGGCCCTGGAAATCTGGCGGTTTCTCGTGGAACAGGACCAGGGCGTCACGAACTTTCATTTTGAAATCGGCGCGGATCTGCTGGGCCCGGAGGAGCTGGCCTGCATGAAGTCCATGCGCCCCGGGCTGATTCAGCTGGAAATCGGCGTACAGTCTGCCAACCCGGACACGATTCTGGAAATCCGCCGGAAAACGGATTTTGAAAAAATCAAACGCAACGTGGCGCAGATCCAGCAGGGCCAAAACATCCACCAGCATCTGGATCTGATCGCGGGGCTGCCCCATGAAGGATACGCAAGCTTCGCCCAGTCTTTCAACCAGGTATACGCCATGCGCCCCCAGCAGCTGCAGCTGGGTTTTCTCAAGGTCCTCAAAGGCTCCCGGATGGAGCGGATGGCCCCGGAATACGGCTGCGTCTACATGGACCGGGAACCCTACGAAGTTTTGAAAACCAACTGGCTCTCTTACGAGGAGCTTCTGGCCTTAAAACAAGTGGAAGCCATGGTGGAAATCTATTACAACAGCGGCCAGTTTTCGCATACCCTGCCCCTGCTGGAAAATCTGTTCCCGTCGCCGTTTGAATTTTACCAGAAGCTGGGCGCGTTCTACGAGGAAAAAGGCTACAGCCAGATTTCCCATTCCCGGCTGCGCCGGTACGATATTTTACTGGAATTCCTGGAAAGCGGATTCGCCCGGGCGGACGCTTTTGCCACGCTTCTGGAATCTGTCAAAGAAGCGATGACCGTGGATCTGTACTGCCGGGAAAATCTAAAAAGCCGCCCCGCCTGGATGAAGCCTCAAGAACCCTGGCAAAAGGCCGTCCGCGACTATATTCGCCAAGAAGGGCTGCCCAAAACCGTCCACATCGAGATCCTCGCCCAAGAAACGCTGCTGTTTGATTACCGGCGCAGGGATCCCTTAACCAACAATGTTGAAGCAAAACAAATCACATTATGAAAGGCATGGTGAAAAATGGCTGGAGGATTTTTTAACCGCAAAAACCGCAGAATTATCACAATTATTATCGCAGTGATTCTTGTACTGTCTATGGTGGCGCCCGTCGTGCTGGAATTCGCCATTATGTAAGGGGGAACAATTAGGATGAAAATAGGAAAGCTGCCAGAACCGGTTTTATGCCGCTCCGTCCTAAAACAGATCGGCCGCCGTCGGGAAGAAGTCCTGCTGGGGCCGGGAATCGGCCAGGACTGCGCGGCGCTGACGCTGGCGCCCGACGAAGCGTTCATCATATCCGCAGACCCTATTACGGGAACCGTCAAAGACATCGGAAGCCACAGCATACACATAACGGCCAACGACCTGGCCGCTTCCGGCGCGGAGCCTGTGGGCGTGATGCTGACGATCCTGCTGCCGGAGCAGACTGAGGAGCCGGAGCTTTGCGCCATGATGCAGGACATCGAGAAAACCTGCCAGGCGCTGCACATGGAAGTCCTGGGCGGACACACGGAAATCACAGGCGCCGTCAATCAGCCCCTGATTTCGGTGGCCGGCGTGGGAAAAGCAAAAAAAGACCGCATCATTCAGACCGGCGGCTTAAAGCCCGGCCACGACCTGGTGGTGACTAAATGGATCGCCCTGGAGGGGACCTCCATTATCGCCAAGGAAAAAGAAACTGAACTGAAAGAAACCCTTCCCAAAGAATTTGTGGACGCGGCCAAGGCGTTCGACCAATACCTGTCCGTGCTGCCCGAAAGCCGCATCGCCGCCGCCCACGGCGCGTGTGCCATGCATGACATTACGGAGGGCGGCATACTGGGCGCGCTCTGGGAATTTGGCGAAGGAGCCGGCGTAGGCCTGGACGTGGACCTGCGGCAAATCCCCATTCGCCAGGAGTCCGTGGAAATTTGCGAGCGGTACGGGCTAAACCCCTACCTGCTGATGTCCAGCGGCTCCATGTTAATCGGAACCCCGGGAGGCGCCGCCCTGGTGCGCCAACTGAAAGACGCGGGCATCCACGCCGTCCTAATCGGCCAGGCCACCGCCGGCAACGACCGGATTTTGCGCAACGGGGAAGAAATCCGCTATCTGGACCGCCCCCAAAGCGACGAACTATACCGGCTGCCATGAATTTTATAGAAAGGATTTTTTCATGAACATAGTATTGCTGGAGCCGGAAATCCCGGCCAATACAGGAAACATCGGCCGCACCTGCGTGGCCACGGGCGCGCGTCTGCACCTGATTGAGCCGCTGGGATTCCGGTTGAATGAGAAAGAGATTAAAAGAGCCGGCATGGACTACTGGCAGGATCTGGACGTGACTGTCTACTTAAATTACGAAGATTTCCTGGAAAAAAATCCGGGCGCACGGATTTTCTACGCCAGCACCAAGGCGCCCCAGACCTACGCGCAGGCCGTTTATAAAAAAGACGATTACATCCTGTTCGGCAAGGAAAGCGCGGGCATTCCCGAGGACATTCTTCTGGAAAACCAGGCGACGGCCATCCGCATCCCCATGAAGGGAGACGCCCGCTCCCTAAACCTGAGCAATTCCGTGGCCATCGTCCTGTACGAAGCGCTGCGCCAGCAGGATTTCGCCGATCTAAAGCTTACGGGGACGCTGCGGAACTATTCCTGGAAAAAATAGGCTTAAGAATCCTGCATCCGGTCAAGGCTGAAAATAAATTCCGTGCCCACGCCCTCGGTGCTGATCACGTCGATGTTTTGTTTATGAGCGTTGATGATTTCCTTGACGATGGACAGACCCAGGCCCGTGCCTTTGCGGTCTTTTCCCCGGGAGGAATCCTCCTTGAAAAAACGATCCCAGATTTTCGGGAGATTCTCTTTGCTGATGCCGGCGCCCCGGTCCTTGACGGACACCAGAATCCGCTCGTTTTTCTCCGTGGTTTCAATGGTAATCGTCGACTCGTTGGGGCTGAACTTGATCGCGTTGTCCAGCAGATTGTACAAAACCTGCTGGATCTGCTCCATGTCCGCATAGGCATAGAGCTGGGCGCCAGACAGAATCAATTCTATGGAAATCTTTTTGCTGCGGCAGATGCCCTCGAAGGTGGCTGCCGTGTTTTTTATAACCTTATTGATATCAAAAGCCCGCAGATTCATCATGCGGCTTTTCACGTCCAGATTATTCAGCGTCAGCAGGCTCTGAGTCAGCTTCTCCAGACGCTCCGTCTCGTTTAAAACAATCTGAATGTATTTTTCCTGATTTTCCACGCCGATGGTGCCGTCCGCGATGGCCTCCAGATAGCCCTTGATGGAGGTGAGCGGTGAGCGAAAATCATGGGAAATATTGGCGATGAATTTGCGCTGATACTCGCCGCTGTTGTTCAGCTCCCCGGACATGTAATTCAGCGTCCGCGCCAGATAACCCATCTCATCCTGGGAGTACACCGGAATCTGATAGTCCAGATGGCCGGCCGAGTACTCTTCCGCGCCGATGGTGATTTTCCGCAAAGGCCGGTAAACGCTCCAGGTAAATAAAAGCAAAATCAGAAGCGACAGCGCGAACAAAAAGAAAAACACCGCATGAATCACCGCCAAAATCTGCTCCCGCTCCCAGTACAAATCATACATGGGATAATGGATGGCTATGTAGCCTTTGATGGTCAAATCGGAAGTGATGGGCGCAATGACGCTGATCATGGATTCGTCAAAATATCCAAAAAAATTCCCCGTCCGGTAATAGCTGGAGCCCCAGGTCAGCGGGTCGAATCCCTCCAGAGCCAGCGGCGTCGCGTACGGCGCCCCCTGGCTGGTGTCCAAAAGGATTTCCCCCCGCTGGTTCATCATCCAGATCTGCGCCTCCTGGTAAGAAGCCAGGGACGACAGATTATTGTAAATATTTGCAAGATTATAGGTGGCCGCCCGGTAACGTATGGCGCTGTCCATGGAAATGGCATTTGCCTCCTGGTAAATCTGCTCGCTGATGCGCCTCTCCAGATGGTTCTGCACCAGCCTGGAACCGATGGTGGAAATGGCGATAAATCCCAACAACCCAAATGCCGCGTACGCCAGAATGAATTTCAGGTAAAGGGTTTTCTTCATGCTATTTTACCTCGAATTTATAGCCAATCCCCCACACGGTGCTGAGGGCCCAGGACTTGTGGTCTTTGATTTTCTCGCGGAGACGCTTGATGTGCACGTCCACCGTCCGGGTGTCGCCGATGTACTCATAGCCCCAGATGTGGTCCAGCAGCTGCTCCCGGGTGAAAACCTGGTTGGGCGAAGCCGCCAAGAAATACAAAAGCTCCAGCTCTTTGGGCGGCATGTCCACGTGTTTGCCCATATAGACCACCGAATAATTGGTCAAGTTCACCGACAGATCCGGGTAATTCACGCACTTCTCGTTGGACGGCGCCGGGGTTGTTTCCTTCACCTGGAAGCGGCGCAGCACCGCCCGCACCCGCGCCACCAGCTCCTTGGAGTCAAAGGGCTTGATAATATAATCGTCCGCCCCCAGCTCCAGGCCCAGCACCTTGTCGAAGGTCTCGCCTTTGGCGGAGAGCATGATGATGGGCACGTCGGATTTCTGGCGGATCTCCCGGCAGACCTGGTAGCCGTCGATTCCCGGCAGCATCAGATCCAGCAAAATCAGATTGGGCCCGAAGGTCTGAAACTGCTTTAAGGCCTCCTCCCCGTCGTTGACAATGGATGTCTCGAAACATTCCTTTGTTAGATACAGGGCAATCAGCTCCGCAATATTGTTGTCGTCGTCCACGATCAGAATTTTTTGTTTATTTACCATATGTCAGGCTCCTTTTTTATTCTCACTTAAATTCCACAATGGTCACGCCGGAGTCCCCTTCGCCCAGGCCGCCCAGGCGGTAGGATTTGACGTGTTTCTGGCGTTTCAGGTAATCGTGGACGGCTTTTCGCAGGGCGCCGGTGCCTTTTCCATGGACGATGCGCACCTGGGTCAGGTGGGCAAGATAGGCGTCGTCCATGTATTTGTCTAACGCGGAGAGGGCTTCGTCCACGGTCTTGCCCAGCAGCTGGATTTCCGTCGAGATCCCCGCCGACTTGGAGACTTTGATTTTCCCGGCGCCAGTGCGGCTCATGGCCGGGCCGGTGATGACCGGTTCGTCCAAAAGCTCCAGGTCGGAAACGTTCACCTGGGAGCGGAGGATTCCCATCTGCACGAATAAATTCCCTTTGGCGTCGGGCAGGCTGCTGACGGTTCCTTTTAAGTTCATGGACAGCACCCGCACCCCGTCCCCCAGCCGGAGGGCGGACGGCTTGATTTTTTTCTTGGGCTGGGAGGCCGGCTTTAAGCTCATCTTGCCCTCCGCCTGGTCGATTTTCTTGCGAAGCCGCTGCCGCTCTTTTTCCACCGCCGCCAGATCCACATGGTTTTTCTGGAACTTGTGGTACATTTTGATGGTCTGGTCTGCGTAGTCCTTGGCGTCCTGGAGGATTTTCAGGGCTTCCTCGTTGGCCTCCTGGATGGCTTTCTCCCGCCGCTTCTCGATTTTGCTCTGCTTTTCCTCCAGCTGCTCCTTTAACTGGGCGATCTCCAGCTTGTACTGCTGGATCTCCGTGCGCTCTTTTTCGATGGTAAGCCGGCTGGCTTCCAGGTTGGAAATTACGTCTTCTAAGGATTCGTCCTGCTCCCCAATCTGCTGCTTGGCCTTTTCGATCATGAAGTCCGGCAGGCCCAGCTTGGAGGAAATGGCGAAAGCGTTGCTCTTTCCCGGCACGCCGATCAGCAGTCGGTAGGTGGGCCGCAGGGTTTCCACGTCGAACTCGCAGGAAGCGTTTTCCACGCCGGGCGTTGACAGGGCGTAGACCTTCAGCTCGCTGTAATGGGTGGTGGCCATGGTGCGGATGCCCTGTTCATGGAGGTGGGACAAAATGGCAATGGCCAGCGCGGCGCCCTCGGTGGGGTCCGTGCCCGCCCCCAGCTCGTCAAAGAGGACCAAGCTTTCGGCGTCGGCTTTCTCGATAAACGAAACCACGTTGGTCATATGGGAGGAAAAGGTGCTCAGGCTCTGCTCGATGCTCTGCTCGTCTCCGATGTCCGCGTAAACCTCCTCGAACACGGACAGCTCGCTTTTGTCCGCGGCCGGAATGTGCAGGCCCGACTGGCCCATCAGCGTTAAAAGCCCCACCGTCTTCATGGAAACCGTTTTCCCGCCGGTGTTGGGACCAGTCACCACCAGCAGGTCGAACTCATCCCCCAGACGGACATCGATGGGCACCGCCTGTTTTTCCGGAATCAGCGGATGCCTGGCTTTGCGCAGATGGATTCTTTTTTCCCGGTTAAAAATCGGCGCCGTGGCGTTCTGGTCCATGGCCAGCGAAGCCCGGGCAAATATAAAGTCCAGGTCGCGCATAAGCTGCAGATTCAGGCGGATGGCCTCCATGTCCTGGGCCGCCTGCTCGCTCAAAGCGGCCAAAACGGCCTCGATTTCCTTTTGCTCCCGGATCTCCAGCTCCCGGATCTCGTTGTTCAGCTTCACGATCGCCATGGGCTCGATAAACAGCGTGGCGCCGGTGGATGACTGGTCGTGCACCATGCCGGCGATCTGGTTCTTATGCTCCGCCTTCACCGGAAGACAGTACCGCCCGTTTCGCATGGTGATCACGCCGTCCTGCAGATACGTGCGGCTGCTGCCGTTTACAAAGGAATGCAGCTGGGTGTGTATCCGGTCGTTAGTAAGCTTCAGCTCCCGGCGCACCTGGCGAAGCTTCGGACTGGCGTCGTCGCTGATTTCCTCCGGGGAAAGGATGCAGCGGCGGATTTCCCCGGAAAGCAGGGACAGCGGCTCCAGCGAATCAAACAGCGCCGTCAGGCAGTCCGGCGCCGCATCGTCCCGGCTGGGCCGCCCGTAGCTTTTGACGCGCCCCGTGTTTTCCAGAAGGGCGCAGATGGCCAGCAGCTCCGTGGCGGACAAGG
>CAOJVE010000058.1 GCA_948444865.1 uncultured Lachnospiraceae bacterium
CGCCTGTGGGCTTGTAGGGGGCTTGTAATTTAAAAGCATGCCCGTCCTTTGGGCTTCTTTTATGAGCACATGGCTGGCCCTGGCCAGCGGATTGTGAATTTCCCTTTTTATCTGGCATATGATGACCTCCAATTCACTCAACCCAAAAAACTCTGCCATCTTTGCGCTTTGCGGCTTCGGGCATTTCTCCGTCTATATAGCCAACCGCGCAGTGGCCTATGCCTTCCCACTCGCCCGCAACGCCAATGTCGGAAAGAAACCGCTGCCATTTTTCAGTCTCGAATTCTTCTTTCGCCCGGTGTATCCAGATGCTCCCCAGCCCGAGGGAATGCGCCGCCAGCATCATATTCCCCATGACAAGGCTGCCGTCATAAACGCGGGTCGGGCAGTTTTTATCCGCGAGCACGACCAGAATCGCCGGCGCGCCGTAGAACGGGTCAACGCCCTCTTTCCATCCCCCGATCTTACAGTTGTCGGCAGAAAGTTGATCTCTGACTTTCTTGTCGGTAATGGCAACCGTTATGACCGCCTGCTTGCCCATTCCATTGGCCGCGTAAAGCCCCGCTTCTATGATCTGCTCCAGTTCCCTCTTCGCGGGCATTTCCGGCTTGAATTTACGAATGCTCCTGCGTTCCTCCATCGCCTTTATGATCTCGTTCATGTCTTATTCCTCCACATCCATTCTTTCAATTTTAAAGATAACCGGCCTCGTCCCGTCCGAACAGCAGGCTATCATTTCATTCTCTTTTTTCATCCAGCCCTTCATGATCGAACCGCCCTGCAGCCCCGCATAGATATACCGCGCAATAGCGTCCCACGCCTCCGAACAATGCGGCGTCTTCGGTCCGCCCGCCACAGCGTCCGGATCGGCGTCCGTTTTCACCAGCGTGTTCAGACCGCCATGCCAAAAATGATCGTTTTCTTCATCCCTCTCAAAAATAAACTCATCGCCCACATTGTAGCAGGGACACTCGCCGGAATTAGGATCGGCGCAATACTGTTTCTGCAATTCGGGATACAGCTTTTTGTCAATCACCGTCACCTTAACTTTATATTTCATAAGACACCTCCGCAGATTTCTAATGCTTTCCTCCCATTATACAGCATATCCCACAAAAAATCACCCGATACCCGCATGGAATCGCTATACCCACTCAAAATTATCTTTTCCCGCGCCAAGCTCAAAATGGTATTTCACCAGCCCGGCGTCCACGCCGGAAAAAATGCCGTTATCACATCGAATGGACACTTTATTTCCCGAGCCTTCTATCAAAAATGCCTGCTTTGCCAACGCCGTCGGCGCCAGAAGCGCGGCGTCAATTCCCCGCCTGAACCACTGCGGCGCATCACCGCTGTAACCGCTCACCTGCTCTGGCCTCTTGGTCTTATGCGGGACTCCCTGCGTCTGTCCATACCCCACAGCGACCACGCCCACAACCCGGTTTCCGTGTGATATTTTTGTCATCCGCTTTCGGTTAAACGTGCCGCCTACCCACCACGTATTCAGCCCCAGCGTCTGCGCATACAGCATCAGCCCCGCGCCGCAATAACCAAGTTTTTCATCCAGATCCGGCGCATCCTTACCAGCCATGATAAAAAAGTTCTGCACCCCTTTTGCCAAGATCAGCTTTATAAGCGCATTGAACGCGCTGCCGTCTTTTGTCTTAAGCGCCACAGACAGGCCGTATGACTGATTCATTTTGTCTATATATTCGTTCAGTTCCTTCACAATTTCCGCCGGAAGCGGCCGGTCCGTATATCTGCGCACCGTATGCCTTTGGCGCATAGCGTCTTTTAGATCCATATTTACCTCTCCTTCAGATTCTCGGCCATAAAGGAAACGCCTGAAAAAAGCGTCCCCCATTCAATGGACATTCTACAAGCCAACACATAAACTATAGCATGCATTTCATTGACACTGCAACTATGGATCATTTTTCTTAAAAAGATTTTCACCGCATGCGCGCCGCGCAAATTCTTCCCCATAAGCCCATTGATTTAAAACACAGTTGGCGGTATAATCATTTTATAAACAAAGGATTCATTATGAAGGTTTATTGTGAAAAGCCCGGGCGGCGGGCGGTAAGCGCAGACGAGCAGCGTGAAGCTAGCAACTTTCATTTTATAAAGGAACGTTTTCAGGAGGTTATCATGGAAAAATCTAAGGTGTACCTATACGATTACGACGAATACGAGGGGAGTGACAAGGGGCCGAGCACGATGGTCGCGGATATCCTGGCTGACCCGGAGTTTCCAGAGCTTGCCGAGCTTCGGATCGGAAACTGGGGGGACTCTTGGGAGGACGGATGCCAGCCGATTCTCGATGACATTGTGGCCAACGGGGACCGCTTTTCCCACATTCGGAAATTATTCATCGGCGACATGGACTATGAAGAATGTGAAGTATCCTGGATTGTGCAGGGGAATTACGACGCTCTGTGGGCCGCTCTGCCCCATCTTAAGGAACTGACCATCAAAGGTTCCACGGACCTGGAGCTGGGAAATGTCCGCCACGACGGCCTAGAATCCCTGACTGTCATCTGCGGCGGGCTTCCCGTGTCCGTCATTGAGGCCATCCAGAACGCCCAGCTTCCCAACCTGAAAAAGCTGCTTCTCTACATCGGCAGCGATTACTATGGATTTGACGGGGACGAAAAAACCATCCAAACGCTGCTTGAAAAAGCCGATTTCCCGAAGCTTGCGTATCTGGGAATCACCGACAGCGAGATTCAGGACGATCTGACCAAAGTTGTGCTGGAGAGCAAATTTATGACCCAGATACATACGCTGGATCTCTCCGCCGGCACTTTAACGGACAAGGGCGGCGCGCTGATTCTGGAAAAAATCCCCGCCTGCCCCAACATCAAAACCGTGGATCTGCACTACCATTATTTAAGCGACGACATGATGCGCGAGCTGGAGGATCTGCCGGTGGAGATAGATCTTTCGGAGCAAAACGAACCGGAAAACTATCACGGCGACATCTGGATGAACGCCATGCTTACAGAATGACGCCCATCGTTTTACTGGGAACCCCCAAGACAAAGCGCGCCGATTATTTCCAAAAGGCCGCCGCCCAGGCCGGGGTTCCCTGCCTTTTATGGGAATGGGGCCAGCCGCCTCCCATCCTCCCCGCGGGAAGCTTTGTGAAAATCGACCCGCCCGTATGGGATTCCTGCGACCTGGGGGAGCTGGACGGCTGCATCCGCGGCTACCAGCGGGATCTGAAAGAGCTGTCCCGCCTGGCGGCAAAAAACGGCTGGCGCTTTCTCAATGAACCGGAAGCCATTTGGACTTTGCTGGACAAACGCCGGTGCAAAGAAACGCTGGCCCAGGCGGGCCTTCCGGTTACGGAGCCTTTGGAACCCTTGGGGGCGCCCCCCATTTTGGACAGCGGGCAATTAATTGCGAAAATGACCGCCCGGCGGATCTTTCAGGTATTTATCAAACCGGCCTATGGTTCCGGCGCGGCCGGCGCGGCCGCCTTTCGTATCCAGCCGGGACGGGGCCAGATGGCTCTTTACGCCTGCGCGGCCCTAGAACCGTCCAGCGGGCGGCTTTTGAACGTCAAGCGCCTGCGCCGTTATTCCAGTCCCGACCAGCTCCTTCCCCTTCTGAACCGCATTCTGAAGCTGGACTGCATCGTAGAGCGGTGGTATGCCAAACCGGAATACCAGGGGTTTTCCTGGGATCTGCGTGCCGTGGCGCAGGAGGGCCGCCTGGACTTCCTTCTGGCCCGCCTCTCCAAAAGCCCCATTACCAACCTGCATCTGAACAACCGGCCCCTGCCCGCGGATGCGCTGCCCATCCCGCCCGCCAAAACGGACGAGATCCAAACGCTGTGCCAAAGGGCGATGCGCTGCTTTCCCGGTCTTAGAAGCGCCGGCGTCGACGTTTTGCTGGAAAAAAGAACCTTAAAACCCAGAATCATCGAGATGAACGGACAGGGCGACTTGATCCACCAGGACATTTATGGCGAAAACGCCATCTACGCCCGCCAAGTCCGCCTGATGCAAGAGGAAATGAAAGCATGATTCGTAATTCCATTGATATGAACCAGGTCGTGGGGCGCCAGGATATTTTATTCATCTGCCTGGACGCTCTCCGGTACGATGTGGCGGCGCAGGAAGAAGCCGCCCGGACCACGCCGTCGCTGAACCGCTGCGGCCCGTGGAAGAAATGCCAGGCGCCGGGGAATTTCACCTACCCGTCCCACCACGCCATGTTCGCGGGATTTTTGCCCTGCGCCTGCGACATAAAAAGGCTGGCCGACCGGGAGCTTTTGTTTTTCCCCTCCCACATCGGCCTGGGGCGAAAAGTCCCGGAGGGCTCTTTCGGCTTCTCGGGCGGCACCATTATGGAAGGGCTGGAAAACGAGGGCTACGACACCTGGTGTGTGGGCGGCGTGGCTTTTTTCGACAAACGCTCCGACATGGGGAAGGTCTTTCCCGGCTATTTTAAAAAAAGCTACTGGAACCCGTCCTTTGCCTGCCCGGTGAAAGAAAGCGCGAAAAACCAGGTGGATTTTATTTTAAAAAAAATCGCCCGCGCCCCCCAAAAGCCGCCGGTCTTTCTTTATCTGAACATATCCGCCATCCATTATCCCAACTATTTTTACCTGGAGGGAGCCCGCGCGGACAGCCGGGAAAGCCACGCCGCCGCGCTGCGTTATGTGGACGGCTGCCTGGGCCGGCTGCTGGACGGCTGGCAGGAAATCCGGGGCGACGCTTTCGTCATCTGCTGCTCCGACCACGGAACCTGCTACGGGGAGGACGGCTTTTACTCCCACGGCGTCAACCACCCGCTGGTAACCACTGTCCCATATAAGCATTTTTTCTTAAAGAATCGCCTATGAATCCTTATATCCAATATATGTACAGCTATCCGCACAAAACCGCATACGGGCCTTTAATGGGAATCTCCCTGGCCGACTACGCCCATGCGCTGCAGGGGCCGGGCCACGGCCTGTACCTGCACATTCCTTTTTGTGAGACAAAATGCGGCTACTGCAATCTTTTTTCTGTCACCGGACAGGACAGCGGCGCGGTGGACCGGTATCTGGACGCGGTGGACCGGCAGCTGGCGCAATACGGGGAAATCCTGGATTCCTGTAAAACGGAATTTTCGGATTTCACCATCGGGGGCGGAACGCCTCTGTTTTTGAATCGGCGGCAGCTGGAACGGATCTTTGCCTCTGTGGATAAACGCCTGCGTCTGAGCGAAAAACTGGAAACCGCCGTGGAGACGGCGCCCAACCAGACCACGCCGGAAAAGCTAAAGCTTTTAAAACAGGCCGGCGCGACCCGCATCAGCATGGGCATCCAGAGCTTTTCCCAAGCGGAGCTGCAAACCCTCTGGAGACGCCACAGTCCCCAGAAGGCCAAAGAGGCGCTCTGGCTTTTGAAATCTTTTGATTTCCCCTGCATCAACCTGGACTTTATTTACGGCATTCCGGGACAGACCGTGGACTCTCTGCTGGCCAGCCTGCGCGAAGCGCTGACCTTTGAGCCGGACGAGCTTTTTTTGTATCCCCTCTACATCAAGCACGGGGCCGGGCTGCAAAAATGCCGGGAAGGCGCGGTGTTAGATCCGGACCAGGCGTTTCGCCAATACCAGGAGGCCAGCGGATTTTTGCGCTCCCAGGGTTTTTACCAGATCTCCATGCGGCGGTTCACCCGCGCCTACCCGCATCCGGCGCCCGACTGCGGATTTTCCACGTCACTGGCCTTAGGATGCGGCGGGCGCAGTTATCTGGGGCGGCTCCATTTTTGCTCGCCTTACGCCACGGACCAGGCCACATGCCTGCGGCAGATCCACGCGTTCCAGTCTGTGCGGGACTTCACCGACATCGAATACGGCATTTTACTCTCCGAGGACGAAGAAAAACGCCGGTACGTCATCCGCCATCTGTTCATTTATCCGGGACTGGACGCAAAAAAGTACCGCCGCCGCTTCGGCTCCTCTCCAACAGAGGATTTCCCTTTGCTGGAAAAATGGACGCGGGAAGGCTTTCTCAAGGAAGGCCCTCTTTTGTCCGCCACCGAAAAAGGCTTAGGCCTGGCCGACTGCCTGGGCCCGCAGCTGATTTCCCCGGACATACGCAGCCGCATGGAAAAATGGGAGGCGCTTTATGGATAAAAAAACAATCGTCTACCGGGGCAGCTTAAAAAGCTGCAATTACCGCTGCTCCTACTGCCCTTTCTCCAAACATGCGATGACTCAAAAAGAGCTGGATGCGGACAAACGCCAGTGGCTTCGCTTCACCGAAAATCTGGCCCAAAGGGCCGCTTCCCTGCAGATCGGCGCGCTGCTGGTCGCCCCCTATGGGGAAGCCCTGATCCACCCCTGGTACTGGGATGGCCTGGCCGCGCTTAGCGCCCTGCCGTATATGAAGGCCGTGGGCGCCCAGACAAATTTAAGCTTCCCCGCCGACGAATCCCTGACGCGTTTTCGCTGGGCCAAAGGCAGCGTGCGCAAGCTCCGACTCTGGGCCACCTTTCACCCGGAGATGGCGTCTGTCCAGGCGTTCGCAGAAAAATGCATTTTTCTGCACCGCTCCGGCGTCTTGCTCTGCGCCGGAGCGGTGGGAGCGCCCGAACACCTGCCGCTGATCCAAAAGCTGCGCGCGCTGCTGCCCCGGGAAATTTACCTGTGGATCAATCGGATGGACAACCGTCGCCCGCCGTATGCCAAAAACGAAATCGACGCTTTCCTGGAAATCGACCCCTATTTCGTCCGGGAACTGGCCTATCCCCCCAGCGATCCCGGCAAATGCGCGGGGCGGCTGTTTGTGGAAGGCGACGGCCGTCTGCGCGCCTGCTGCATCGCCCCCTCCTCCCCGGAGAACTGGTACGGCCCGTGCAACGCCGATGACGCGCCAAAATGCAGCCGGAAAATATGTTCCTGCTATCTGGCGTACGGCGGCCAGGACGATTTTATGAACCGAATCCTGTTCGGGGATTTCCCGCTGTTTCGGATTCCCCGCCGCCCCAAAGCCGCGTTCCTGGACATCCAGGGAACTTTGCTTTTCGACGGCAGTTCAGAAATCCCCCGCCGGACCGAACTTGAATTAACCGCCCTGGCCCGGGATAACATCCCACTTTTTTTCGCCACTACTCTGCCTTATGAGGACGCCGCCCGCCGCTGCGCGAAAATATGGCATTTATTTGACGGCGGCGTTTTTGCCGGAGGCGCCCACCTAGTTTGGGAAAATCCTTCAGAAAAAAAGGAAGAATTTCTCACGTTCTCCGAAGAAATCCTTCCATCGCTCCATTTTCTGCAAAGGAAATGGCAGTTTCGCATATTGATCTACCGGGACAAAAAGGCCCGCCCAAAAGAAAACGTTTATAAAATAACCCTGCTTCGCCCCAAACAGAAACCCTGGCTTTCCCGCGAAGCCGACGCCCTCTGGGCCGCCCTTCCCAAACAGCTGCGCCGGCCCCTCCGACACTTCACCGAAGACAGCTGTCTGCAGATTGTTTCCAGAGATGCTGACAAAGGCAGCGGCGTCCGAACCTTCTGCAAATGGCTGGGAATTTCTCCCGGGGAGGCGGCCGCGGCGGGCGACGGCGACGAAGACGCGCCTATGCTGGAACTCTTACAGTAACTTTTCGCAGACTTGCTCCAGCATATCCCGGATGGCGATGTGCTGCGGGCAGACTTCCTCACATTTTCCGCACTTGCTGCACTCGTCCGCCCGCTTGCGCCCGCGGCCTCCCACCAGCCAGCCTTCCTGGTTGAGGGCCATTTCTTTGTTCTGATACAACGTAAAATAGTTCATGGCCGTGAACGAACCGGAAACGCCGATGTCATTGGGGCAGACTTTCGCGCAGTAATCACAGGACGTGCAGGGAATCACCGGCGTCCGGCTCAATTCCTCCCAGGCCGCCTGAAGCGTCTGCGCCTGCTGCTGGCTTAAGCCTCTGAAATCTTTCATATAGGAGATGTTATCTTTCATCTGCTCCACGGAACTCATGCCGGACAAAACCGTGATGACTCCCTCCAGGCTGGCCGCAAAGCGCACCGCCCAGGACGCCACGGAAGATTCCGGCTCCGCTTTTTTGAAAATCTCCGCCACCGGTTCGGGAGGCGTAGCCAGCATGCCGCCTTTCACCGGCTCCATGATAATCACCGGTTTTTTATGCTTCCTGGCCACTTCGTAGCACTTTTTGGACTGCACGGCGGGGTTTTCCCAGTCCGCGTAATTGATCTGCAGCTGCACGAATTCCATCTCCGGGTGGGCGGTCAGGATCTCCTCCAGCTCCTCTGCTGTTGAGTGAAAAGAAAATCCCACGTGCTTAATCAGCCCCGCCGCCTTCTTCTCCTGCACCCAGTCCCACATGCCGTATTCGTCAAAATATTTCGTCCGAACCTCGCCCAGATTGTGTAGCAGATAATAATCAAAATATCCCGCGCCCGTCTGCGCCAGGGACACATCGAACTGCGCGTAGGCCTCTTCCTTCGTCTTGCAGTCGATCCACGCCGCGTTCTTGGTGGCAAGCTGGTAACTCTCTCTGGGATAGCGCTCCACAAGCGCCTGGCGGATGGCGTCCTCCGAACCCGCATACGCCCAGGCCGTGTCAAAATATGTAAAACCGGCCTCCATGAACAGATCTACCATTTCCTTGGTCTGCTCCACATCAATCGCCCCATCCTTTTGCGGCAGGCGCATCAAGCCAAATCCGAGTTTCTTAATGTCCTCTCCCAAATAACTCATTTTCCATATCCTCCTTGTCTTAAATGACTGCGTTCATATATTCTTCCAAAAGTTTTTGCAGATGCAGATCGCAGAAGGCCTGCGTCCGCTTCCGCAGACTGTAGGCGCCTCCGCTCATGCTCCAGCAGAACATCTGCCCGTAAAGCAAATCCACCAGCGTTTCCGGCAGACGGGAGTCCAAAACGCTTTTTGCAAGCGCCCCTTCTTCCACGCCGAATGAAAACAGCTCCCGGACGGACTTTAGATCGTACTTTAATTTTCCCCGGTCAAATTCGTTTTCCACCAGATCGGGGTTCACAACGTTTTTTACCCATTCCTGCGCCAGCTTCACGCCGCCCTGCTCGATGTATCCCGAGAAGTTCACCATATAATAGATCAGCTTCGAGATAAAACCGCCCTCGGCAGCTTTGGCGGCGTCCAGGATTTCCCCGAACATACTTTGGCTAAGCGCAGACACAATGTCTTCCTTGCGGCCAAAATACGTATAAAAGGTCCCTTTGGACACGCCAGCAGCCTCCGTGATTTCTTCAATGGACGTGCCGGAAAGGCCTTTTTTGCAAATTAAGCCCTTGCCCGCCTTGAGCAGCTTTTTTTTGGTTTCCAGCGCGGCAAGCTGTCGGTTCGTCATCGCATCCTCCCTCCCTTTGACTGGGATTATACCTTATTGTTGACTTAAAGTCAATGACTTTTAGTTAATATAAAATAAAAAACACAAAGCCGCGCAGCTTTCTTTTGCCGCACGGCTCTGTGTCCTGTTTTCTACTGCCTGTTAAAAACAATTCTGGCAGGGCTGGTATCCCCGCTGCACTGCCTCCGCGTAAGACACCTGCGTGGCTCTGTCGGGATTCATGTTGCCGCAGTTGGGTATCCTGTGGTACTTGTCGCCGGTGGCCGACAGCCAGACGGCAGACGGCAGCGTGGGCACCGGATTCGGGTTTGTCGGAGCCGGGTTGTAGACGGGCGCCGCCTGGACCGTCACATGAAAAACATAGCGGCGCGCCTGGCGGGTTGTGGCGTATATTTTGCATTTGCCTTTGCTGTAGGCCGTAACCCGCCCGGTCTCCGACACGCCGGCCACATCCGGGTTCGCGCTCTCCCAGACGGTCCCTTCCTTTGTCAGCGATGAGCTGAAGCGGCTCCTCTGGCCCTCCTTCATCGTGATGTACCGGTGGGAAATGCTCCTGTATTTTTTCACCTTCAAGCGGCATTTGTATTCCGCTTTTCCCACCTTTGCCGTAATCACCGCGGCGCCCTGGCGTTTGGCCGTGATTTTTCCCTTTTGATCCACGGACGCGACCGACCGGTTGCTAGTGGACCACCGGATTTTCTGGGCAACCTTTGGAACCTTTAACGTCTTTTTCTCGCCCAGCACGAGCGCCAGGCTCTTCTTGCTGATTTTGGCCCGGGCGACCTTGACCCTTACCGAACGCTGGGCCGCGTAATAGCTGGAATTGCCATTCGCCTTCACCGTAATGACCGCCGTGCCATGAAGAAGCGGCGTCACTTTCCCTTTGGCGCTGACCTTCGCCACTTTGGGATTGCTGCTAATGTACGTGACCTTTCCCACGGCGTTTGACGCTTTTATGCTTTTGGATTTTCCGTATTCCGTCAGCGCCAAAGACGACGCGCGCACCGAAAGCGACTGGTTTTTCTTAATCTTGGCATTTTTTATGTAAAAGCTTACGCTTTTAACGTCGCTCCTGCCCGTCCGTCCCCAGGACTTTGAATCTCCGTTGTAAATCTCCTCCTGGTATCTCACCTGCAGCGTATAGGGCACGCCGCCGAACGCCTGGGGCGTCAGCTGAAAAGAGCCATTGAAGCGGTATTCCCCCGGAATGTAGCGACCATTTTGCGTCCTGCCCGCCGTTTTTTCCGAGTATCTGGTCCACAGGCCGCTTTTTCCGCCCACACTCCAACTGACCGGACGGTACCGGGTGGACCCGGCCAACGGGCGAAGCTCCTGCGCCGACTCCGGCCCATACCCGGCCCCGGTGGCGTAAAACCGCACCGCAGAGCCGGACGCGTATGTGGCGCCTTTCTTGATGGAATGCAGGCCGTTGTCCGCCGCATCGGCTTTGTCCGGCGCCGCGTCTTCACTTACCGAACCTCCGGAAACCGTCGCCGGCCCCGTGGCCAGCGCCACGGCCGGACTGGCCGCGCTTAGCCATAAAACGGCCATGATCATTATGGACAGCATTCGTTTCCATGTCTGTTTCAAATTCTTATCCCCCCTCGCTTTTCGCGTATTTTAATAGTATGATACCATTTGCGGGGGCGGTTTTCAAGGATTTACCAGATGTCGAGGGCAGTTTGGGAATGTTATGGGCGCGGCCAGAGCCGTTAAAAATGAGCATAAATCTTTCCGTGTCCTTATATCTTTTTCAGGCCGCTCCATATAAAACCACGCCCTCTTTGTGAATATTTGCATAGAACGGATAATTCACCACCCATTTTCTAAAAAATCTTCATTTTTGACAATCGGCTTTATATCCAGGTCATAATCTAAATTAAAATCATAGGTCATATAAGAAAGTTTCTGGCTATATGCCTTTGACTCCACATCCGTCAAATCCAGCAAAATCATAATATCCACATCCGAATCCGCCCTGAAATCACCTCTGGCATAAGAACCATACAAAATTACTTTCTGTAAATGTGAACCATATATTTTCTTAATTTCAAAAATATACTGTTGCATCAAACTCTGCATTGTCTGTGGCATACGCCATGCCCCCTTCCCTTTGTGCGTGTTCGTATGAATCGTCCTCTATCTGCAATATTACGCATTTCAGTAAAGTCTTATTTTATATTATATCCTCTGATTGGCATTTTCACAATCCGATTTTTCAGCATTTGCGACAACTTTTAAAGGAGTATTGATAAAGCCCCGCCAGGTTTTGTAAAGCCTGGTAGGGCTATTATTTGGCCGCTATCTGATTTTACCGGGAACTACATTTTCTTAAATTTCACGGTTTTCTTCTGGCCTTTGTTTTTAAACAGTTTTTTGTATGCAGAAAGTTTCTTTGTCGGCGCTTTGATCACGGCTTTTTTATGGATGCCGTAGAGGGCTTTGCCGCCGACTTTTTTAAGGGCGGTGGATTTTACAGTGATTGTCCTTAATTTTCCATCGCCGTAAAACGCTTTTTGGCCGATCGTCTTTACGCGCTTCCCGATTGTCACCGTTTTCAATGCCTTACAGCCCTGGAACGCGCTGTTTCCGATCGTGGTGATATTGTCGGAAATGGTCACTTTTTTTAGTTTTTTGTTGTTGATGAACGCTTTATTCCCAATAGAAGTTACTTTGTAAGTTACGCCTTTTATCTTAACTGTTGAAGGGATCGTAACAGATCCTAAATTCTTTTTCGTTGGCTTTACGTATTGGGCAGCGCCTTTCTTTGATACGTTGTAATAGGCTTTTCCGGATCTCTGGTTTTTAGCGTTGACAGGTTTTAGGCTGGGCGTTGGCGTTGGTTTTTGGCCGCTGCCTGCCACTGTGACCTTACACTTCTGACTGAGTTCGTCTAAAGAAGCTGTGATCACTGCCGTTCCGGCGCGAACCCCAGTTACTACACCGTCACTGTTTACGACGGCCACATTTTTATCGCTGGTGGACCAGACAACCTTTTGGTCTGTAGCGTCTGCTGGCCGGATATTTGCGGTTATCATTTTTTTCCCCTTGACTTTCAGGCCCAGGGATGTGGCGCTCAGAGTCAGGGATGTGGCCTCTTTGATCTCTGCGCTCCGTTCTTCCATCGTATAAGTCTTGCTGCCGCCGGATGCAGACGCGCCTGTCACTGCATATTGGATGGTATCGGATGATATATCGTCTAAACTTATGGCTGCGCCCTTTTCGGTCTTTATGTTCTGGAAATATTTTTCGGAGGTCCCTCCCCCGTCTGTGATCTGGAACACACTGCAGTCCACCAAGCCTAATCCATTTCCAAGTATTTTTATACGATGTCCCGCATCTTTTTCAAAATAAACATACTTCGCATAGTCATCGCTCAGCGGATTGTAAGAGCTAAAATAGTAAACGCCATTCTTACAGCCGGAAGTTTCTTTTCCATCGCGCAAGGTCAAGATCTTCTTTCCGGTAGGATCGTACACTTCCACATCCACCGGGCAGGACACGACAACGCCGGTGAGATTGGATAGATTTTCATCCGAAAAAAGCGTGTTCTTAAAAGATTCCAGTGTATCTACGATATGTACGGAAACCTCATAGCCTCGCGCCATTTTCTTGAGACGCGCGGTCTTTACTAAACTCTGCAGGGTCTCTTCGGCGCATTTGCGCGATTTCCAGAGCATATAGGCGCTGTAATAGAGCCTCCGGGCGTTTTCCTGTTCCTGGGGCGTACCGATTGAGCTCCGGTAATCGATCAGGTTCTCCACCAGCCAGCTTGAGATCCCCTGGCACAAGAAAACGCTGGTACGCAGCGAATCTTTTAATTCCTGGGACTTACCTGTTTTAAAAAGTGTATTGGAGATCAAGACGCCCCACTCATAGCCTGCGCAGATGATCTCCATCGGCGGGGCGCATTTACATGCCGTTTTCAGAGCAAAATCTAATGTTTTCTCGGCTCCCAGATATGCCGCTTCTTCCAACAAGTCGGTAACGATCGCGAGCTGCCTGTTATGAATCGTATTGTATAAATTACCGGCTGCATCCTGGACAACGCTGTACACACAGTTTTCTTTCAGATAGAGCAGCATTTCGCAATACATTTCATCGGCCTGGAGCAAAGATTCCAGTTGGAAATAATAATTGACCGTATCAGCAAATAAAGAAGCGCTCTTTATAGCTTTTCCAATGGTGCCACTTGCCTTTTCCAGTTTCTTGGATATTTCGGCGGATTTTGAAAATCCTTTCATCAGGGCATTCCATTCTTTGGGCGTTTCATTTCCATAAATGGCTGCCAGGTTCGGCCCTGCCATCAGCTCATCGTATTTTCCTTCACTAAGCAATCTCTCAATGTTGTCTTCGCTAAAATATTCTGTCACGGCCGATAATGCTTCACTTTTCAGTGCCTGCTTCATATTGGTCTGCTTCTGATATATGGAAAAAGATTTACTTAGCATTTTCCCATATTTTTGAGCTGTTTTTGCCTTAGACAATGCTTCGCAGTCCAGCTGGTACGCTTCCAACAAAGAGGCAATGATCTTCTCCGCATCCTCTACCGATGTGCTCCCGTCGATCAGATCTTTCCAACCCTTCCAGCCTCTGAAGATCGAGTCGGTCAGGACCATGGTCACTTTATCTCCTAATCGGTTATCGTTTTCCGCTATGAAGCTGGACGCTGTGAAATTCTCATTTTTCCGGAGATACTCGAGCGTGGATGAAGCGCCTTCATCATTTAGAAGCTGACTCAGCTTACTGGAATAATCACTCTCGTAATCGGTATCGTCCGGGGTATCGTCTGCTTCGATCGCCACCTGGCACTGGGAGCTGCTGCCGCTGGCGGTGCGTCCCGTGATCGTCACATTCCCGGCTTGGTACAATGTGACCCAGACTGTCAGCTCTGCCGAATGCCGGTCCGGGCTTTGCTCGCCTGTGCAGCCAATCACCTTTGCGACCGCCGCGTCTGTGGTGTCGAAGGCAATATTGCTGATCGCCGCCGTCAACTCCTCTTCGGTCACTTCCGCGGAACCGCTGATGGTGAGTGCGCCGGATAAAGCCACCGTCGTCCCTTCCGTGCCTGTCAGGCTCGGGGCAATGGAAACGGCGCCCGCGTCCGTGATCCTCACCTCACAGACAGCCGTCTGGCCATTGGAGGCTGTGCCTGTGATCCGCACGGTCCCCGCCTGGCGCGGCGTAACAGTCACGGCCAGATCCGCGCCGCTGTTTGAAAGGGCAGGCTCGGCGTCACAGCCGGTCACCTCCGCAATGCCCGGATCGCTGCTGGCCCACTTCAACGCGTCTATCTCCGTCTGCAGCGGTCCGGACAGCATAGAGTCGTTTGCAACATCCATCCTGCCCGCGATGGTGAGCGGACTGCCCACTGTGCCGGACTTGGAGGCGTCTATGGAAAACTTTGTGACAATGGATGCGGGCGGCGCGGGATCGTCCCCGGTGGGGGTCCCTAAGTCCATGATCTTCACCGGCTCATGGCGTTCGGTCGTCGTTCCGTCCCCCAACTGGCCGGACCCATTATATCCCCACATCCACAGGCTCCCGTCCGTCCTGATCGCGACACTACTACCAGCGATTTTATCGACCCAGGCGAATCCTCCGGAAGGGGGGGTCTTGCCACGCCCAGCTCCGGACAAAGAAACACTTTTTACTCCATCCAGCACTTTTACCGGCTTATTCTTGTATTCCGT
>CAOJVE010000059.1 GCA_948444865.1 uncultured Lachnospiraceae bacterium
AGAGGAGCCGCAGACGCTAAGTCTCTTTTCTCAACGCTTTCAAAGACTCTGTATAAGGCTCCCGGAAAATTCCCTGGTCCGTCACGATGGCGGTAATCAGGGAGTGGTCCGTCACGTCAAAGGCCGGGTTGTAGCATTTCGTCTCCGGCAGCGCCACAGGCTGGCTGTAAAATTTCTCTTTGATTTCTCCGGGCTCCCGCAGCTCGATTGGAATGTCCGCCCCGGTGGCGCAGTCCAGGTCTATGGTGGAGCTGGGTCCCAGCACGTAGAAGGGGATGTGGTAGTAATTGGCCAATATGGCCACGCCGCTGGTGCCAATCTTGTTGGCCGCGTCCCCGTTGGCCGCCACCCGGTCGCATCCCACGAAGCACGCCTGCACCCATCCGTTTTTCATCACCATGGAAGCCATATTGTCGCAGATCAGCGTCACGTCCACGCCCCCCTTTTGCAGCTCGTAAGCCGTCAGCCGCGCCCCTTGCAGAAGGGGCCGGGTCTCATCGGCGAACACTTTAAAGTTCACGCCCCGCTCTTTTCCCAGGAAAATCGGGCCAAGCGCCGTGCCGTACCGGGAGGTGGCCAGGGGCCCCGCATTGCAGTGAGTGAGAATGCCGTCTCCGTCTTTTACCAGGGAAAGCCCGTACTCGGCGATGCGGCGGCACATCTGCATGTCTTCTTGCTGGATGGCCTGCGCCTCTTCCTTTAACTTTTGGCAAATCTCGGAGACGGCGGCCGACGGATGCGTTTTCACGACCCTTTCCATCCTCTCCAGCGCCCACTTTAGATTCACCGCCGTGGGGCGGGCGCTGGCCAGGTATTCTTTCGTCCGCCGAAACTCCCGGCAAAAATCTTCGTAATTCCCCTGGGGCATCCCAAGCGCCAGTGCGGATATGCCAAACGCCGCGCAGATTCCAATGGCCGGGGCGCCTCGGACCTTCAGCTGGAAAATCGCCTCGTATACGTCCTCTGCCGTGGCCAGCTCTGCGTATTCCTCCCGGCCCGGCAGCCTGGTCTGATCCAGGATGATTACCCGGTCGCCCGCCGGGTTTAACGATACGTTCATCATAGCGTCTACTCCCCCATTTTCCTTAAAGCTTCCCGATCCGCACAATGGACTCCGTAATCAGCTGCTTAAACAGCGGCGCCACCCGGTCCGCCGTTTCCTGGACTTCCTGGTGGGTCAGGGGATGCTTGGCGATGCCGCAGGCCAGGTTAGAGATACAGGATATGCCGCAGATTTTCATGCCCATATGGTTGGCGGCCACCGCCTCGCAGGCCGTGCTCATGCCCACGGCGTCTGCCCCGAGAATCTTGCACATCTGCACCTCCTGCGGAGATTCATAATTGGGGCCGGTCAGCTGGATGTAGACGCCCTGGCGCAGCGGAATCTCCAGATCCCTGGCCGCGCCCTGGATGACTGTCTGCAAATCTTTATCGTAAATTTCGCTCATGTCCGGGAAACGCACGCCCAGCTCATCCATATTGGGCCCAACCAGCGGCGACGGCACAAAGTTGGCGATCTGCCCGGTGATCAGCATAAAGTCCCCGGCCTGAAATCCCTCGCCGATGCCGCCGGCGGCGTTGGTGAGAAACAGCGTTTTTGCGCCCATCAGTTTCATAAGACGTATGGGCAAAACCACATCGCTGATGGGATAGCCTTCGTAATAATGCACCCGGCCCTGCATAATCACTGCTGGCACATCCTGCACATGGCCGAAGACGAAGCGCCCCTTATGCCCCGGCGCCGTGGACACCGGAAAGCCTTCTATGTGGGAATAATCCAGGACTTCCTCCACCTGGATGCCGTCCGCGTAATCCCCCAGGCCGGAACCTAATACCAGCGCCACCTGCGGGCGAAAATGGATTTTTTTCTGCACACTTTCGTAACATTTCATTAACTTTTGATAAACTTCGTTCATACTTTTTCCTCCTCTTTCTTTGGAGCGTCCGCGGACCGCTCTTGATCCGCCGATGCGTCTTCAGACCGCTCTTCTTCCTGCAACTTCGGCGCTTTTGTGGGCTGGGGCAGGCTTTCAAATTCTGTCTGCGCCTCCCGCAACTCCTTATCTGCCCGCCTTCTGCCCAGCAGGCCGGTCACGCAGAAAAACAGCCCCAACGCGCCGAACAAAACGCCCACGATCATAAACCCCATCGACGCGTCATGCTCCACCAGATGCCCTTTGATTAAAGAATACCCCAAATAGACCAGATATGCGCCCGCCAGTATTCGAAACGCATAGGATGCTTTCTTGTTCATTTTTCCTCCCTTTTCTGACACAAACCGTTCATAATTGCGAACTCTTTTACCGGAGCGCGTTTAAAAACTCATTCCCCCATCTATAGCCGCGTGACACAGATTTTCATTTACGACTGCGCAAACTGGCTCTGATACAGCCGACTGTAAAATCCTCCCAGCGCCAATAATTCCTCGTGAGTTCCCTGCTCGATGATATTTCCGTCTTTCATGACCAGAATCTTATCCGCCGTCTGGATGGTGGACAGACGATGGGCCACCACAAAGCTGGTGCGGCCTTCCATTAATTTTTCAAAGGCTTGCTGCACCCGCCTTTCCGTGCGCGTGTCGATGGATGACGTAGCCTCGTCCAGAATCAGCATGGGCGGGCGCATCAGCATCACCCGTGCAATGCACAAAAGCTGTTTTTGTCCCTGGGAAATATTCTCTCCGTCTTCGGCGATCCAGGCGTCGTACCCGCCTTCCATCCGCTTTATGAAGCCGTGGGCATGGGCCTGGCGCGCCGCCTCCTCGATTTCCTCCCGGGTCGCGTCCGGTTTTCCGTAGGCGATGTTTTCCGCTGCCGTGCCCGCCTTCAGCCAGGTCTCCTGCAGCACCATGCCGAAGTTTTTGCGCAGGGAGTCCCGGGTCAGTTTCCGAATGGGCTGGCCGCTGACGCGGATTTCCCCGGCGTCCACGTCGTAAAAACGCATGAGCAGATTGATGACCGTGGTCTTGCCGCAGCCGGTGGGGCCTACAATGGCAATGCGCTGCCCCGGTTTTACCTGGATGGATATGTCCTGCAAAAGAGGCGTCTGGGGCGCGTAGGAAAAGCTTACCCGATCCAGTTCTACGCTGCCGTCGGAATTTTCCAGCGGCTGCGCGTCCGGCGCGTCCGGCTCTTCCGGCGGGGTTTCCAGAAAGTCGAAAATCCGCTTGGCGCAGGCCAGCGCATTTTCCAGCTCCGTCACCACCCCGGAAATCTCGTTGAAGGGCTTGGTGTACTGGTTGGCGTAGTTGAGAAAACTGATCAGCTGCCCCACGCTCATGCCGCCTCCAATGACCATAAAAGCGCCCAGAATGCTCACGCCCGTATAGACCAGGCCGTTGACAAAACGGGTGGACGGGTTGGCTATAGCCGAGAAAAACAGTGCCTTCACGCCCCAGACCTTAAGCTCCTCGTTGACCTTTTCAAAGCGCTCCATAGCCTTTTTTTCATAGGAAAACGCCTGCACCACCCGCTGATTGCCCACAAGCTCTTCGGCCAGCGAAGTCATGGCGGCCCTTTTTTCCGACTGGATCTGGAACATGTGAAAGGTGCGGCTGGCGATGAAGCTGGCCACAAACAGGGACGCCGGCGTTAAAACCACCACCAGAAGGGCTATTTTCCCATTGATGGAAACCATAAAGCCGATGGTGCCCAGGATGGCTGCCACGCCGGTGAACAGCTGGGTAAATCCCATGAGCAGGCCATCGGAAAACTGCCCCACGTCCGTGACGATGCGGCTTAAGATGTCCCCCGGCTGGTTCTGGTCCATGTAGGCGATCGGCACGCGCTCCAGATGGATGAACGCCTGGTTGCGGATGTCCTCCACCGCCCGGTACGTGACCTGGTTGGTCAGAAGATTCATCAGCCACTGCGCCAGCGCCGTGATCAAAACGACGATCGCCAGACGCAGCAGGATTTCCCGTAATTCGCCGAAATCCACCTGGCCCGGCCCAAGAATCTGGTCCACGCCCTGGCCGATCAGCACCGGCGCATAGAGGGTGAAGCCCACGGTGACCATGGCAAAAAAAAGCATTGCCCACACCCGGAGTCTGTATGGGCGGATATAGGTCCAGACCTGCCGGATAATCGGGCCGTGATCGGCTATTCGCTTCTTTTTCATGGAACGGCCACCTCCTTTTCAGACAACTGGGAAAGACAGATCTCTTTGTAGACCGGACAGTTTTCCAGCAGTTCCCCATGGGTTCCCATTCCCGCCAGACGGCCCTCGTCCAACACCAGGATTTTGTCCGCCTGCCGCACGGAAGCCACCCGCTGGGAGACGAGAAACACCGTGGTCTCTTGGCCGTTTTCACTGGCGTATTTTCGCAGGGCGCGCCGCAGGGCCGCGTCGGTGGCGTAATCCAGCGCCGAAGCGCTGTCGTCCAGAATCAGGATCTCTGGATTTCGCACCAGCGCCCGCGCGATGGTCAGACGCTGCCGCTGTCCGCCGGAGAGATTGCGCCCGCCCTGGGCGATCATCGCGTCCAGTCCGCCTTCCTTTTGCTCCACAAACTCCCGCGCCTGGGCGATTTCCAGCGCGCGCCAGATTTCCTCATCCGAAGCGTCCTCTTTTCCCCAGCGCATATTTTCCCGGATGGCGCCCCGGAATAACACCGCCCGCTGCGGGACCGCGCCGATTTTTTTGCGCAGCTGCTCCAGCGGATAGTCCTGCACCGGATGGCCGTCCACCTCCACCGCGCCGTGCGCCGCGTCGTAAAAACGGGGAATCAGATTCACCAGCGTGGATTTTCCGCTGCCCGTGCCGCCGATGACGCCGATGACCTGGCCTTTTTCCGCCGAAAATGTAATGCCTTCCAGCGCCGGAGAGGCGGAACGGGCATAGGAAAAGCATACATTTTGAAACGACACCCGGCTACTTCTAAAATCCGGGCGAATTTCCTGTCCCGCCTCATCCCGCAGGCTGGCGGTGACGGCGAAGACTTCGCTTAAGCGGGCGCCGGAAGCGGCGGCTTTGGTCATCGCCACGATCAGATTGGCCAGCGCCAGAAGCGCCAGCAAAATCTGGGTCATATAATTGACCAGAGCCGTCACTTCCCCCTGGGTCAGCCGCCCGGCCTCCACCTGCCTGCCGCCCGCCCACAAAATAGCCACAATGGCCAGGTTCATAATCACGTACGTGGCCGGATTTAAAAGCGCGGAGATTTTCCCCGCGGACATCTGCACCTGGGTAAACGCCTGGTTTTCCTCGGTGAAATCCGCGATCTCTTCTTTTTGCCGGCCAAACGCCCGCACCACCCGGGCGCCCACATAATTTTCCCGGGTAAGGCGGGAAATCCCGTCCAGCAGTTTTTGCACGTCCCGGTAAATGGGCACGGTCCAGCGCATAATCAGATAAATCACCAGTGAAATCAGCGGCACGGCAACCAGGAAAATCAGAGCCACGGGCACGTCGATGGTAAAAGACATGAGCAGCGCCCCCGCCACAATAAACGGCGAGCGCAAAAAAAGCCGCAGCGTCAGATTGACCCCGGTCTGCGCCTGGTTCACGTCGCTGGTAATCCGCGTAATCAGCGCAGGCGTGCCGATCTCGTCCAGTTCCCGGTAAGACAAACTATTGATATGTGCGAACAGTTCCCGGCGCAGCGCCGTGCTAAAACCCATGGCCGCCTTCGCCGCAAAGTACTGCGCCGTCAGAGAACAGGCAAGCCCCACCAGCCCCAGGGCCACCATCACAAAACCCATTTTCCAGACAAAAACCGCGTCCTGCCTGCGAATGCCCACGTCGATGATCTGCGCCGTCACCAGCGGAACGATCAGCTCGAAGCTGGCCTCCAGCATTTTAAAGAGGGGGGCCAGTATGGTTTCCCGCACATACCCCCGTAAAAATCGCAATAGTTTTCTCATAATCGTGTAACTATCTCCGGTAAATACGCATCAAAAGCCGCATTTTCTCCACGATCTCATGGCTGATCTGGTTTTTCTTCAGCCGCCACTTCCAGTTGTCCCCCAACGTGGACGGCGTGTTGATCCGGGCTTCGCTGCCCAGGCACAGATAATCCTGTATGGGCACAATGGCCAGATCCGCCACGCTGGCCATAGCCAGACGTATCATATCCCAGATCGACTGCTCCATGTCGTGATCCTCGTTGTTCATATACTGCCGCGCCTGCCACAGATCGTGCTCGCTGGCCGTCTCGTACCAGCCCTTCACCGTGTCGTTGTCGTGCGTCCCCGTGTAGATCACACAGTTTTGGTCGATGTTGTGGGGCAGATAGTCGCTGTTCTCCGAACCGTCGAAAGCGAACTGCAAAACCTTCATGCCCGGAAATCCGGTATCCCTAAGAAGCTGGCGCACGCTGTCGGAAATCATCCCCAGATCCTCGGCGATCACAGGCACATCGCCCAGTTTTTCCCGTATCACGTGGAAAAGCTCAATGCCTGGTCCCTTTTCCCAATGGCCGTACTGGGCCGTCTCGTCCCCGTAGGGAATGGAATAATACTCATCAAATCCCCGGAAATGGTCGATGCGCACCACATCGTACAGGGACAGATTATAGGAAAGCCGCTGCAGCCACCATCTGTATTCCGTGGCGCGGTGATATTCCCAGCTGTACAGAGGATTTCCCCAGAGCTGCCCATCCGCGGAAAATCCGTCGGGCGGACATCCGGCCACCGCCACCGGCTCGTTCTTCTCGTCAAACTGAAACAGCAAAGGGTTGGCCCAGGTGTCCGCGCTGTCAAATGCCACGTAGATAGGCAGATCGCCGATGATCTTCACGCCGTTTTGGTTGGCGTAATTCTTAAGCCAATTCCACTGCTTGTGAAACAGATACTGGCGGAAACGATAAAAGGAAATCAAATCTTCCAGCTTTTCCCTGCATTCCTGCAAAGCGCCGGGATGACGGTTTCTGAGCTCCTCCGGCCAGACGTTCCAGCCCGTGCCCCCCTGATCCTCCTTGATGGCCATGTACAGACAATAATCTTCCAGCCAAAAGCCGTTTTCCCGGACAAACGCCCCGAATTCCCCGTCCCGCTCCAGATTGTACCGCTCAAAAGCCATCCGCAAAACCTTGGTGCGGGACTTGTGCACCTTCTTGTAATCCACACGATCCTCCGACTGGCCCCAGTCGATGGAGGAAACTTCCTCTTCCGTTAAAAGCCCATCCCGAATCAGCGCCTCTAAGTCAATGTAATTGGGATTCCCCGCAAAGGTGGAATATGACTGGTACGGCGAATCCCCGTAGGTCGTAGGCCCCAAAGGCAGGATCTGCCAGTATTTCTGTCCCGCAGAAATCAAAAAATCCACGAATTCATAAGCTTCTTTTGAAAAACACCCGATCCCAAACCTGGAAGGCAGGCTGGATACGGGCATAAGTACACCACTTGCGCGCATAACGATTACCCCCTTTATCCTATTCGTTATGTGCATATTTTACCATTTTTTCAATCAGATGTACATCTCTATTTGCGCTGGCTTTCCCCAAATCAGCTCCCCCTTATCCTCTGCCTGCTCCTGGGAACAGCCCCATAGGCAAAAAGAGAGCAGCAAAATGCCCAAAAGCATTGCGATGGTTTTTCCTCTCATGACCGTATGCACCTCCTGATGGAGGATAGTGTGGCTGGTTTTGGAAAAAATATGCGCTGCCCTTCCGTTTGAAGGGCTTTTTTGATTATCCCAATATTCGGCCGGACCGAAACAGATGCAAATGGCCATGATAAAGGCAGGACCCGATAAGATCCCGCCTGACAGAATTGCTTTATTCTTCTGCAATGGCCCTCACCGTCTGTTCTTCCAACTCCAGGATAAACGCCGTGCCGCCCTCTTCCTTCTCATGCGCCCGCACCGCGTCTATGAACAGGCTGTATTCCTTTAAAACTCTGCACTTCTCCAGCGCCGCGTGCGCCTTGTTGGAGTTAATGTTGATGGCGGTCACGGCCAATTCCACGGCGTTTTCAGATACGCGTCGGACAGACGCAGCTTTTGTTCCGCTGGGTAATCTCGCTTTCCGTTGTAGAATAGGTAGAATTCCGGCGTTGGTATTTTTATCAGGTTCGTTTTATACCGGGCCTTCGCCTCGATCAGCTGTTCATAAGCCCTGCCCAGATAGAGCAGCATCCGAAGCGGGATGTTGGGATTTATTGTGCTCTGGTGTTCCATGAATTCCAGCGTTTTATGGTTGATGACGGCTGACAGGTCGTTTTTGAAATTCATATACAGCACATCCTCCACCTTCAGCTTGCGGATCAGACCTTTGCCTTTCAAGTTTGTGCCGTGAAGCGCGTTGTACAGGCTCAACAGGTTTTCCTCCGCCATTTTGCGCTTTCCTTTTATTTTATTATATACGATGGCCCTCCCGGACGCAAGAAGCGGCTCTCTATGTCAATGCCTTCACCTTCTTACACAATTCCTCCGCCAGCCGCCTATGCGCCTCCGGCGACAGATGAAGGGAATCCTCCGCAGAAGGCCGGATATGCGCGGCCGCGTTCAAAAACTCACAGCCGTGCTCTTTGGCCGCTTTTTCGTAGAGCTTGGGAAATTCTTTGGAGCGGACGATGGCGCTTTTCCCAAAAATTCCAGCAAAGGGGGAGACGCAAATCCCCTCGCCGATTTCCGGCGGCGCAACCAAGATGATCCACGGTGCAAAGTTTTGCTTTTCTATAGTAAAATTTTGTATTGTCTCTGCCAGCGTCGCCGCGCCGCCCGCGATCTCCTCTGCGCTTGCGTGAAACGTCTCTTTTAAGTCGTTGGTTCCCAGCATCAGGATCACAATGTCCACCGGTTTATGGGAATTGAGGCATGGCCGCAAATAGTCAAGCCCGTTTTTCCAGCCTTCCAGCGGGTCGTCCAACGTGGTCGTCCGCCCATTGCAGCCCTCCTCAATCACCCGGTAATCCCCGCCCAGCAGGGTCTGCAGCCGGCCCGTCCAGCGGATGTCTTCCGGGTAGCGCAGGCCGTTTGACGGGTTATAGCCGTATGTATTGGAATCTCCATAGCACAAAACTGTTTTCATCTTTTACCCCTTTCTCTGTGAAAATGCATTTTAAAACGGATACCCGCAATCAGGTATCCGTTTTCTTATTTCTATTTTTTTCTTACAATCAATCAAGAACGTCTCTTCTTTCTGAAAATAACCGCTCCGCTTCCCGCTGCGGCAAACATCAGGAAAATCATGGTTCCGATTGGCGTGTCGTCGCTGGTTCTCGCGTTCCGCGCGTTAGAGCTGATGTCTCTCCTCAATGCGCTGGAAGTCACGCCTGAACGATAATAAGTCGTGCTTGTCGGCCTTGGCGTTCCGGTTACAGTAGTGGTTATGTCTGTGTTCCGAATGTAGAAGCTTACGGTCTTCGTATCCACCGCACCGTTGTCGGCCTTCCATGCTCTTCCATTATAAGTTTCTTTCTGATAGCTCACCTTCAATGTGTATGGCACCGCGGAAGCCTGATTCGTGCTGAGCGTGAAAGAATCTTTAAACCTGTATTCCGCTGATGTGTACGAACCATTTCCTGATGAGGCGCCGCCTGTCGTAACCTCTCTGTCTCTCTCTTTCCATTTGCCGCTGGCGCCGTTTTTATTGCTGTTGTCCACAACGCTCCAGCTAACCGGGATAAACCGGGTGGAGTTCTTTAC
This sequence comes from uncultured Lachnospiraceae bacterium, assembly GCA_948444865.1. Lineage (GTDB taxonomy): Bacteria > Bacillota > Clostridia > Lachnospirales > Lachnospiraceae > MGBC164599. Next base: position 9,589 of record CAOJVE010000059.1, read on the forward strand.
CGGATTCAGCTCCTGGGGATCTACCGGGCTGTAGCCGGCTCCTGTTGCATAGAACTGAAGACTTGCGCCTGAACGGTAAGTGGCCCCGGCATTGATCCAGAATATCTTATTGTCTGTTGCAGACGCTATGTCTGGCTGCTCTCCAGAAACTGTTGGTCTCGGCGTGCTTGTGGGCGTTGCGCTTGGCGATGTGGACGGGGATGGCGAAGGCGTATTTGAAGGTTCAACCCTACGCAGTGGCAGACCGTTTTTACTTACCACTTCTCCCTCAAAAACTTCAGAGGCTCCCAAAGTAACCTGCACTTTGCCCAACGGCAGATACATGAACACATTACCGTCATCGTCTGAACGTATTTCTTTTCCATAAGGATATTCCTTCAAAGGATCGCCAATTTTCACATTAAGATTGTACAATTCGCTGTATTCCAAATTATTTATGGACACCGCATACAGATCTGTGCCCGCCCCATTCTTAGGCTGCCGCGAAAATGTGGTCTGAATATTTCCGCCGCTGATAACTGTAGCCTGCGGGGATGTTCCGTTAAATCCTCTTCCATTCTTAAGAACGCCCGGACCCTGAATCTTTATCATGGAAGCGCTGTTATTACTCACACCGCTTAATTCATTCTGGCCTGACAGATTGATATTCACCGGACCTCTATTCACAGTCAGAGCCGGCATGGCCGAGGCGGTATGTAATGTCAGATTGCGAAGCGTCAAATTCGCTCCCGCTCCGGTAGCGCTGTTCACAACAATTCTGTCCCTGTCCCCACTGGAAACATTTCCGGAAATCGTGATCGCTTTACTGCTGAGAATCGTCAATACATTTCCCTTATACTCATAATCTGTGTTTTCCGATACGCCGGCGTTCAGATAAAAAGGCCCTGCCTTATTTGCGCTCGAACTGTTCTTGTCAGTTTCATTGCCCGAAGCTTTCGCCCGTGGAACGTCCTTGTCCTTCTCTTCTGCAACATCCTCTTTTTCGGATTTATCGGTCTTTTTGTCCTTTTTTTCTTCTGCGGAATCCTTCTTATCTTTCTTTTCCGAAGGTTCGTTCACCTCTTCCTCAGGCTCCTCTTCTTCAGGTTCTTCCTCCGCCCATTCCGGATCGAGGGGTTCATTTGCCTCTTCCCCGGCAGGCTCCTCTTCGTCGCCTGTGTCTGTCTTATCTTCTTTGGCGTCCGCTTCTACATCGTCCGCCTTCTCTTCAAACTCTTCTTTTTCTTCCTCTTCCTCATTCTGGTCTTCTCTCGTCTCCGTCTGGCTGGTTCCCCCGCTGTTTCCGGAAGCAGCCATAACCGCCGCAGGCCCCGACATTGCCATGGAACTTGCCAAAACCAACGCCAACAGGGTTCCCACCCGTTTATTGAACATATGCCATTCCCTTCTTTCTGTATGAAGTTGCCACTGTAATATATGTATTATACTAACTTTTCGCGGATAAAACAATAGCAGTTTCTATAAATTTTCTCTTTTTTGGGCTCATTGAACAGTTCATGGCGAAGATTTGGGTAAATTTTCCCGCGTACGTTCCGATAGCCCGCCAGGCGCATAGCGTCCAGCGCTTGTTTGAATTTACGCACATTTCCCATGCATGGGTCGTCTCCGCCGCTGATGAACAGAATCGGAAGATCCGGGTTTTGGCAGCGCCAGCCCCGGCCGGAATATGTTTCGCCCATCAATTCCAGCAGGGCCCGGTAGCCGTCCACGGTAAAAGGAAAACCGCACAGGTTTGAAGCCTCGTAGTCGTCCACGACTTTCGGGTCTGTGCAGATCCAGGCGCACGGCCTTTTTTCCTGGGGGAATCTGGCGGCCCAGGGGCCGAAGGTCAGCGCCTGCATCAGAAGGCTTTTGTGGCGCGGCCCCAGAAGCATGCCTTCCAGCCCCACGATCGCCTGGCCCAATTTCAGAAAAGGATTTCGGCTGGGCGAGCCGCACAGAATTGCCGCAGCCGCCAGATGATCGTATTTCTTCAGATAACAGCGCGCGACCAGGCTGCCCATGCTGTGCCCCACAAGCGTTAAAGGCAGCTCTTTTCCCCATCTTCGGCGCAGGTAAGCCGTCACCAGCCGGGCGTCCGCGACCAGCGCGTCCGCGCCGCCGCCGTACATATAGCCGAAGTCCTCGTTTTCTCGGTAAACGCTTTTTCCGTGCCCACGATGATCGTGAATCACGCAGGCGATGCCCCGACGGGCGAAAAACTCCATCAAAGGTTCGTACCGCTCTTTATATTCACACATGCCATGGATGATCTGCGCCAGACACCAGGGCTTTTCGTCTGGGTAAATTTCCAGGACGGAAAGCGGCAGTCCGTCTGCCGCCGACGAAATCTGCGTTGTTCTCTTTTGCACCGTTCTCACCTTCCTTTCCGGTTGTTGTAGAAAAATACGGCCACCGCCATGGAGCAGATAATCAGATACCCCAGCCAGCTCATCCAGTCGGGAATCTGCCCGAACGCGAAATACCCCAGCCCCGCCGAAAAGAGAATCTGGGAATAATCGTAGACGGAGATTTCCCTGGCCGGCGCGTAGCTGTAGGCGGCCGTGATGGAAAACTGTCCCCCCGCCGCGCTTAAACCCGCCAGCAAAAGAATCAAAAGCTGCCGCCCGGTCATGGGATGGAAGCCAAAAATCAAAAACGGCAAGGTGACCAGGCAGGAAAACCCGGAGAAAAAGCAGACGATTACCGGCCCTTTCACGCCCCGCTCCGACAGATAGCGCACCATGGTATAAGCGGCCCCGGCGCACATGCCGCCCCAAAAGCCTAAGACCGCCGGAAACGCATCCATCCCCACCACCGTAGGCTTAATAATCAGCAGACTCCCCAGAAAAGCCACGGCCACGGCGAATCCCTGAAATGGCCGCACTTTCTCCTTTAATATGAAGCAACTGAACACAATGGCAAAAAACGGAGACATTTTATTTAGCATGGAAGCGTCCGCCAGCGCCAAATGGTCCACCGCGTAAAAGTTTCCCAGAATCCCTGCCGTCCCGAACGCGGACCGCAATACTAGCGGCATTAGATTGGCGCGGGCCTGAGAAAATCGAATCCGCTCTTTTTGCATCACCGCCAAAGCGAAGAAAAAGGCCACCAGGTTCCGAAAAAAGCTTTTCTGCACCGAGGGCAGGTCCCCGGAAAGGCGCACGAACAGATTCATCAGCGCGAAACAAAACGCGGAGGCGATAATGCAGACGATCCCTTTTAATTTTCCTCGCCTCTCGTCGGGCAAAACCTCAATCTTCGTCATCCGCCTCTTCTTCCTCTGTCCGCATATTCAACAGGCAAGTCCCCTGACGCTCCCGCATTTGCTCCATCCCCATTTCCTGGGAAAAGAAATGCACCTCCGGCAAATCCTGGCTGCCGGACAGGGCAATCCCTTCCGTCACCGAATAGGCGCCTGCCCGCTCAAAAATCAGCAGATCCCCCGGGCTGGGATTCAAAAGCGGCGTCTGGCGCACGAGGACATCCGAAGGCGAGCACAGCGCTCCGCAGACGTCCCACAGCTTTTCCTCATGGTCTTCGCCCAGATTCTGAGGCAGATGGGTGAAATGAGGCGTGCGCCTTCCTTCGTCCTGTCCGTAATAATGCAGATGATGCATGCCCCCGTCCACGATGCAGTAATTTTTCCCGCCGCAGCTTTTCACATCGGCCACAGACGTATAGTAAGACCCGCAGTAAGCCGTCAAAAAACGCCCCATCTCCAGAACCACCGTCCCGGAAAAGCGAAGGGCGCATAACAGCCCGTCCAGCCCCTTCATGGTTTTCTCGAAGTCCTCTTCCTCGTCCTCCTCAAAATACGGCACGCCCAGCCCCGGCCCGTATTCCAGAATCTTTGACGCAAATTTGCACTCTTCTCTGAGATTTTCGCAGAAATCGTCCAGATTTTTCAGCTCCTTTTCAACCTGCGACAGCCCCTTTTTCTGGGTGTCGGAATAAAATTGGATCCCCAAAATATCCAGGTTTTCATACTGCTCCCGCTGGGAAACGCACTGTTTTAGCTCCTGGGCTTCCATGCCGAACTGGTTTCCGCTGGTAAGGCGCAGCAGGGCGCGTATGGTCCTTTTCTGCATTCGGGCGCAGAAATTCAGCGTCTGCAGCTGCCCCGGCGACTCCGCCGTAAATATGCTTTTTCCCTCGTGCTCCCCGATAAAACGCGCGATATCCAGCGGCGCTTTGTGCACGCCGCCCACGACCACGTTTTCCATAGGGATTTTCCCCTGCTCACAAACATGGAATTCCCCCGGAGAACAGATTCCAAAAAAATCCGCCTGGTCTTTTAACGCTTCCGTCAGGAACGGATTCGCCTTCACTGAATAGCAGAGCTTGACGTCTTTTCTGGAAATTCCCGCCCGGACGGCGGCCACCCGGTCTTTTAAGCGGTCCAGGTCAAACACGTAGGCCGGCGTATGATTCTCATTATATTGCATTCTTTTATCCATAAATTTTCCTCCAAATTTTTCCATGGTGCATATTCTTCAAGGGTTACGGGAAACGGCAAATTAGTTTGTCGCTTTCTAATAATACTCCAGATTCCCGGTATGGTAAACGGTTTTCGGAGAATTATTCTGAAACGAAAAAACCGGAAGCTTCTTTCCTAGAGGCTTCCGGTCTTCTATTCAGCGTGAAACGGGACTCGAACCCGCGACCCCGACCTTGGCAAGGTCGTACTCTACCAACTGAGCCATTCACGCATATTTTGTTTTGTCGCTTCTCGCTTTCGACAATATTAATATACTACAACCTTCCCTGTATGTCAACATCTTTTTTAAAATTTTTCTTTAGGAGAATCTATTTGAAAAAAGGATTGATTTTATCTGGAATTGCATTTATACTTGATTTATTAGAAATCTTATGCTGTGCCCTGGCTGGAAAGTCAGAGATCTACAATATTTACACGAAACAGCATCGGTGCATGTCTGACATGCCGTTTATGCCTTTTTTGTAAGACAGACCGGAACCCTGTCCCGGCCAAAAAAATAATCAAATACACAGCGGAGTATGCCTATGAAAAAGAATAACAAAATAAGTATCCTGATCATTGACGACAGTCATTTACAAACAGAAGCTCTCAAAGCCATTCTGGAAGATGAATTCGATATAACAATCTGCCAAACGGCCCAAAACGGGCTTCGCCATGCAAAGACTGGCAGTTTTTCTCTGATTCTTCTGGATATTATTATGCCGGATCTGGACGGGTTTAACGTGCTGAAAGAACTGCAGGCTACGGTTTTGACCAAATTTATACCAGTCATTATGATCACCAGCCTTTCAGACGCCCACCACGAGGAAAAAGGACTTTCCATGGGAGCGGTCGATTATATTACGAAGCCTTTCAATCCCCTGATCGTAAAGGCCAGAGTGCGCACCCACGTGAAGCTGTACCAGTA
>CAOJVE010000060.1 GCA_948444865.1 uncultured Lachnospiraceae bacterium
GCTCGAACCTATGACCCTCTGCTTGTAAGGCAGATGCTCTCCCAACTGAGCTAAGATCCCATATATCCTGCAAGGTTCGCTTTGTCTCCTCGCTTCCCCCTGCCTGCTCTGCTATTATATAATCAAAATAGGCGGGTTGTCAATACCTTTTTTTGTTTTTTGTAAAAAAAAGTAAAAACGCTGGAGCCTGGCCAGCCGCTTTTGGGGAAAGCGGCTCGGATCGCATACAGGCGGCAGACGGAATATATTGCATAAATTTTAATTTTTCCATAAAATGTTAACTATTAAATACGTTTTACAATTTAACTCTTTTCAAATATTACAAAAAGCAATATAATATAATTGGTTTTTGCAAAGACCATAAAATTGGACATTTCGACGCATCTGTCTGCCCAATCCCGGGCTTGTCCAAAATAAAAGACACGGGGCCGCCGCCGGAAGCCATGCGCTTTGGGCGGCGGTCCTGTGTGCGTTTAGGGAAAAGTGTCAAGGGGTATTATTTTTTATATTTTCTACGGAGCTGAATAAAGAAAGTGCGATTTGAGAAAAATTTTACTGGAACGAAGGTTTAATGCGTGTAATAGTCAGGAGGATTCTTAAAATGGCGCTTAACAAAGTAGAAATATGCGGTGTGAATACTTCAAAGCTACCGGTTCTTACCAATGAAGAGAAGGATGAGCTGTTTAAAAGGATCAAACAAGGGGATCTGAAGGCTAGGGAGCGGTACATCAAGGGGAATTTGAGGCTGGTGTTAAGCGTGATCAAGAGATTCTCCAACAGCAACGAAAATGCGGACGACCTGTTCCAGATCGGATGCATCGGGCTGATCAAGGCTATTGACAACTTTAAGCTGGAACTGGATGTAAAATTTTCCACGTATGCCGTCCCTATGATCATCGGAGAAATACGCCGTTATCTGCGGGATTACAACTCCATACGCGTCAGCCGTTCCCTGCGGGACATCGCCTATAAGGCCATTTACGCCAAGGAAAGCTACATGAAGCAGCATTCCAAGGAGCCCACGGTCAGCGAGATCGCCAAGGAGATCGGCATCGAGAAGGAAATGATCGTGTACGCGCTGGACGCCATACAAAATCCGGTCAGCCTTTACGAACCCGTCTACACGGAAGGCGGCGACACCCTTTACGTGATGGACCAGATCAGCGATAAAAAGAACAAAGAGGAGAACTGGATCGAGAACCTCTCCTTGCAGGACGCCATGAACCGCTTGGGGGAGCGGGAGCGTTCGATTATACGCATGCGCTATTTCCAGGGGAAGACCCAGATGGAGGTGTCGGCGGAAATCGGCATATCCCAGGCGCAGGTCAGCCGGCTGGAAAAAAATGCGCTGAAAACCATGCGGAATTATCTTCGGCAGTGATTTTGCTGCCGCTATCCGCAGGGGTTTTTGGTAGCCAACGCAGGGATTTTATGGTAAAGTGTAACTATTCAGCAGGCGCTGCTTTGCCGGGCGTTTTGACGCAGAATGCGGCAAGCTCCCATGGCCAAAAGCGGTTTGCCGATGGATTTTTGCCCGTAACTGTGAAGGCGCCAAGCGGTTACGACAAGATTTACATAGAGATCTGTGTAAAGTGAGGAAAGGTGAGACCATGAAGAAAACGTTGAAAAAGAAATTACTGAAAAATAAGAAAAAAGAAACGGTTTACCAAAAGCGGTTCGAGAAACATTTTGAGGAGCTTAAGTGGCTCTATACGGAACTCTACGGAAATAATTCCATGTTCGCGGAGCTGTGCGAACAGATGGAGGGCTTTTACCGGGAGCGAGGGGAGGCGTTAAAGGCCCTGGACGAGAAGCGGGAGAAAAATCCAGGCTGGTATAAGCGAAACGACATGCTGGGGATGATGTTCTACATTGACAATTTCGCCGGCAATTTAAAAGGCGTCCAGTCCAGGCTGGATTATCTGGAAAAATGCAATGTGAACTACATCCACCTGATGCCGTTTCTGGAGACGCCCAAGGGCCGTTCCGACGGCGGTTACGCGGTGTCGGATTTTCGGAAGGTGCAAAAGGAGCTGGGGACCATGGAGGATCTGGAAAGCCTGACCGCCGCCTGCCACGAAAAGGGGCTTTGCGTCTGCATGGATTTTGTCATGAACCACACCTCGGAGGACCACGAGTGGGCGAAGCGGGCGCGCCAGGGAGACGGGGAATATATGAGCCGTTATTTCTTCTTTGACAACGACCACATTCCCGCCCTCTATGAAAAAACGGTGCCCCAGGTTTTTCCAACCACGGCGCCGGGGAATTTCACCTGGGTGGAGGAGGCCGGCCATTTTGTGATGACCACCTTCTACCCTTACCAGTGGGACCTGAACTACAAAAATCCCAGAGTCTTTAACGAGATGATGTACAATTTCCTGTACCTGGCCAACCGGGGCGTGGACATTATCCGCATCGACGCGGTTCCCTATATCTGGAAAGAGCTGAATACGTCCTGCAGAAATCTCCCCCAGGTTCACTCCATTGTGCGCCTCATGCGCATGATCAGCGAGATCGTCTGCCCAAGCGTGCTGCTTTTGGGGGAAGTGGTGATGGAGCCGGAGAAAGTGGCGCCCTATTTTGGAACGCTGGATAAGCCGGAGTGCCATATGCTTTACAATGTGACCACCATGGCCACCACCTGGCACACCCTGGCCACCGGGGACGTGCGTCTGTTAAAGCGGCAGCTGGACATCGTGAACTCCCTGCCCAAAGATTATGTGTTTCTCAATTATCTGCGCTGTCACGACGACATCGGCTGGGGACTGGATTACCCTTCCCTGATGGGGGAAGGCATCGGCGAGCGCTCCCACAAGCAGTATTTGAACGATTTTTTCCAGGGGTACGCGGGCGGCAGCAACAGCCGCGGAGAGCTTTATAACGCCGACCCGTTCTCCGGCGATGCCCGGTTCTGCGGGACCACCGCGTCCATGTGCGGCGTGGAAAAGGCGGGATTTGAGCAGAATGAAGCGATGATGGAGCAAGCCATCCGGCTGGATCTGATGCTGCACGCCTATATGTTTATGCAGTCGGGTATACCGGTGCTCTACAGCGGCGACGAGGTGGCCCAGGTCAACGACTATACTTACAAGGACGACCCCTATAAGGCGGCGGATTCCCGGTACATACACCGGGGCGCCATGAAGTGGGATCTGGCGGAAAATATCACGGATTCGGATACCGTGGAAGGAAAAGTGTTCCAGGGCCTGGACCGGCTGGAACGGATTCGGAAGCAGGAGAAGGCTTTCATGGCCAACGCGGACGCCTGGACCATCCAGACCTGGGAGCAGTCCGTGCTGTGCATCGGCCGGGTCTTCGAGGGCGAGAAAATCATCGGTCTGTTTAACTTCAGCGAAAATGACAAAACCGCCTGGATCAACGAGACGGACGGAGAATATGTGGATCTTCTGTCCGGGGAGGAGATGAAGGCCGTGGGCGTGAACGTGCCGGCGTACGGATTTTTCTATCTGAAAAAGAAGTAAAGATAATGGGGAGGCGGCCCCAAAAGGGTATTTTCGCGCCGCGGGGCCGCCCGAAAAAGCGCATTTGAAAAAAAATTAAAAAAATGCTTGCATATTCTTCGGAAATGATTTATTATATGTTCGTACGATAAAGAAATGGTTCGTTGGTCAAGTGGTCAAGACGCCGCCCTCTCACGGCGGAAACACGGGTTCGACTCCCGTACGAACTGTTTACAACTTCTGTTTCTTACGAAGCAGAAGTTTTTTATTATATTTTATAGGAAATTCCGTTGGAATCCACTATAAGATAAAAGCCCTCCGGGCAGGATTCTTTTTTGCGCCTATGTAAATCACAGGCGTGGCAGAGGAGAGGAATTATGGATATTCGATTGATCGCCATTGATCTGGACGGGACTTTGCTGCAAGGAGACAGCAGTATTTCGCTCAGGACCCGCCAGACAGTCCAAAGCGTCATAGACGCCGGCTATTACGTGGTTCCGACCACAGGCAGGAGCTACCGCAACGCGGCGTATGTGTTGCGGGAATTTGCGGGCATTTCTTACTATGTGAACGCCAACGGCGCCATCGCGGTGCAGGCCCAGGGGGAGAAAGTGATCCACGCCCAGTCAATCCCCTACCAGACGGTTCGGGAAATCTGCGATCTGGCGGGGCAGTACGAGCTCTTTGTAGAGCTTTACGAGGGACTGGACGCCTATGTGGATAAATTCGGGGTCAAATATCTGTATCGGGCGGGGCTGATGAAGAGCTACTGCGATCAGCTTTTGTCCACGGACATTGAGCTGGACAGCCTGGATTCCTTCGTAGAAGATCCCAGCCGCGAAATTGGAAAAATACATATCGTATGCATGAATGTGGATCAGAAATTCCGGCTGAAGCGGCAGATTGACGCGCTTTCTGGCGTCAATCCGGTGTCTGTGATTCCCATTAACCTGGAGATCGTGCAGGGTTCCTGGAGCAAGGCGGACGGGCTTAGCAGGCTTGTCCAATATCTGGACTTAAAGCCAGAGAACGTTCTGGCCATCGGGGACAGCGACAACGACCTCGAGATGCTCAAGTGGGCCGGCGCGTCGGTGGCCATGGGAAACGGGAATCAACGCGTGAAGGAAGCGGCAGACTATGTAACGTCCGGCAACGAGGACGACGGAGTGGCGGAGGCATTGTTAAAATACCTTTGAACTATAATACTGATAATGGAAGGACAGATGGATATGGCTGAAAGGGATTCTTACGACGCGGCCAGCATAGCCGTGCTGGAAGGTTTGGAAGCGGTGCGCAAGAGGCCGGGGATGTACATCGGCAGTGTGTCCAGAAAAGGTCTGAATCATTTGATTTATGAGATTGTGGACAATGCCGTGGATGAGCATCTGGCGGGCTTTTGCAGTGAGATTCAGGTAGTGTTGGAAAAAGACGGTTCCTGTACCGTCACGGATAATGGAAGAGGCATTCCGGTGGATATGCACAAGAAAGGAATGCCCGCTGAGCGTCTGGTATTTACCACCCTGCACGCGGGAGGCAAATTTGACGATTCGGCTTATAAAACCAGCGGAGGCCTTCACGGTGTAGGCTCTTCGGTGGTTAATGCGTTGTCCCGTCATCTGGATATCAAGATCAGCCGGGACGGCTGGATTCACCATGACTGTTACCGGCGGGGCATTCCGGCCTTGGCGCTGGAGGCGGACAAAAGCCTGCCTCGTCTGGGAAGGACCGATGAGACGGGCACATCCATTAATTTTCTGCCCGACGAGGAAATTTTCGAGCGGACGGATTTTTCCGCGGCGGAGGTAAAAAGCCGCCTCCACGAGACGGTTTACTTAAATTCCCAGCTGCGGATTCGCTTCGAGGATCGAAGAGGCGAGGAGACGGAAGTCGTGGAATACTGCGAGCCGGACGGCATTTTAGGCTTCGTGTGCGATTTGACCAAGAAAAAGGAAACCGTCTGCGAGCCCATCTGTCTGCGGGGGGAGGCGGAGAACATATGCGTGGAAGCGGTGTTCCAGTTCACCAATGATTTTCAGGAAAATGTGCTGGGATTCTGCAACAATATTTACAACGCGGAGGGCGGGACCCATTTGACCGGGTTTAAGTCCACGTTTACGGCGGTCATGAATAATTACGCCCGGGAAATCGGCATACTAAAGGAAAAGGAGGCCAATTTCACTGGAGCGGACATCCGAAACGGCATGACGGCGGTGGTTTCCATTCGGCACCCGTCGCCCCGCTTCGAGGGCCAGACCAAGACGAAGCTGGACAATCCCGACGCGGCCCGGGCGGTGGCGAAGGTGACCGGGGAGGAGATGGCGCTTTATTTCGACCGGAACTTAGAAACGCTGAAGTCTATCCTCTCCTGCGCGGAGAAAGCCGCGAAGATCCGAAAGACCGAGGAGCGGGCCAAGAGCAACCTTTTGTCCCGGCAGAAGTATTCCTTCGACTCCAACGGCAAGCTGGCCAACTGCGAGAAAAAAGACCCCTCCAAATGCGAGATTTTCATCGTGGAGGGCGATTCTGCCGGCGGCTCCGCCAAGACGGCCCGTGACCGGAACTACCAGGCCATCCTGCCCATCCGTGGGAAGATCTTAAACGTGGCCAAAGCCACCATCGACAAAGTTCTGGCCAATGCGGAGATCAAGGCGATGATCAACGCCTTTGGCTGCGGATTCCTGCAGGGATACGGCAATGATTTTGACATTACAAAGCTTCGCTACGATAAGATCATCATCATGGCCGATGCGGACGTGGACGGGGCGCATATTTCCACGCTGCTTTTAACGCTGTTCTACCGGTTCATGCCGGAGCTGATTCAGGAAGGCCATGTGTACATCGCCATGCCGCCGCTTTATAAAGTGTTGCCCAAGAAGGGAAAAGAGGAATACTTATACGACGACAAGGCCCTGGCCCAGTATCGAAAAACTCACAAAGGCTCTTTTACCCTGCAGCGGTACAAAGGCCTGGGGGAGATGGACGCCCAGCAGCTCTGGGAGACGACGCTGGACCCGGCGACGCGGAAGCTGAAAAGGGTGGAAATATCCGACGTGCGCATGGCTTCGGAGATGACGGAAGTGCTGATGGGGACCGAGGTGCCGCCCCGGAAAGCCTTTATCTACGAGCATGCCCGGGACGCGCAGCTGGACATATAAGCGGATTTAGGCGCCGACGCAAAAGAGAGGAGGGGAGCGCATGCCCAAGCAGTCAGAACCCAATATTATACAGGCCGATTATTCGGAGGAGATGCAGAAATCCTATATTGATTACGCGATGAGCGTCATTGTTTCCAGGGCCCTGCCGGATGTGCGCGACGGGCTAAAGCCGGTGCAGAGAAGGACGCTGTACGATATGTACGAGCTGGGAATCCGCTACGACCGGCCCTACCGCAAGTGCGCCCGTATCGTGGGGGACACCATGGGCAAGTACCATCCCCACGGGGACAGCTCCATCTACGAAGCGCTGGTGGTGATGGCGCAGGATTTCAAGCGGGGCCAGACCCTGGTGGACGGCCACGGGAACTTCGGCTCCATCGAGGGCGACGGCGCGGCGGCCATGCGCTACACAGAGGCGCGTCTGATGCGGATCACCCAGGAAGTGTACCTGGAGGATCTGGACAAAAACGTAGTCGACTTCCTGCCTAATTTCGACGAGACGGAAAAAGAGCCGGCCACGCTCCCCGTGCGCATCCCCAATTTGCTGTTAAACGGTGCGGAAGGAATCGCGGTGGGCATGGCCACCAGCATCCCGCCCCACAACCTGGGGGAAGTGGCGGACGCGGTGAAAGCGTACATCAAAAACAACGACATTACGGTCAAAGGCCTGATGCGGCATCTGAAAGGCCCGGATTTCCCCACGGGAGGCATCGTGGTGAATCAGGACGACCTTTTGGAAATCTACAGCAGGGGAACCGGGAAGATCCGCCTGCGGGGAAAGGTGGAGCTGGAGCGGGGAAAAGGCGGCCGCCAGTCCCTCGTAATCACCGAGATCCCATACACCATGGTAGGCGCCAACATCGGCAAGTTTCTAAACGACGTGGCCATGCTGGTGGAAAATCGGATGACCACGGACGTCACGGACATCTCCAACCAGTCCTCCAAAGAGGGAATCCGCATTGTGCTGGAGCTCAGAAAAGGCGCGGACGCGGAGAGATTAAAGCGGCTTTTGTATAAAAAAACCCGGCTGGAAGACACCTTCAGCGTAAATATGCTGGCCGTGTCAGAGGGACGGCCGGAGACGCTGAATCTAAAGCAGATCATCGAACATCACGTGGATTTCCAGGTGGAAGTCTGCACCCGGAAGCACCAGACGCTTTTATCCAGGGAACTGGAGAAAAAGGAGATTCAGGAAGGGCTGATAAAGGCCTGCGACGTGATCGACCTGATCATAGAGATCTTAAGGGGCAGCAAAAACCAGACCCAGGCAAAAGCCTGCCTCACCGACGGCGCTACCCAGGGCATACGCTTTAAAAGCAAGGCCAGCATGAAAAAAGCATCCCAGCTTCGCTTCACCCAGCGGCAGGCCACGGCCATCCTGGAAATGCGGCTGTACCGCCTCATCGGCCTGGAGCTGGAGGCTCTCTTAAAGGAGCATGAAGCCACCCTGGCCAACATTGCCCGCTACGAAGAGATCCTCAACTGCTACGACGCAATGATGGACGTGATTGTCAAAGACTTAAACGCCATCAAACGGACTTTTTCCAGGGACAGGCGCACGGTCATCGAGAACGTTGAAGAAGAGGTCTACGAGGAGCAGGAGCCCGAGGCGGTGGAGGCCGTTTTCCTGATGGATAAGTTCGGCTACGCGAAGATGATCGACAAAGCGTCCTACGAGCGGAACCGGGAGACGGTGCAGGAAGAGTATAAATATGTTTTTCCATGCACGAGCGCCGATAAAATCTGCGTGTTCACCCACGCCGGAAAAATGCATATGGTCAGGGCGGACAAGCTTCCCTTGGCGAAAGTGCGGGGCAAAGGCGTGCCCATTGACAACGTGAGCAATTACGAGAGCCAAAAAGAGCGGATTTTGCTGGTGGCGAGCCTGTCCTGCGTCACGGCTTCCAGCCTTTTGCTGGTCACGGCGCAGGGGCTTATAAAGCAGGTGGAAGGGCAGGAATTTGACGTGGCCAAGAGAACCGTGGCCGCCACCAAGTTAAACGAGGGGGACAGCCTGATTTTCGCGGGGATCTCCAGCCATGCGGAGTGCATCGTCCTTGAAAGCGCCGACGGCTATTTCCTGCGGATGCCCACCGGGGAGGCGCCTTTCCAGAAAAGAAACTCCCTGGGCGTGCGGGGCATGCGGCTTCAGGAGGGGGATTTGCTGGAGCGGGCCTATCTTCTGGAGAGCGCGTCGGATTATTCCATTCGCCATAAGGACAAGAATCTGTCGCTTGGCAGTTTGAAACTGGCAAAACGGGATACGAAGGGAGTCAGAGCATAAGGGATGACAAGAACGGAATCTTTGGAAATGACCCGGGCGCAGGAGCAGGAAGGGCTTCTGGCCGCAATCGAGAATACGGATATTTGCACCTTCTGGTACTATCCCCAGAAAAAGATGATTGCGGTCAACGAGCGGACGGCCCGGATCTACAGCTGCAAAAGGGAATACTGGGATATGCCCACAAGTTTCGCGGAGGATTTCGTCCATCCCTCCACCCGGTCCGTTTTCTTTGAAATGTATGAGAAAATCGACGCCGGGGAGCCTACGGCGCAGGCATCCTTCAGCAGCCTGGACCGGGCAAACTGGTGCACCGTTACGCTGACGACGGTTTCCTTCGACGAGCAGGGACGCCCCCAAAAGGCATACGGCATTGTGCAGAACATTTCAAAAATGAAGATGCGGGAAGCCGAATACCACAGCAATAAGCGGCTGCTGGCGGGCATTGTGGAAGCCTTAAGCAAAATCTATATGTTCAATTATTACATCGATCTGGAAACCGGGGAGTTTACCGAGATCGTGGGGCTGGACTATATCACGGAACTGCTGGGAACCAAGGGAGACGCCAGGAGGGCTTTTGGGCGCTTTACAAAGACGCTGATTGACGCGGGCTATCAGGAAAGCTTCCGGGCGTTTGTGGATCTGGACACGCTGACGGAGCGGCTGGGCGCGCAGCAGAACATTTCCCTGGACTACTTAAGCATCCGCAAAGGCTGGTGCCGCGCCAGTTTTATCGTGGTGAACCGGGACGGCGAAGGCGTTCCCGTGCAGGTGGAGTTCGTGGTGGAGAACATCAGCGCGGAGCGGGAAAAAGAGCTGGAGGCCAAAGACGAGCTGGAACGGGCCTACGAGGCCGCCAACCGGGCCAATGCCAGCAAATCCGCGTTTTTGACCAATATGTCCCACGACATACGCACGCCCATGAACGCCATCATGGGATTTTCAGCCATAGCGGCGGCGCACTTGGACGACCGGGAGCGGGTGCAGGACTGCATCGCCAAGATCACCGCGTCCAGCAAGCATTTGCTGGCGATCATCAACGAAGTGCTGGACATGAGCCGGATTGAGAGCGGCAAGATTCAGCTGCAGGAGCAGGAGGCCAGCCTGCCCCAGATTCTCCACGATTTTCTGGGGATGGTGCAGGAGCAGATCCGCATCAAAGGGCAAAAGCTCTGCGTCGACGCCATGGATTTGGTCCACGAAAACGTATACGTGGACGAAGGCCGGCTGCACCGGGCACTGTTGAATCTGGTGGGAAACGCCATGAAATTCACGCCGGCCGGGGGAGAGATTTCCCTTCGCCTGGCGGAAAAGCCGCAGACTTCGCCGGGCTACGGCAATTACGTGATTACCGTTCAGGACACGGGCATCGGCATGAGTCGGGAATTTTTGCCCCGTGTGTTCGAGGCGTTTGAGCGGGAGCGCACGTCCACGGTCAGCAAAATGGAAGGCACCGGCCTGGGCATGGCCATCACAAAGAATATTGTGGAGATGATGGGCGGCTCCATTCGGGCGGACAGCGAGCAGGGCAAAGGCTCCGTATTCACCGTGGAGCTTCCGTTAAAGCTTTTGGACCGGGAGCTTCCCGAGCCGCGGATCGAGGAGCTGGCGGGCCTGTACGCCATGGTGGTGGACGACGACTACAACGTGTGTGACAGCGTGTCCAAGATGCTCAACAAGATCGGTCTGGAGCCGGAGTGGAGCATGCAGGGAAAGGAAGCGGTGCTGCGGACGCAGTCCGCCCTGGAGATGGGGAAAAACTTTTCGGTCTACATTGTGGACTGGAAAATGCCGGACATGAGCGGTCTGGAGGTTGTGCGAGAGATTCGGCGGCTGGTGGGCGAAAAAATCCCGATCTATGTGCTCACGGCCTATGATTTCGGCGAAATAGAAAAAGAGGCCAAAGAGGCGGGGGCCACCGGATTTTGCCAGAAACCGCTGTTTTTGTCCCAGCTTCGCGCCAGGCTTTTAGAGTCGCTGGGGGAAAACCAAGAGGAGTCGGAAGCGCCGGCCTGCGCGCTGACCGACCGCTTAAAAGGCAAGCGCATTCTGCTGGTGGAGGACAATGCGCTCAACCAGGAGATCGCAGAAGAGATTCTCACCGAGGAAGGCCTTCTGGTGGAAACGGCGGACAACGGTCAGGAAGCCGTCCAAAAACTGCTGGAAGCCGGAGAAAACGCTTTTGACGCGGCGCTGATGGACATTCAGATGCCAGTGATGGATGGCTATGAAGCCACGAAGGCCATCCGGGCCATGCCCCAAAGCTGGTTGAGGGACCTGCCCATTCTGGCCATGACCGCCAACGCCTTTGAAGAAGACAGGCAAAAAGCGCTTGCCGCCGGCATGAACGGCCACCTGGCAAAGCCCATCGACATCGATAAACTGTTCGCGGCGCTGGCGGAGGCGCTTTAGAGCGTGTTTGAAATGCATATAGAGAATAAAAGAGGCGCCCCGGGCAGGGGCGCCTTTGTGGTTTTACAAACAGGGCGCTGTGGATGATTTATTCCTTGTCATGAATCTCGCTGTGCAGCAGCTGCAGTGACCGCACCTCACTGTTTCCGTGGTTCTTAACGTAATGGATGCCGCTGGCAGTCGCCCTGGCGGCGGCGATGGTGGTCATGTAGGGCACCTTGGCCTTGATGGCGGCTTTTCGCAGGTAGCTGTCGTCGTACACGCTTTCCTTGCCGGAGGGTGAATTGATGATCAGCTGGATGTCGCCGTTGGTGATCATGTCGAGGATGTTGGGGCGGCCCTCGTAGAGCTTTTTCACCTTTTTGGCGGGGATGCCGGCCTGGTGGATGAGGTCATAAGTGGCGCCGGTGGCGAGGATGGTAAAGCCGTCCGCGGCGAAGCTTTTCGCCACTTCCACGACTTCCGGTTTGTCCTTTTGGTTGACGGAGATCAATACCGTGCCCTCTAAGGGAAGGCGGGACTGGGTGGCCTCCTGCGCCTTGTAAAAAGCCTCCCCATAGGAGCGGGAGAGTCCCAGCGCCTCGCCGGTGGAGCGCATCTCCGGTCCCAATACCGGGTCAACCTCCTGGAACATATTGAAGGGGAAAACAGCCTCCTTTACGCCGTAGTTGGGAATCTCCTGTTCTTTCAGGGTGGGCGCCGGCGAGGGGCGGCCGGTCAGTTCTGACGTGATGATGTCCGTGGCCAGGGGCACCATGCGGATGTTGCAGACCTTGGACACCAGAGGTACGGTCCGCGAGGCGCGCGGGTTGGCCTCCAGCACATAGACTTTGCCGTTTTCGATGGCGTACTGCATGTTCATCAGGCCGCGCACGTGCATCTCCTCCGCGATTTTGCGGGTGTATTCCTTAATGGTTTCCACGTTTTCCGGGGAAATGTGAACCGAGGGAATGATACAGGCCGAGTCGCCGGAATGGACGCCGGCCAGCTCGATATGTTCCATCACGGCGGGGACGAAGGCGTGGGCGCCGTCACTGATGGCGTCGGCTTCGCACTCCATGGCGTGGTTCAGGAAGCGGTCGATGAGGATCGGACGGTCAGGCGTCACGCCGACGGCGGCCTGCATGTAGCCGGTCATGCTCTCAGCGTCGTAGACGACTTCCATCCCGCGGCCGCCGAGCACATAGGAGGGGCGAACCATCACCGGATAGCCGATCTTGCCGGCGATGTCCAGGGCTTCTTCCACCGTGGTAGCCATGCCGGATTCGGGCATGGGGATCTCCAGTTTTTCCATCATGGCCCTAAAGAGGTCGCGGTCTTCGGCCAGGTCGATGACGGACGGGGAGGTGCCCAGGATGCGCACGCCGTTCTTTTCCAGGTCTGCCGCCAGGTTCAGGGGGGTCTGTCCGCCGAACTGCGCGATCACGCCCAGGGGCTTTTCTTTTTTATAAATGCTCAGGACGTCCTCCAGGGTCAGCGGCTCAAAATAAAGCTTGTCTGAGGTGTCGTAGTCCGTGGACACGGTTTCTGGGTTGCAGTTGACGATGATGGTCTCGAAGCCAAGCTTTTTAAGCGCCAGGGAGGCGTGGACGCAGCAGTAGTCGAACTCGATGCCCTGGCCGATGCGGTTGGGGCCGCCGCCGAGGATCATAACCTTGGGCTTGTCCGTGCGGACCGGATTTTTGTCCGGGGCATTGTAGGTGGAGTAGTAATAGGCGCTGTCTTTGGTGCCGCTGACATGAACGCCTTCCCAGGCTTCCTCCACGC
The DNA here is from genome assembly GCA_948444865.1 of uncultured Lachnospiraceae bacterium. Classification (GTDB taxonomy): domain Bacteria; phylum Bacillota; class Clostridia; order Lachnospirales; family Lachnospiraceae; genus MGBC164599. The sequence continues at coordinate 13,077 of CAOJVE010000060.1, forward strand.
CTAAGCGGATGCGGTGATTGCGGATGTCGTCCTCGGGAATCTCCAGAAGCTGGCTGAGATATTTGTCGGAGAAGCCGTTTTTCTTGGCGGCGATCAGCTGTTCGTCGGCGGGCAGGGAGCCTTTGTGGGCCAGCAGCGCTTCCTCTTCTTCCACCAGCTCCTTCATCTGCTGGATGAACCAGGTCTTCACCTTGGTGATCTCGTGGATCTCTTCCACCGTCGCCCCCTTGCGAAGAGCCTCGTACATGATGAAATGGCGTTCGCTGGAGGGCGTGATCAGCATCTGCAGCAGCTGTTCTTTGCTCCTCGCGTCAAAGTCTTTGGCGTGCCCCAGTCCATAGCGGCCGGTCTCCAGGCTGCGGATGGCCTTCTGAAAGGCTTCCTTGTAGGTTTTGCCGATGCTCATGACCTCGCCTACCGCGCGCATCTGGGTGCCCAGCCTGTCTTCCACGCCCTTGAATTTCTCAAAGGCCCAGCGGGCAAATTTGATCACCACGTAGTCGCCGTCCGGCACGTATTTGTCCAGTGTGCCGTATTTGCCGCAGGGGATTTCCTTCAGGGTCAGTCCCGTGGCCAGCATGGCGGATACCAGGGCAATGGGGAACCCGGTAGCCTTGGAGGCCAGAGCGGAGGAACGGGAAGTCCGCGGGTTGATCTCGATGACCACAACGCGGTCAGAGACCGGGTCATGGGCAAACTGGACATTGGTGCCGCCGATGACCTGCACGGATTCCACAATGCGGTAGGCTTGCTCCTGCAGACGTTTCTGACATTCCTCGGAGATGGTCAGCATGGGGGCGGAGCAAAAAGAATCGCCGGTGTGCACGCCCAGAGGATCAATATTTTCAATGAAGCAGACGGTGATCATGTTGCCGTCTTTGTCACGGACGACCTCCAGTTCAAGCTCCTCCCAGCCGAGGATGGACTCCTCCACCAGAACCTGACCCACCAGGCTGGCCTGCAGTCCGCGGGCGCAGACGGTTTTCAGCTCGTCGCGGTTGTAGACCAGTCCGCCGCCGGCGCCGCCCATGGTATAGGCCGGGCGGAGCACGACGGGATAGCCGAGCTCGTTGGCGATGTCCAGGGCCTCCTCCACGGTGTAGGCTACCTCGCTGCGCGCCATTTCGATGCCCAGAGCATTCATGGCCTTTTTAAATTCAATCCGGTCCTCGCCGCGCTCGATGGCGTCTACCTGGACGCCGATGACCTTGACGTTATATTTATCTAGGATCCCTTTTTTATAAAGCTCCGCGCAGAGATTCAGGCCGGACTGACCGCCGAGGTTCGGCAGCAGCGCGTCGGGGCGTTCCTTGGCGATAATCTGTTCCAGGCGCTCTACGTTGAGCGGTTCGATGTAGGTGACGTCGGCAGTCTCCGGATCGGTCATGATGGTGGCCGGGTTGGAGTTGACCAGTACGATCTCGTAGCCCAGCTTTTTCAGCGCTTTGCAGGCCTGGGTGCCGGAATAGTCGAACTCACACGCCTGGCCGATGATGATGGGGCCGGAGCCGATGATGAGCGCTTTGTGAATGTCGGTTCGCTGCGGCATAAATAAATCCTCCTTGTCGTGTGTTATTTACTCATGGTCGATGAAATCTGCCGTGAGTATTGCGCCAGCCGCAAAGCGGCAGATTTCCTTGTGCGGCTGTGTGCATTCAATATAAATCAATCCATTGTTGTCGTGTTCTTTTACATTATATAGGAAAATGAGAATATATGGCAAGGGAAAATTTGATGCGCGGCAGGGGAAACGTAAGCCGCTGTTTGTGTGTGGAGATTTCGGGCTGCGTCGTCAACTGCTCTGTGAGCAGTCACGGCTGTAAGTT
>CAOJVE010000061.1 GCA_948444865.1 uncultured Lachnospiraceae bacterium
GGGACAACCACATACAAAAGAATTTACGGGGACTGGACGGATACCAAGGCTTCCCGGTGGAAGGGGAAGCTTTTGGAGCATTCCATCGTGCCCATTCAGCAGTTTGCCAACACCACAGGAAAAAACGCCACCGACTCGGCGATGATTATCGACGCCATGGATATTTTATACAGCAACCAGGTGGACGGGTTCTGCTTGGTGTCCAGCGACAGCGATTTCACACGGCTGGCCAGCCGGCTGCGGGAGTCCGGCATGACGGTCATTGGCATGGGCGAGGGGAAGACGCCGCTGTCTTTCCGCAGCTCCTGCACGATTTTCACCAATCTGGAAGTGCTGCTGGAAGAAGAGGAGAAGACGGAGGAGATTGCCGGGGAAGCGGAAGGCGCGGAGGCGGCGGAGAAGAAACAGCCGGAGGATAAGGGAAATGGCGGCCCGGACGGAAATCGCCAGATTATCAGCACAATCATCGGCATGATCAGCGACAATGAGGATAAGGGAAAAGAGTCCAGTCTGGGGGAAATCGGTAACCGCCTGCTGAACAAGTACCCGGATTTTGACGTGCGAAATTTCGGATACAGCTCTTTGTCCCGCTTTCTGGAGGATTCGGGCATATTTGATTTAAAAAGAGTGGAAAACACTATTATCTTATCGGTCAAAAGTGACGATAAGACTAAAGGAGAGATTATCAAGTATATTAAGGCTGAGGTGGCCAAGCACGGGAAAAAGGGAATTGGCATCAACCAGCTCAGCAATGAGATACACAGCAGATTTAAGAATTTTCGGGTCAAACAATACGGGTATTCCCAGCTCTCCAAATTCGTGCAGAGTATGGACGGTGTGGAAGTTTACGAGACGGACCAGCGTCAGAAGATGGCCAGGAAATGCAATAAATAGGAGGGGGAGATTCGTATGGATTTAACAATGTCAATTGCGGCCGCCAGCATGGACTTAAGCGCGGCGAAGGTACAGCAGGATGTGTCCATTTCCCTGTTAAAAAAGGCGATGCAGTCCCAGGAGGAAAGCCTAAACGTGATAATGGACGGCGTGGATGCGGCCATGGAGCCTCCCGTGGAGCATAGGATTGATGTGTACGCTTAAGCGTGCGGGCGTATCCCTGCATTTTTTCATTTCTGTCCGGCGGTCATAGGAAGACAGGCCGTCGGGCGAAAGCGTTTCTGTCATTTCTTAAAAGACGATTCTTGGATAAACCCAAAACATTTGTAGAATATATTGACAAAACAAGTCCGCTCCCATAGACTATCTAGTAAAGTGGGAGAAATCTATATTTTTTCTCCTTCCAAGAGGAGTGGATGCATGAGTTTTTGGAGACATATAAAGGAAGAGTTTGCGGTAATCCGTGAGCGGGACCCGGCCATAAAGTCGCCCTGGGAGGTGCTTTTGTACCCCAGTTTCCGGGTGATGCTTCAGTACCGCCGCGCCCACAAACTGTATGAGAAAGGCCATTATTTTCTGGCGCGGCTGATTTCCCAGCGGGCGGCCCGCAAGACGGGGATTGAGATACATCCGGGGGCCAAGATTGGGAAAGGGCTGTTCATTGACCATGGCAGCGGCGTGATTATCGGGGAAACCACGGTGATTGGCGATAATGTGACTTTATACCAGGGAGTGACTCTGGGCGGAACGGGGAAGGAGACGGGCAAGCGGCATCCGACCCTGGAGGATAACGTGATGGTGAGCGCCGGGGCCAAGCTTCTGGGCTCTTTTACAGTGGGTGAGAATTCCAAGATCGGAGCGGGCGCGGTGGTTCTTCAGGAAGTGCCGCCCAACTGCACGGTGGTGGGCATTCCGGGCCGGGTGGTGAAGCGAAAAGACGTTCGCGTGCCCAGAGAAGAGATGGATCAGATCCATCTGCCGGACCCCATCAAGGAAGATATCCAGATGCTGCAAAAGGAAAACAACGTTCTGCATAGCCGGCTGATGGATTTAGAAAACGCCCTGCGTCATATGAAAAGGAAGAAGGAGGATAAATAGACAATGAAAGTGTATAATACGCTGTCCAAGAGAAAGGAAGAATTTACGCCCCTGGAGGAAGGAAAGGTAAAGATGTACGTGTGCGGGCCTACGGTCTACAACCTGATTCACATCGGGAACGCCCGCCCCATGATTGTCTTTGACACAGTGCGCAGGTATCTGGAACACCGGGGCTACCAGGTGGACTATGTGTCCAATTTCACCGACGTGGACGACAAGATTATCGCTAAAGCAATGGAAGAAGGGGTGGACGCGGAAGTGATTTCCCAGCGTTATATGCAGGAGTGCAAAAAGGACATGGAGGCCATGAACGTGAAGCCCGCCACGGTGCATCCGCTGGCTACCCAGGAAATCGACGGCATGATTGAGATGATTCAGACGCTGGCAGACAAGGGATTCGCCTATGCGGCCGCAGACGGCACCGTCTATTTCCGGGTGAAAAAATTTCCCGAATACGGCAAGCTGTCCCATAAGAACCTGGATGATCTGCAGTCGGGATTTCGCTCCCTGCAGGTGTCCGGCGCGGGGCAAAAAGAAGACCCGCTGGATTTTGTGCTGTGGAAGCCTAAAAAAGAAGGGGAGCCCTCCTGGCCCTCACCCTGGTGCGACGGCCGTCCCGGTTGGCACATTGAGTGCTCGGTGATGGCGAAGAAATACTTAGGCGATGAGATTGACATACACGCCGGCGGTGAAGATTTGATTTTCCCTCACCATGAAAACGAGATTGCCCAGAGCGAATGCTGCAATGGGAAAACATTTTCCCGGTACTGGATGCACAACGCTTTTTTGAACATCGACAACCGGAAAATGTCCAAGTCCCTGGGGAATTTTTTCACGGTGCGGGAAGTGGGGGAGGAGTACGACTTACAGACGCTGCGTTTCTTCATGCTCAGCGCCCATTACCGCAGTCCGCTGAACTTCAGCCGGGATCTGATGACGGCGGCGAAAAACGGCTTGGAGCGGATACGGACGGCGGCGGAGCATCTGCGCCGGGTGAAAGACCAGGGAGTAGGCGGGCCGCTGACCCAAGAGGAGGAGAAGCTTCTGGAACAGGCCGGGGAATTTCCGGGGAAATTTGAGGAGGCCATGGAGGATGATTTCAACACGGCGGACGCCATCGCGGCAGTCTTTGAGCTGGTGAAATTCTCCAATACCCACGCGAAAGAAGACAGCGCAAAGGCCTTCGGGGAAAAATTATATGAAACGTTGGAGGCGCTGACGGACATCCTGGGGCTTCAGTTGGAAGTGAAGGAGGAAATGCTGGACCAGGAAATCGAGGACTTAATCGCGAAGCGCCAGGCGGCCCGGAAGGCGAAAGATTTCCAGAAAGCGGACCAGATCCGCGACGAGCTGCTTAAGAAAGGCATTTTGCTGGAGGATACCAGGGAAGGGGTTAAATGGAAAAGAGTTTAGACCAACTGGACTGGATGGAACTGCTGTGTCAGGAATTTCAGCTGGAAGACCTGGACATCCGCACCTATTCCCCGCTGACTTTCGCCTATATCGGCGATGGCGTTTACGAGTTAATCATTCGCACAATTCTGGTGAAAAGGGGCAACTGCTCCGTCAACAAACTGCACAGACGAGCCAGCGCCCTGGTTCGCGCCGGCGCCCAGTCAAAGATGATGGAAGCGCTGGAGCCTGCGCTCACCCAGGAAGAAAGCCGGATTTACAAAAGGGGAAGAAACGCCCATCCCTCCACCATGGCCAAAAACGCCACCATGGGGGAGTATCGCCGGGCCACGGGCTTTGAGGCTTTGATTGGCTGGCTGTATCTGACAAAGCAGCCGCGGCGCATGATGGAGTTGGTGAAAACAGGCATAAGTTATATAGAATCGGAGGAAAAAACATGGACAGGCAGCAGATAGAAGGGCGTCACGCCGTGGCCGAGGCGCTGCGCGCCGGGCGTCCCCTGGACAAATTATTCGTTCTGGAGGGATGCAAGGACGGCCCGGTGAGTTCCATTGTGAAAAAGGCCAAAAGGGGCGACGCGGTGATACAGTACGTATCCAGAAGCCGGCTGGATCAGCTCTCGGAAACGGGAAACCATCAGGGAGTGATTGCCTGCATAGCGGCGTATGCCTACGCGTCGGTGGAAGAGATACTGGACAAGGCCCGGGAAAAGGGGGAGCCGCCTTTTTTATTTTTGCTGGACGGCATAGAGGACCCCTATAACTTGGGTGCCATCATACGGACGGCCAATCAGGCCGGCGCCCATGGCGTGATTATCCGGGAGCGCCGGGCTGTGGGACTGACCGCCGCGGCGGCGCGGGCTTCCGCCGGGGCGCTGAACTATACCCCGGTGGCCCGCGTCACCAACCTGGCCAGAACCATAGAAGATCTGAAAAAAGAAGGCATCTGGTTCGTGTGCGCGGACATGTCCGGGCCGCAGATGTACCAGGTGGACTTAAAAGGCCCCATCGGGCTAGTAATCGGAAGCGAAGGGGAGGGGGTCACCCGTCTGGTGCGGGAAAAATGTGACTACACAGCGTCCATCCCCATGAAAGGCGACGTGGACTCTCTGAACGCATCGGTGGCGGCCGGGATTTTGGCCTACGAAGCGGTGCGGCAGCGGATGTGCAAGTAAAAATCAGATAAGGAAAGGAAAAAAGAACATGAAAAGAATGAAAAAATTGGCGGGGCTTATGATTTTAACGGCGCTGTTTGCGGCTCTGCTCCTGCCGATGGACGCCCAGGCGGCCACCGCCAAAAGGAGCGCGCTGAAGGCTTACGATAAGCTGCTCCAGAACAAAAGCTATGCCATAGAAGGACAGAAATACAATTTGAGAAACAGTGTGTTTTCCGTGGCCTATATAGACAACGACTCTGTGCCGGAGCTGCTGGTTCGCATTGACTGGCGTTCCGGGAACAATAAGCTTTCCCGCCTTGCGCTTTTTACGTATAAGGGCAAAAAGGCAAAGCTTTTGTACACCCGCCCGCTGGGGCTTCTGGGCGACTATGGAAATAAATACGGGTATTATAAGAAAAAGGGCGTCTTTTTCACCGAGTTTGCCCATGGGATGTATGAGAGCCGTTCCCTCTATAAAATTTCAAAAGGCAAAACGGCTTTGAAGCTGTATAAGGAAGATGAAACGCTTAGTTCCGGCAAGTCGAAAATCACCTATGAAGACGCAGCCGGAAAGAAGATTACAAAAGCAAAATTCAACCAAACCCTGAAAAAGATGGTGAGCGCAAAGAAAGCCACATGGATGGAGCTGCGTGCCAATACAGCCGCCAATCGAGCCAGATACGTGAAATAGCATTTTAAATAATTAAGGAAGGGTAAGAGAAAATGAAGAAAAGGGTTTTAGCGTTTCTTCTGTCCGGCGTGATGATTTTCCAGGGCGGAATTTACGCGTCAGCGGAGAATTTCACAGGCGAAGCGCCGCAGGTCAATGAAGAGGCAGTCACGGGCGAGCCGGATGCTGGCGGTGATGCGGGGCAGGAGGAAGACCAGCCAGCGGATGCCGGGCAGATGGAAAGCGTACCGGTGGACCAGAATATATCGGCGGATCAGGCGCAGACTGAAGAGGAGCCGTCAGGCGCCGGGCAGACAGAAAATATGGCGGAGGATTATGCCGCCCTTTCAGAGAACGCCCAGAATCCAGAGGCAGAGGCCCGGGAGGTCTACGACGCTTCCTCCGGCTTATGCGGCGCCAATGTATCCTGGAATCTGCGGGCCGACGGCAGTTTGTACATAAGCGGGGCCGGCCCCATGTATAACTATGAATACGACTACGAGGAGGATTACAGCAAATATCCCTGGGAGAAAATGCGCGACAGCATCACCAGCGTCCACATAACGGACGGCGTGACCAGCATAGGGGACGGCGCTTTCTGGGGCTGCCAATATTTATCGGAGGCAGTCATCGGCGACCAGGTGACAACCATCGGGATGGACGCTTTTTACTTTGACGAAAACCTCCGTTCCCTCACGTTGGGAGAAAGCGTAACGGTTATCGGCGTGTCGGCTTTCGATGAGTGCAGCAGTCTCACATCGGTGCAGATTCCCGACAGCGTGACGACTGTCGAGGACTATGCCTTTGACAACTGCGCCGCGCTGCAGGAGCTGAAGCTGGGAAAAAATCTGAAAACCATCGGGGAGGCCGCTTTCACCGGATGCAATGGACTGGTGAAAGTCGTATTTCCCAAAACCCTGACGAAGCTGGGCGCGTCGGCCTTCGACACTTGTGAATCCCTTCAGAGGGTTTACTTTAAAGGGAACGCGCCGGACATCGGCGAAGACGCGTTTCTGGATAACAACCTCAAAGCCTATTATCCGGCGGGGAATGGCACGTGGCAGGGCATCGTAAGCCGAAAAGAGCCCTTTGGCGCCGAAACCATTGAATGGCTGCCGGACGGGATCGAGTGGGAGCTGGCGGCGGGCGCGCTGACCATCAAGGCGTGGAGCGAGGAAGCGCAGGAGTTCGAGACGGCCGAGGACGCGCCCTGGTATGAGGATCGCGGCTCCATCCGTAAGATCGTCATCGAAGACGAAGTGGAGAAGATTGGGAAACACGCCTTTGTGGACTGCGGCAATCTGAAACGGGTCTGGTTCCAGGGCGCAAAGCCGGGGAAAATTGAATACGGCTCGTTTTTAGGCGTGAAGGCCGTCGTGTACTGTCCCCGGGAAAAGTGGGTCCTGGATGGCAGTCAATACGGAGGCGACTTGGATTACATACGCTGGCAAATCCGGGATAACGGCACGCTGCTGCTGGACGGCGCGGGAGAGATGGAAGACAACGAAACGGATGTGCCCTGGTATAAAAAGCGCAGTTCGGTGATGGGAGTCGACATTGGAAACGGCATTGAAAACGTGGGAATAAAAGCGTTTGAAAGCTGGGGCTCACTGAAGAAAGTCACCCTTCGCGACTCCGTAAAACGAATCGGCCAGCAGGCGTTCGGCTACGCCAGCCGGATACAAAGCGTGGACATGAGCATGGCTTCCTCCCTGGAAATCGGAAAAGAGGCGTTCTACGGCTGCAAAGCTCTGACGGAAATCCAGTGGCCTAAGTTTCAGCAGTCCACAGGCGAGCGGGCGTTCTGCGGCTGCACATCCCTGGAAAAATTAGAATTTCCGGACAGTCTGACGGACATCGGCGTGGAGTGCTTCAAGGATTGCAGCGCATTAAGTGAGATTGTTTTTCCCCAGAAGAAGAATCTGAAGGAGATCAAGGATGGAGCTTTCAAAAACTGTGTTTCGTTAAAGAGGGTATATGTTCCAGACGGGGTTACGCAGATTGGCAAAGAGGCGTTCGCGGGCTGTGGCGCTCTGGAGCGGGCCGTCATTCATGAAGACGTGAAATCCATCGGAGCGGGCGCGTTTGCCAGCCCAACGATGTTGTCTGGCTTTGACGACAAAAATGATTTCTGCGTGGAGAATTTTGCGCTGGAAAATAATCTGAAGTACGCGCCGCTTGATTTGGCGGACAGGACGGTGGCTGGCTTTAGCGCGGGCCGGGATGGCTGGTGTTTTGTGAACAATTCAGATTTTTACGGCGGCAGTAAGCTTATACCGGCGACTTTGTATTACGATGTCTATGATGTGACGACCTCCTCCAGCCTGTATACATTGGGAGAGGGGGTAACAAACCTGCCCCAGAGCATATGGTGGAAAGACTCCAGTGATGGGCGGTGTTTCGGACTGTCGCTTCTGGCGGTCGCCAATTACTGTGGGAAAGTCAATTTGTCCAAATATTTCAGCAAAACCGGAGACGGGCTCAACGCCTATGGATACAACCAGAAAAGGAATCTGGACGGTCATGGGAAACAAGAATACTATACGATTCATGGGAATGCCAGTCTTTTGAATTTAATTGACCGGGCGCATATATCCCAGTCGTCGCGGGAATTTGGGGCGACACAGATGTTTTCTATGGATACGCATTATGAGGGGCTGATTCAATATGCGCAGAATCGTAACCGGACGCCGCTGGTCATAACGCTTTCTAATTTTTCAGGATATATGCATGCGATTGCGCTGGACACGACCTACCAGGGCTTTGGCAGGACCGCCGACTGGTATCGGATTCCGGTGTATGACCCCAATACGCCATACATAACGAAACATGTAGGGGCGGAACATTTGAATTTGCCCGGAGGCGTATATACAGTCCGAAAGTCTTACTTGTGGGTAAATACGGTTACAGGGGAATGGGAGTTAAGTGAAATAGACGGCGGCAATGTATCCGCCCAAAGCAGCCACTATTATTTTGGATTTGAGGTGGAATCCATTAAGTTCTACGACGTAAGTAAGCTGCCGGATAATTTTTTCACCGGATATTTATCCCTGTGGCCCAACGACACGGTTACGGCCAATATTAAGAATACGGTCATCGACAAGCTGATGAGCTGTAGCGTAAAAGGCGCCGACGGCCAGCCATGGCTGAAGGTTGAAAATGGCGCGATCACTTACGTGGGCGACGCGGTGGAAATTCTCGATGTCGGCGTGAAAGACGGGAAGCTGAATTCCATTAACGCAAACTTCTCGGAAAAGCCATTCACCTGCGACGCCAATGGAACCGAGCTTCTTCTGGCGGGGAAATCCCAGTACCTGTACGCGTCCACCGACAACGCCAGCACGATTACGGTAAATCCCCGGGACGTGACCTGCGCGATCGACTCTGAAAAAGGCGCCAACGGAAAGGTCATCCTGCAGGGCAACGCAGCTGACGGGAAAGAATTTGTGGCGGCCAGCTTCAGCGGCGTAATCAAGCAAAACGAAGTCCAGTTTTTCATCAAGGACGGCAAAACCGCCGGGGCGGAAGCAAAAAATCCGTCGGCACTGATCCAAGTTTCCTTGGACAACGGGAACAAAAAGGCCGACCTGGGTGAGATCAAGATTTCGGAGGCCAAGGAGCTGGACCCGGAAAAAGTGCATGTGCATACATTCGGAAAATGGACGGTGAAGCAAAAAGCCACTGTATTTGCGCCGAGGAAAGAACAGCGGGTCTGCGCCGGCTGCCTTAAGACGCAGACGCGCACCGTCGGCAAAAATTTAACGCCGACTGTCAAGCTGAGCGTGAAGTCCCTTTCCTTAAAAACAGGTCAGTCTGCGAAGCTGAAGGTGACGAATCTGGCGGCGGGCGACTCAGTGGCTTCCTGGAAGTCCAGCGCTCCGAAGATTGTGTCCGTAAAACCCGGCGGCAAAGTCACAGCCATGAAGAAAACGGGCAAAGCGTCAATTACCATTACCCTTGCCAGCGGTCTGAAGAAAACGATAAGCGTGACGGTCAAAAAAGCGGCAGTGGCCACAAAGAAAATCAGCGGCGTTCCCAAAAAGCTGACGCTGAAAAAAGGAGCCGCTAAGACGCTGCGGCCCAGGCTTTCGCCAGCCGTGTCCACACCCAGAAGACGACGTATAAGACCTCGAATGGGAAGGTCGCGTCCATCACGGCGAAGGGAAAGATTACGGCCAGGAAAAAAGGAAAAGCAACGATAACTGTAAAATCTGGCAAAAAACAGGTGAAGTGCCAGGTGACGGTTCAATAGTATCCAAAAAGGAGGAAGGCATGAAGAGAAAAAGAATTGGAAAAGGATGTTTCAAAAAAGGCATGGCCCTGTGCGTGGCGGCCTGCCTGTCTCTGTCCGGGGCCGCGCCTGTATTTGCGGAAAATGCTCTTGTGACAGAGGAGACGCAAAGAAGCCCGGAGTGGGAAGCCGTGCCTTTGGAGGAGGCGTTCCCGGATGCGGGATTTCGGGATTATGTGGCGGCGCGCATCGACGCGGACGGCGACGGATTTTTAAGCGGCGCGGAGGCGGAGCAGGTGACGGAGCTTTCCCTGGCGGGCCAGGGGATCGCCTCCCTGCAGGGCGTTTCTTATTTTGCGAATCTGCGGACGCTGGACTGCAGCGATAACGCCATCGCGGCGGCGGATCTGTCCAGGCTTCATAAGCTGGAAGCGTTTGTCGGCGCAGGCAACCGGGTTTCCCTGGCGGCGGATGCGGATGGAATCGTGGATTTTTCGGCTCTGCCGGACATGGATTATAGCCAGATTCTGGAAGTTTCCCAGGGGGAGTGGAGCGGCGACGGTCTTTTGCAGCTGCCCCAGGAAGCCGGGCAGGAACCGCTTGCTTACGTATACGACGCGTCCGGCCAGGCGCCAGACGGCGAGTCCTGGAAAATGGAAGTCGCCGTTGACCTGGAGCGCGGCGGCGCGCCGGAAGAAGAGCCGGAAGCGGTTTCAAAGGATGCGTTATCGGAAAACCAGGTTTCGGAAAATCAGGCGTCAGAAAACGCGCAGCCGAAAGAAAAAACAGAAACCGTATCCGAAGACGAAGCGCCTGTGGAGGAGACTGTAAAAGAGGAGCCGGCGGCAAAGGAAGCCAGGGCCGCGCAGACGCCCGGCGCCAAGGCCAAGGAGCGTCCGGCCAAGGTGAGCCTTTCGACCGTGACCAACAATAAAATCGGCTATATTCAGATAAGCTGGAAAAAAGCGGCGCAGGCTCAGGGCTACGAAATCCTTCTGGCCGACAACAAGGCTTTTACCAAAAACAAACGGGTTATAGAGACGACGGCCCTGAGCAAAAGCGTAGGCGGCATGAAAAAGGGCCAGACAAAATACGTGAAAGCGCGGGCCTACAAAAAAGTTTCCGGCCAGCGGGTTTATGGGGATTACAGCAATGTAAAAAGCCGCAAAATCACAAAAGGAGTCACCGAGGTGGCGGCCAAATCCAATTCAGCTACCATCAAAAGCTGCAAGATTTTAAGCGACAAAACCCAGGTGCAGGTGAAAGCCAGCGTTCCCAAACAGGTGAAAAGCCAGGACGGCTACTACTACCTTTTCGCCCTGAACACGGGAAACAAAAAGCTGACCAAACCGGTGGCGAAGGCGTACAAAGAAGCATCGGTGGCATTCGCCTTCCCGCTGAATTATGACAACGCAAGGAACAAGCTGCAGTCCAAGTTCCAGGTGGCGGTGAAGGCGAAAGGAAAATACAAAGCCATCAGCGCGGCCAAATACATTTCCAATCCGGAAATGATTGCCGGCGTCACACGCGCTTTTACCAAGGGAAAATCCAAAAAAGGCCTGCAGTTTGGGCCGAGCCTGCCGGACGCGCAGAGTTTGGGAGTCAATTACTGTCTGTTCAATGAGTATATCACAGACTTGATGAAGACTACGGGGCGGCGGCTGGAATACAAATACAAAGGCAAGACCTATTATTTCAACCGGGATCGTTTTGAGGCGCTGGCGGGACTTTATTCCCAGCTTCAGGCGTGCGGCATGAATGTTTCCGTGGAATTTCTGCTGCCGTGGGACGCCAGCCAGACGGATCTGATTCACCCGGCGGCCCGCGCCCAAGGAGCGCATAATTATTACGCCTGGAATGTGAGCACACAGGCGGCAAGGGATAAATACGCGGCGCTGTTCAGCTGTATGGCGGAGTGGTTCGACGGCAGCGCAGGCCGGGGATTTATCGACAACTATATCATCGGCAACGAGGTCAATGCCTTTGACCAGTGGCATTACACAGGTTCATCCTCCCTGCAGAACAACGCTAACCAGTATGCGGACACCTTCCAGGTGGTGTACATGGCGGTGAAAAGCAGGAGCAAAAATTCCCGGGTCAGCATTTGTCTGGACCACAGCTGGAATGTGAACGCGCCCGGGAGGCTGCACAGCTCCAAGTCGTTTTTGGATCAATTCGCGGCCCGGCTGAAAACATACGGAAGTCCGAATTTCACCATTGCCTACCACGCGTACCCCATTCCGCTGACAGGCTCGGACTTCTGGAACAACTCGCCCCAGCAGGTGAAAAACAGCGCGAACTCACCGTACATCACCATGAAAAACATCCAGTATCTGACAAAATATGTGAAATCCAAGTACGGTTCCAAGACCCGGATCATGCTCACCGAGCAGGGCTTCAGCTCCCACGGGACAAAAGGGCAGCAAAAACAGGCGGCGGCCATCGCCTATGCATTCTATAAGGCGGAATTTAACGATATGATTGACTGTATTATCTTCCGCAGCCAGGCGGACGCAGAGGCGGAAATCCAGAGCGACAATCTTTACATGGGCCTCTGGACCGTGAACATGGGCAAGAAAAAGACCGCCTACAATGTGTTCAAATACATGGACACGCCCCAGTGCGAGGAAAAAACAAAAGCCTGCAGGCAGTATCTGGGCATCCAGAAATGGAGCCAAGTGGCGCCGGGGTACAAGGTGAGCCGTTTTAAAAAGTGATCATAAAAATAAACCTCCAATTCCTCCTGGAAATGGGGGTTTATTTTCTTTGCGCGAAGTAGTAGAATAGTAGATAAATTTGGAAAGGGTAAAAGAATATGGCGTATAAAGAGTACGATGAAGAAACCCTGCGGCGGCTCCAGCGGCTGGAGCTAAAGCTTTTAAAGGAATTTGACCGGCTGTGCAAAGAAAACAACATCCGGTATTTCGGGTGCGGCGGCACGGCCATCGGCGCGGTTCGCCACCAGGGCTTCATTCCCTGGGACGACGATGTGGATGTGGGAATGCTGCGCAGAGACTACGACCGTTTTCTCAAAGCGGCGGCCCGCTGGAAGACGGACAAATACTGCGTGGTCAACGCAGAGACAGATCCGCGCGTGCCTTTTCCCTCCACCCGGTGGGTCTTGCGGGGCACCCGTTTTCAGGAGGAGTGCTTCCGGGATCTGGACTGCGAGCTGGGGATTTTCCTGGACATCTACTGCTTCGATAACATTCCCGATGACAACCGGGCCATGAAGCGGCAGGCCTGGGCGGCGTGGTTTTACGGGAAAATGATGGTTCTCTCTGGCATCGACCGGCCGGTTCTGTACTATGGCGGCTGGAAGGCGAAGCTGACCTATTTCCTGTGCGGGATTGGCCATAAGGCGTTAAAAGCGCTGCATCTGGGGCCTTCCTTCTGGTACCGAAAGGCCAAGCGGGTCGCGGTGAAATACCGTCATGTGAAGACCAAACGGGCGGCCTTTTATTTTGACCCCACGCCGTTTACCAGCATTGTGTATAAGAAGCATATCTTTCCCACTAGGGACCGGGAGTTTTCCGGGCTTACGATTCCGTTTCCGGGGAAGGTGGAGGCTTACTTAAAGCGCAGGTATGGGGATTATATGACGCTGCCGCCGGTGGAAAAACGGCACAACCACCCGCCGTACCGGCTGGATTTTGGCCCGTATGCGCAGACGCCTTTGGATGAAAAAGCCCCGGCGGGGCCCCCGGAAGAGAAGGCGGACGCGGCCAGAGAAGAAACCGCGGAAACAGAGTAGGAGGGGATAAAAGATGGAATACCAACCGGGAGACCTTCAGCGGGTGCAGCAGACCTCCCTTTCTGTGCTGAAGGAATTTATAAGGATCTGTGAGAAATACGGGCTGGATTATTTTTGCCACTGGGGCACGGCGCTGGGCGCGGTTCGTCACCAGGGCTTCATACCCTGGGACGACGACATTGACGTGGGGATGCTGCGGGAAGATTACGAGCGGTTTTTGCAGGTGGCGCCGGGGGAGCTGGGAGATAAGTTCGTGCTGTCCAGCGGATTTATCCAGAAAAACTGCCCGGGCATGTTTACCATGATGTCGGCGGCGGACACGCTGCACGTGACGGAACAGGAAAGCTTGTGGGGCTACTGGCACGGCATCCGCATAGATATTTTTCCCTTTGACCATGTGCCTAAGGACGCCGGGAAACGGAAGCGCCAGTATCGGGAGGTGCGCTTCTGGTATCAGATCTATATTATGAAAAATCTGCGCTGCCCGATGATTCCCGGGGACGGCTGGAAGGCGCGGGCGGTGCGGTGCGTCTGCCGGGTGATGCATGTTTTGTTAAAGGCCATGCCCATGAGTTTGATTCTGCGCCGGATAGGCCGGGCGTCCCTGCGCTTTCGGGGACAGGGGGATCTGGTGACGCTTCTCTATGACATTTACCCGGAGAAATATCTGCTGCGGCTTTCGGACATTTTTCCGCTGCAGGAAGGGCAGTTCGAGGGCCTCACGGTGAAGCTTCTGCACCACAATCACATGGCCCTGCAGAATTCTTACGGGGATTATATGACGCTGCCCCCCGAAGAGCAGCGGGTCAACCACTATTCAGGCAGGTTAAAATTCCATGAAACAGACGGTTAGAAGGTTTTTCCTGGGAAAGAGAAGTTCGTGTTCGCCGGGCAGCGCTTATTTCTGGACGGTTTTATCCGGGACTGCGTATTCCGCCAGCACGTTTCTCATGTTCTGGCTTTTGTCCCGGGTCAGCGGACCCTATGAAGCGGGGATTTTCACCCTTGTGATGGCGGCGGGGCAGCAGCTTTTGACCATCGGCTATTTCAACGTGCGGACGTACCAGGCCTCCGATGTGATGGAGAAATTTTCGTTCAGTCAGTATTTCAGCTTCCGCATCGTCACCTGCGCGGTCATGGCGATCGCGGGGGCGCTGTGGATGATTCTGGGCGGCTACCAGGGCGAAAAGCGGACGGCTTTTTTCTGGATTCTGATCTTTAAAGTGGCGGAGGCCATAGCCGACGTGATGGAAGGGCTTTACCAGCAAAAGGACCGCTACGACGTGACGGGAAAGTGCATTTTTTATGAGACGGCTTTGTTTCTGGCCGCCTTTGGCGCGCATCTGCTTTTATTCGGAAAGCTGTCGTCCGCGCTGTCGTTTATGTGCCTGGTCTATATCGGCAGTCTGCTGGCCTTCGACAAAAACCTGGTGGGCGCGTTCGCGGAGCTTAAAATCGCCTGGGACGGCGCCGCGCTTCGGAAACTGTTCTGGGAGTGCCTGCCGCTTTTTGTCAATTCCTTTCTGATGGTCTACTTAAACAGCGTGGCCAAATACGCCATGGACGCCAGTCAGGGCGAAGAAATGCTTTCGTATTTTAATATGATCTATATGCCG
>CAOJVE010000062.1 GCA_948444865.1 uncultured Lachnospiraceae bacterium
GAAGACCACGGACAAGAAGCATAACCAGGCGGAATATCTTCTGACCACCGGTCAGCTGGACAATCCCGCCGTGGCAACCACCGCCGCCGCAGAAGCGCAGCTGGCCGTGACGATGCTGGTTCAGCTGCGAAACCGGGCGCAGGAAGCTTATACGCAGATTATGAATATCAATGTATAATTCGGCGCGTGGCGGACTGTAAACATAATTTATAGTAGAAAGAACGGTTGAACATGAAAGAGAAGCTAGGTCAATTTAAAGAGTTTTTTTTGAAGCTGGGAAGGAAGACCAAGATCCTGATCGGGGTCGGTCTTGTTGTTCTCATAGCGGCAGCGGTGATTCTCGCGCTTGCGCTGAACCGGAAAGAGTATGAGATCTTATATTCCGAGCTGAATACAGACGAAGCCCAGCAGATCATCGGGCTTTTGCAGGACTCGGCCATTGATTACAAATACGATGGCCAGGGCACGATCTCTGTGCCGGAGGCCAATGTGGATCAGGTGAAGGCCAGCCTGGCCTCCCAGGGGTATCCGAAGAGCGGATTTACATACGATATATTCAGAAATAACGCTACGATGATGACCACGGATTCCGATAAGCAGACGTATAAGATCTACGAGCTGCAGGATCGGATCGGGGCCACGATTTCTTTATTTGACAACGTAAAAGACGCGAAGGTCACCATTGCGCTGGGCGAGCAGCAGAAATACGCGCTGGACGATTCCCAGAAGCAGGAGGCCAGCGCTTCGGTGGTCATGATGATGAAGGACAACGGCTCGCCCACAGAGGAGCAGGCGGCGGCGGTGCAGAACCTGGTTTCCAAAGCGATTCCGGGAATGACCATTGAGAATGTGGCGGTTTTTGACGGCAACGGGCTGGAAGTGTCCGTGGATGAAGAGAAAAGCTCCGGCATCGACTCGCAGGAGAGCGAAGAGATCGCGCAGATTGTGGAGAAGCAGGTGAGCCAGAAGGTGCTCAATGTGCTGACTCCTATTTTTGGCGCCAGCAACGTGCGGGTGTCTGCGAAAGCGCGGGTAAATATGGAAACGCTGGTGCGGGAAACCACCAATTATGCCACGCCGGAGAAAAGAGACCAGAACGACAAGTCGGGGATCATTTCCAAGGAAAGCGGTTCCCGGGAGTCAACCCAGGACGGCGATACGGCCGGCGGGGTGGCCGGAACGGAAACAAACGCGGACGTTCCGGAATATAATACAGAAGGCGACGATGACGATACCCGGTACGCCAATCAGCAGTATGACCGGGAATATCTGGTGGATCAGATCAAAGAGCAGGGCCAGGTGCCGGCGGGCGCCATTGAGGATATGACAGTGGCGGTGACGGTCAATGGGGAAGACTTAGGCGACATCGACGAGGACGACTTAAAGTCCATCATTGGCAACGCGGCGGGCATCGAGCTGATGGATCAGGACGAAAAGGTGGCCGTGCTGGCGGCTCCGTTCTTTGAATCCCAGGATGACACGCAAACAGCGTCTTCCGGCGGAATTTTCGCCAGAAGGAGCACCTGGATTGTGTTGGGAATTGTGCTGGTTCTGCTGCTGGTGGCCACAGGCATTATCCTTGCGGTGGTATTGAGCAAGCGCAGGAAGAAAATGCAGGCGGCGCAGGCGGCGGCGGTCGAGCAGGAACAGCAGATGGCCAGCCTGCTGGACGCTTTGGAGCAGGCGCAGGGCGAACAGGGCGAGGAAGAAGCCGCCGAAGAAGAGCCGGAAGATCTGCTGGGCGCAGGCATACTGGACGCACAGAGCGAAAGAGGCATGGAGCTGCGGCAGCAGATCCGGGATTTTGCCGAGCAGAGTCCGGAAATTGCAGCCCAAATGCTGCGTAATTGGCTGAATGGAGGTGAGATGGATGGCAGAAGAGATGGTTGAGGTTGATTTAACGCCGGAACAGAAGGCGGCGGCCGTGGTGGTTTCCATGGGCGTGGATCAGGCCTCAGAGATCTATAAGTTTCTGACCGAGGAAGAGATCGAGAACCTGACGGTGGAGGTGGCCAAACTGGGTCACCTGACCACCGAGCAGACCACAGCGGTGCTGGATGAATTTTATAAAATTTGCTTGACACAGAAAGTAGTCACCGACGGCGGCATCGAATACGCCCGTACGGTATTGGAAAAAGCCTTTGGGGAGAGCACGGCGGCGAAGCTTCTGGAGAAGCTGAACAAGTTTATGAAAGCCAGTCCCTTCGATTTTATCCGCAAGACAGACAGCAAGAACATCCTGTCGGTGCTGCAGCATGAGCGTCCGCAGACCATTGCTCTCGTGCTGTCCTACGCGGACGCCAGCCAGACGGCGCAGGTGATCGAGGAGCTTCCCAAGGAGAAGCGTATCCAGGTGGTGGAAAGCATCGCCAGAATGGACCGGGCTTCACCGGACGCCATCAAAGTGGTGGAGGCGGAGCTGAAGAAACGGTTCGCCAATATCCTCACGACGGATTACACGACCATTGGAGGCATTGACTACATCGCCGAGGTAATGAATAACATTGACCGAAGCAATGAGAAATACATATTTGAAGAGCTGGGCCGGGAAGACGCGCAGCTGGCCGAAGATATCCGCAAGAAGATGTTCGTGTTCGAAGACATACTTACCATGGACGATCGTTCCATCCAGCGTTTCATCCGGGACTGCGATATGCGGGATCTGGTGTACGCATTGAAGAACGCCAACGAAGAGTTGGCCAGCTTGTTCTTTGCAAATATGTCCACGCGTATGGCTGAGAGCGTCCGCTCCGATTTGGAGATTACCGTGAACGTGCGTCTGAAAGACGTAGAAGAAGCGCAGCAGAGAATCGTCAACCAGATTCGTCAGTTAGAAGAAGCTGGCGAGATTGTCATTGCCAAGAGTGGAAAGGATGATATCATTGCTTAATTACCGTGTAATTAAGAGCGGCGAGGAGATCGAGATACGCCCTTTTGAGTTCGAGGCGGACTTTGGAGAGAAGATTCTGCTGGAAGAGCCTTTGGCGGAAGAAGAGGAGGAGGAGATCCCCGAGGAGCCGCCAGAGAAAACCGAGTATGAAATAAAATTAGAAGAGGCCATGCGCCAGGCGGAAGAGATCCTGGAGACGGCCCGCGCGAAAGCCGGGGAAATCGCCTACGAGGCGGAAGTGAAGGCCCGGGAAGCCCAGGAAGAGGGGCGAAAGCAAGGGTACGAGGAAGGGTATCGAAGCGGCCACGACCAGGGACATCAGGAAGCCTATCAGGAGATGACGCAGAAGATGGAAGAGGAGCTGGACGAACAGCGGAATCAAATGCGCCAGATCATCGATTCGGTGACCGAAGAAAAAGAAAAAGTCCTGGAACAGTACTTAGATGACTTAAAGAGGATCTGTCTGGCGGTGTCGGAAAAGATTATCCAGACCAGTCTGCGTTCCAGCGGAGAGGTGATCAAAAGGATGATCGTGGCGGCCACCGACAAGATCAAGAAGACCCAGTGGGCCAAAATTTACATATCCAAGCAGGATTCGGAGATGCTCGTGCGGGGCGACATGCAGCTTTTTAAGGAAATGGCGCACCTCACGGACAATCTGAAGATCGTGGCCATGGAAAACGAAGATCCGGGCACGTGCATCATTGAGCTGCCGGACGAGATCGTGGACGCCAGCGTCAACACGCAGATGGAAAACATTAAAGATATATTGAATAACGCTCGACTGTAGATGGAGGGATAGGCTTGTTCAGTGAATTGCCAGGGATGATCGCCAGCGGGGATACCGTGAGCCATATCGGAAAAGTGGAAAATGTGGTGGGCATGTCCATCGAGGCTTCCGGCGGAAACGCCAGCATCGGGGACATTGCCATGATTTACGACGAAGACCGGAACCAGCAGATTCCGGTGGAAGTGGTCGGATTTAAAAACGACAAGATCCAGATCATGGCTTATGAAAACATGAGTGGCATCGCCATTGGAAGCTTTGTGCGAAACACAAAAAAAAGGCTGAAGATTCCCGTGGGCGAATTCCTGCGGGGGCGGATCATCGACGCCATGGGACGGCCCATGGACAATAAAGGCCCTTTTCATTCCCAGCGGTATTACTACGTGGAAAACACATTTATCAACCCCATGGACCGCCCGCTGATCACAGACCGGCTGCATTTTGGCGTAAAAGCCATCGACGGGTTAAACACCATCGGCAAAGGCCAGCGTATTGGCATCTTTGCCGGCAGCGGCGTGGGCAAAAGCACCCTGCTTGGCATGATCGCCAAAAACGTAAAAGCGGACATCAACGTGATTGCGCTGGTGGGAGAGCGTGGCCGTGAGGTGCTGGAGTTTGCCGAAAAGGATCTGGGGCCGGAAGGGCTTAAGAAATCGGTGCTGGTAGTGGCGACCTCCGACCAGCCGGCCATGTTGCGGATGAAATGCCCGCTGGTGGCCACCACCATTGCGGAGTATTTTAAAGACCAGGGAAAAGACGTGCTGCTGATGATGGACTCCCTGACCCGCTTCGCCATGGCGCAGAGGGAGATTGGCCTGGCCATCGGAGAGCCGCCGGTGGCCAGAGGCTATACGCCTTCCATTTACGCGGAGTTTCCCAAGCTATTGGAGCGCAGCGGCAACTTTGAAAAAGGGTCCATCACAGGGGTCTATACAGTGCTGGTGGAAGGGGATGATACCAACGAGCCCATCGCCGACACGGTGCGGGGCATCCTGGACGGTCATATTGTGCTGAGCCGAAGGCTGGCCAATGAGAACCATTTTCCGGCCATCGACGTGAACGCCAGCATATCCCGTCTGATGAGCAGCATTATATCCCCCGAACACAAAGGCCTGGCGGCCAAAGTGCGGGACATTTTAAGCCTGTACTCGAAAAACGAGGATTTGATTGCCATCGGCGCTTATAAATCGGGAACCAATCCCAAACTGGATTGGGCCATACAGAAAATCGATCAAATAAACAGTTTTTTAAAGCAGCAAACCGACGAAAGTTTCACATATGAAGAGATTATTCAGCATATGCATAAAATATTGGATTAAAAATAAGGTGAAAAAGAATGAAAAAGTTTTACTTTCCCCTTCATACTGTGTTAAACTATAAGCAGCAGGTTTTGGACAATTTGCGCAACGAGCAGGCACAGATCATCAGTGACATTGTGAAGGCTGAAAAGCGAATTGACGACCTGCAGAATCAGGACAGAAGCTGGGCCGCCGAACTGCATGAGAAGCGCCAGAGAGGCATGACGGTCCTGGAAATGGGAACTTATGAGAAATATCTGTATAATCTTCGCGTTCGCGAAAAGCTGGAAAAGGAAGCCCTGTCCCAGTTAGAGGAGCGAAAGGAAGAGAAGAGAAAGCAGGTGGTGGCGGCTAAGACAGAGACAGCTTCCATCGAGCTTCTGAAGGAAAAAAAACTGGCGCAGTATGAATATCAGGCACAAAAAAACGAGGAGATATTCATAGAAGAATTTGTTTCCAACGTGCGCAGCAAATCTTTACAGGAGCAGAACGCATAAAATGGGGTGAATCTGTCCGTTCGGGCAGTTTACCATAGATTCTATTTCATATATTTAATTAGGAAAGGAGGTATCGCTGTATTATGCAGAATATGATGCTGCAGTTGAACGTGCCGGACAAGATGATCCAGCAGGCACAAACGCAGTCGTCCGCAAGACCTGGCAAAACAGGAAAAAAAGACAATGATTTCCGCGATTTGCTGGAAAATTCATCGGGAAAAGACGTGGCGAAGGACGCGGCGTCCAAAAAGGCGGATGAAGACCAGCCGGCCGCGACAGAGGTCAAAGATAAGGCCGATGAGTCGCAGAACCAGGACGTACAGGACAGTACAGTGAAAAAGCCGGACAGCTCCGGGAAGAAGGAAGAGGCCGACGCCGACGCAGACGCAGAAGGTCAGGCGCTTTCATTTCTGGCTCTAACAAACGGCAATCTGGAGAATCTGCAGGTAATTACGCCGGCGCAGAACGCGTGGACGCAGGCGCAGCCAAAGACGGGTGGCGCACAGACGTTGGCCGTGGACGTGTTGGCGGGTGAGGCGCAGACGGAACTGATTCCAGAGGAAATTGCTCCCATGCAGGCAGGCACAGAGAACCTCGGGATAGCCCAGGAGACGCCAGGCGACGAAGCGGTGGTTTTCAGTCAGACGTCAAACGGCGTTCAGTCGTCACAGCAGGCCAAAAAGCTTCAGAATCACGAAGCGTCGGAGGCAAAGACGGGCAAAGAGGCGGTTCATTTCCAGAGACAGGAAACAGCCGTGAAGATGCCGCAGCAGACCGGGACCCAGGAAAAACAGGGAGAGAGCATAAGCGCGGGCGAGGACATGGAGGGATTCCATGCACAGACCTACGCCGCGGAAACAGTTTTTCGGCAGGAGGCGTTCGGAATCCAGGCCCAGCAGGGAATGGAGGCGCAGCCCATGGCGCATATCCAGGCGGAGAGTCCCCAGGAACTGATGAATCAGCTGATGGACCAGTTAAAGGCGAAAGTCGTCATGGCCAATCAGGAATTTGAGATTCAGATTCATCCAGAGAATCTGGGAAAACTGGCCATTAAAGTGGTATGCACGCTGGAGAAAGTCAGTATTTCCATCGTGTGTACCAATGAGAGAACCATGGAAATGCTTTCAGCCGGAGCGAAGAACATCGCCCAGATTATGGAGGAGAACTTAGGGGCCCCAACCACGGTTGTTGTGGAGCACGGGGAGGACAATTACCTGGAACAGTACAATAACCAGGAGAATTCCCGCCAGCGGCAGCAGGAGGAGCAGCAGGAGAAAAGGCAGGCCCAAAAGGAGGATCATCCAGATTTCCTGCAGCAGTTAAGATTGGGATTGATATAAGGGAGGATTGATATGCCAGTAGATGGAGTCTCAGGAGTAACCAGAAATAACACGGATCATACTTATAATCCGGATCATCTGGATAAGGTGCCCGATTCAAAGGATACCGATTACAGCTATAACCCAAGTTATACCGTGTCGGCGCCATCCAAGCAGCTGACTTCCACGGATTTCCTGAAACTGCTTGCGGCACAGCTTCAGTACCAGGATATGACAAATCCGATGTCCAACACAGAGATGATGTCCACGCTGACGCAGATGTCCAGCATGACGGCCACCAATTCTATGGTAGACGCCATGTCACTCATGACCGGTTCTATGAACGATGTGCTCACGGTGAATCTTACCAGTTACGCCACCGGCATGATGGGCAAAGAAGTCACGGTATCCGTAGTGGATAAAGACGGTAAGCCCACCGGGGAAAAAATCACCGGCAAGGTGGACGGCATAAGCCTTTATGAAGGCTCGCCCATGGTCTATGTGGACGGCAAGCGTTACGCGCTGTCACAGGTGATGACAATCGGGGATGTGCCGGAGGAAGACAACAAGGAAGAGGACAAAGGCGACGGCAGTGACGGTGAGCAGAAGGAAGAACAGACGGATAAAACGGATAAAGTCTGATGAATGCAGGCCAGGGATGGCTTGGACGAATGGATGGAAAAGAAATGCCGCTGGTGAAACATAAGGGATGATGTGAGAAAGTGGTGACAGATATGTTAGAGAAGGTAAATCAGGTTTCCGGGACAACAACCAATGTCCGGCAGTTACAGCTGCAGCACATGCAAAGCGAAGCGGCAGGCAGCTTCCGGCAGCTTTTGCAGGAAGAAATAGGCCAGCAGGAAGGCGTGCATTTTTCCAAGCATGCGGCGCAGCGGGTGGAACAAAGGGGCATACAGGTGACGGATACCCTCCTTGACAGCATCAACCAGGCAGTAGACAAGGCACGGGAGAAAGGCGCCAAAGACGTGGTGATCATCAGCTCCCAGGCGGCGTTCATCGTGAATGTGCCCAACAAAACAGTGATTACGTCTATGTCCGGTTCAGAAATGCGTGAGAATATATTTACAAACATAGACAGCGCCGTGCTGGTATAGCCGGACCATAACGGAGGCTTGGCCTTCTGCCCGAATGGCAGGGGCGGCGGCGCGAGAATACAGAAAACATAAAAGATTCGTTTTTGACATTAGAAAGGAAGTATCAGATATGGTCAGATCAATGTTTGCAGGAGTTGCAGGTTTACGTACACATCAGTCCAAATTGGATGTAATCGGCAATAACATTGCCAATGTAAATACATGGGGATTCAAGGCGGCTTCCGCCAACTTCATGGATTCCCTGTACACCAACAATACCAATTCCACCGGCGGTCAGACAGAGCTGGCTGGCGGCCAGGGCGGTAACAACGCCTCCCAGGTAGGTTACGGCGTGCAGATGTCTTCCATCAGCCGTGATTTCAGCAAGAGCACACCCTATCAGACGGGCCGTGAGCTGGATACAATGATTGACGGAACCGGCTTTTTGATTGTGAGTTCTTCACCGGGAGCTGGGGATGATACAATTCCGACTGGACCTAATGACGATTTGAAAAATGCGCCGATCGGTCTGCGTCTGTCCAGAGTTGGAATTTTAGCCGTGGATAACCAGGGGTATCTGGTTGACAATAATAAGAATTATATTTACGGGTATAAGCCGCAGGTGGATCCACAAACCAATAACGTAACTTATGATACCACGAAAATGAATCGTATTGTTATACCGACAAGAGCAGAGGCTGAGGCGCAGGGTTTGGAGAATATTAGTGACAAGGAAGTCGGAAGCACCGGCAGATTGATTTTGAAGAACTATAAAATTATGAGCGACGGCACCGTGGTAGGCTATACAGACACCACCGAGCAGAAAGTTACCCTTGGCAAGATTGCCTTGGCCAGCGTGCAGAACGTGGACGGCCTGGAGAGCGAATCTGGTTATTACTACCAGATGGGCGATAACGTAGGCGATTGTAAAGCTGCGGAATCCAACGGCATCCTGGGAACTTTCCTCTCCGGCTATCTGGAGATGCCCAACGTGGACTTGGCAAAGGAATTTTCCGAAATGATCACCACCCAGAGAGGGTTCCAGGCCAACACGAAGATCATCACAGTGACCGATGAGATGCTCCAGGAACTGGTAAATATGAAACGGTAATAAAAGTTTGCTCAGGAAGCGTGTTACAGCGCTTCTTGGGATTTTGCTGCTGGCCTTGCGCGATTGGTCGGCAGCAGGATTTTTTGTATGAAGGAGGAGACAGTATTGCATGATTGAATTGACGAAGATCAATAACGAGCCGATTGTCATTAATAGCTGTCACATTGAATGCGTGGAGCAGATTCCGGAATCGAAGGTGGTTATGGACACAGGGCGCTATTATGTGGTGCAGGAAACTGTGGCGGAGATCATACAAAAGACCGTTGAGTACAATGGTCGGATTCGGGAATTTGAGCAGGAGATCCGCGGCGTGGACGGCCATTCGGAATAAGCGGCAGTTCATAAATGCAGGAAAGGATGAGAAGGTGAATGATGTAATGGAGGCGTACAGATGGATATTACAAGTATTCTAGGATTGGTGCTCGGCGCTTTTCTGATTGTATTCGGAATCGGTTTCGGTTCCCTGGGCAATTTCTGGGACCCGCAGAGTATCTTGATTGTGTTCGGCGGAAGTTTGGCGGCGGTAATCGCCAGTTATCCTTTAAGCAGCCTGAAATCCCTTATCCGCCACACCGGGATGCTGATCAGCGGCAAAAAGTACGATCCGGCGGTGGTGATTGACCAGCTGGTGGATATGGCGCAGATCGCCAGAAAGAACGGGCTTCTGGCGCTGGAGGAGAAGGCCAACGCTCTGGAAGATCCTTTCTTCAAGCAGGCGGTTATGCTGGTGGTGGACGCCATGGAGGCGGAGAAGGTCCGGGAAATGCTGGAAGGCTCCGTGGAAAATATGGCGGCCCGTCATGAGGAGTGCGCGGGAATCTGGATGAAAGCGGCGGCTTACGCCCCGGCGTTCGGTATGATCGGTACGCTGATCGGTCTGATCAACATGCTTAAAGGCATGGATGTGACTTCCGGCGGGAGCAGCACCATCGGCCAGGATATGTCCGTGGCCCTGATCACCACGTTTTACGGCTGTATACTGGCGAACCTGATTTATCAGCCCATCGGCAAGAAGCTGGCGGTCCGCAACGACGAGGAGATTCTCTACAAGCAGATCATCATCGAAGGCGTGCTGGGCATTCAGACCGGGGACAACCCCAAGAACCTGAAGGAACGGCTGGTATCCTTCTTGGATACAAAGAAACAGCTGGAGCTTCTGCAGTCAGACAGCAGTTCAAGCGGGGAATAACAATGCAGGTAGCGAAGACGAGGTGATTGGCTATGAAAAAAAGAAAATCCTCGGGTGAGGGCGGCGCAAACTGGATGGATACATATGGGGACATGGTGACTCTGCTGCTGTGTTTCTTCGTATTGCTGTATTCCATTTCTTCTGTGGATCAGCAGAAGTGGGAAATTATAGTAAAGAGCTTCAACCCTGGCGCAGACGCCGTATCCCAGATCGTCACGGACAGTGATCTGAAGGAAGGGGACGACGATGTGGAAGGGCATATGGAAAAACCGGAGATGCTGGACACATTCGACGAACTGTTCTATACTTTAGAAGAACTGGTGCAGCAGCAAAGTTTAAGCGACAGCGTGTCCGTGGAGAGCGGCGAAGGCTTTGCCTTCATCACATTTCAGGATATGGTGTTTTTTGACGGAGACAGCTCAGTTCTAAAAGATGAGGGAAAACCGGTTCTGGAAGCGTTTGGGCAGGCGATGGCTTCAGCCGCGGATTCCATAGAGCAGATTCAGGTGCTGGGCCACACATCCCAGGCGTCTCCCAACATCCCAAACGAAGCGCATACAGACCGGCTTTTGTCCGCAGAGCGTTCCGCAGAGGTTGTGGCGTATCTGCAGCAGGTGAGCAATCTGGATCCGGCCAAGATGGTAAGCTCCGGATTCGGACAGTTTCGCCCCATCGCCACGTTTGACACGCCAGAGGGAAGGGCGAAGAACCGTCGGGTGGAAATTCTGATTACACGGAACGGAAGTGTTGAACAAAACCTGGATGCGTATTATAATCAGGTATATGGACAGTGACGAAGATGAGGATGAGGGAGTGCAAAAATGTCTGAAGTATTATCACAGAGCCAGATAGACGCCCTTCTTAATTCTATGAAGGGAGGGGGTGACGACAGCGCAGGAAGCCCCCAGGAGAAGGAAGAGAAAAAAGAAGTACAATACAGGAAATATGATTTCTACAGTCCAAGGAAGTTCACGACGGAGAAGCTGAAGCTGCTGCGCAATATCTTTGAAAATTATTCCAGGATCGCGGCTTCGCAGATGAACAGCATGTTTCGGATGAACAGCGACATGGAAGTGCAGGATGTGGAGGAGCAGCGGTACAACGAGTTCAGCAATGCGCTGACGGACAGCGACATTATGACGCTGGTAAAGGTCATGCTGCCGGAACAGGCCAAGAACCTGCCCATGCTTATGCATATCAGTCCCCGGCTGATGGTGAACATGATAGACCGGATGATGGGGGGACCGGGAGACGACGACAGCATCGACAGTGGATATGTGTATACATCCATTGAAAATGTTTTGTATCAGAAGGTCATGAGTTATCTGGTGCGCGCCATACGGGACGCATGGTCCGGATACATACGGATGGATACGGAGCTGGAACGGGTGGAGCAGGATCCCAGCATGTTCCAGGACATTAGCGTGGACGAGACGGTTGCCATTATTGCGCTTTCCGTCCAGATGGGAGAACTTTCGGGAAATATAACCATATGCATTCCGGGAAATCTTCTCACAGACATATTCAATATTATCGACCGCAGAAAGAACCTGAATCTGGACGAGGATCAGAAGGACGCCAACGTGAGAGAGACGATCATGAACAGCATCCGGGATTCCGCGCTGCGCGTCAACGCTCAGCTGGGCGTCGTGGAAGTCAGCCTGGAAGATTTGTACAATCTGCATGTGGGTGACGTCATCGACCTGAATAAGCCCAAGGAATCCGAGGTGTCCATATTTGTGGAAGACCAGCCGTGGTTTACCGGGAAACTGGGCGTGCATAAGAAGAACATGGCCGTCCGAATTGAAAACCGGATCGCGGACGAGGAAGAAGAAGAAAAACTGCGAAAACTCCTTCCAGAGAAGGAAGAAATTCTGGAAGAAATGGAAACCGAAGTAATATAAAGCATTCAGTGCTTTTATGATATAATAAACCAAAACAACCAAGAGAGGTGTAAAAAATGGCGAAAATATTATTAGTGGATGACGCGGCATTTATGAGAATGATGGTAAAAGATACGTTAACAAAAGCAGGTTACACAGATTTGTACGAAGCGGCGGACGGCGTGCAGGCAGTGGAGGCCTATAGCGAAGTGCAGCCGGATCTGGTAATCATGGATATCACCATGCCCAACATGGACGGACTGGAAGCGTTAAAGGCGATCAAGGGCAAAGACCCCAACGCGACAGTGGTAATGTGTTCCGCCATGGGACAGGAGAGCATGGTAATCGAGGCGATTAAGTCAGGAGCAAAGGATTTCATTGTGAAGCCATTTAAGCCGGACCGCATCCTGAAGACCGTATCCAGTATCGTGGACGCCTAAGTAGGGAGGAGCGTACATGTCTTTTCTAAGTTCATTTAATATCAGCGCATCCGCTTTGACCGCTCAGCGAATGAGGTTGGATGTGGCTTCGGAAAACATTGCAAACATAGACACCACAAGGACGGAGGGCGGGGGTCCTTACCGCCGTAAGATGGTTGTTCTGGAGGAAATCGGGAATAATACATTCCGACAGGAGCTGTTAAGAGCGGCCAACAACCATGAGACGACTAAGGGCGGCGTCCGCGTGGCGAGCATTATAGAAGATGAAAGTGAATTCAAACGTAATTACAACCCGGATCATCCAGATGCGGACGAGGATGGGTATGTTTCTTTGCCAAATGTGGATTTGATTAAGGAGACTGTTGACAGCATGTCGGCTACCAGGTCTTACGAAGCCAATATTACGGCATATAATTCTCTGAAAACAATGGCGCAGAAAGCTCTGGAAATTAAGTAAGCGTAAAGAGGCATTTTATCTAAATTCACGGAAAGAGAGTAAAAACATATGAGTTCTAAAGAGTTTAGCACATTAGAGATAGATGCCATAGGCGAAATACTGAACATCAGTCTTGGCTCATCCGCGACAGCGCTTTCCACAATGCTGAGTACGCGGACAGATATTACAACGCCTCAGGTGAAGGTGGTTGCCAAAGATGAATTTGAGTTCGAGGATTTGGAGCCTGCCATTGGTGTGGAAATCACATATGTGGAAGGTCTGCGCGGCAGCAACATTATGCTTCTGAAGCGGATGGACGTAAAAGTCATCGTGGAAATGATGATGGGCTTTGAGATCCCGGACGACGAATTTGAACTGAATGAGATTAATCTGAGCGCCATCTGTGAGGCCATGAATCAGATGATGGGCGCTTCGGCCACTGCGCTTTCGGAGTTTTTGGGAGAGACAGTCAATATCTCTACGCCGGCGACCTCAGAAGTCAGAGATGTGCATGAGTTTAAGGAAAAATATTTCGCAGGCGAAGATGTAATGATCTGTGTGGAATTTCTTTTGCGCATTGGGGACAATCTGGAAAGTAAGTTTGTGAACCTGATGCCCACAGATTTGGCGAAAAAGCTGGTGTCCGGATTTCTTCCGGAAGGCATGGACCTGGGAGAACCGGAGCCGGCGCCGGCTCCCGCCGCTGCGCCTGAGCCGGAACCGACCATGGAAGAGGCGTCCGGGGACGGCGGCCATATGATGAGCCAGGAAGAGATCGAAGCTCTTTTGGCCGGCGGCGGCATGGACCAGGCGGCCTCCGAGCCGGAAGCGGCTGAGGAGGAAGCGTCCGGGGGTGGCGGCCATATGATGAGTCAAGAAGAGATCGAGGCCCTTTTATCCGGCGGAGCCGTTCAGGAAGAGGCGCAGGCCCCGCAGCCAGCCGAGATTCCGACTCCACAGCCGGAGCCAGTTCCAGTTCCTCAACCGGAACCGATTTCACAGCCGACGGCTCCGCCCGTACAGCCGGCGCAGCCAGTGGCGCAGGCCCCGCAGCAGCAGGCGGCTATGCAGCAGCCGATGATGCAGGCGGCTCCCGTAGCCAACGCCATGACCGAACAGATGATGGCGCAGATGGCGCAGATGACGCAGATGATGAGCCAGATGCAGCAAGTGATGATGAATCAGATGCAGCAGCCCAAAAGCGCTGCGCCCAAGACTTTAAATGTCCACCCTCTGCCCACAGACCCGCTGGCTGGCGGCAGCTTAGGCGAAGAGCAGGAAGAGAACATGGATATGATCATGGGCGTTCCGCTGGAAGTTTCGGTGGAGATTGGCCGTACCAGGAAGCTGGTAAAAGACATTTTGGAATTTACCAAAGGCTCTCTGGTCGTTCTGGATAAAGTGGCCGGGGAACAGGTGGACCTGTTCGTAAACGGGCAATGCATTGCAAAAGGCGATGTGGTCGTGGTCGAAGATAACTTTGGAATCCGTATTACAGAGATTCTGGCGGACGATATACCTGCCATAGAATAGGGTGATCAGATGCTTAGTGGAATATTTACTGCAATCAGTACGCTGTGTATCGTGGCAGTGATTATATATTTTAGCTATGTGGCGGCGAAGTTGGTGGCAAAAGGTTCTGTTCGGGCCAGCCATTCCAAATATATGCGGATGGTGGATCAGATGCCGGTGGGACAGAACCGGGCGGTGTCCGTGATTCAGGTGGGAGATCGTTATTTCCTGCTGGGCATTGCCGAGAAACAGATCGATATGCTGGCTGAGCTGGAGGAGGAAGGGCTGATTCCTCTGGAGATAGAGGACGCGGCCATTCCGACGGCCATGCCAGATTTTAAAGAACTGATGCACA
>CAOJVE010000063.1 GCA_948444865.1 uncultured Lachnospiraceae bacterium
AATTGCCAGCGCCAGAATGGAAAGTCCATTTAAAAGGATAACCAGCTTTGACTGGTTTATGGTCTTTTTCATTTGAATCCCCCTTAAATAATTATTATACATAGTTATTATAGTAAAAGTATCAGAAAATTTCAACCGTATATGGCACAGAAAATGGAATTTATCTGTATGCTGGATGGCCCGGATTGCGCAAAGAATCTTGACAAAACTCCGTGGGACAGGTATATTTATAAAGCAGAAGAATAGTATTTTATTTTGTTTTGGACAGATCGTGCCCATGAATGTAATAAGTGGTATTGTACTGGATACAGTGTGACTGCCCACTGTACTTGCAAGATGGCATCCGCTCTTTTACAGGGCGGATTTTGTTATCATTAATTTTGGGAAGCAGGAGGTAATTTTTTCGTGTATCAAAAAGTAGATACGACTTTGAATTTTGTAGACAGAGAGAAAAAGATCGAGCAGTTCTGGAAAGAGAACCATATTTTTGAGAAGAGTATGCAAAAGCGCGAAGGCAGCCCCGTGTATACTTTTTATGACGGGCCGCCCACGGCCAACGGAAAGCCCCACATCGGCCATGTGCTGACCCGCGTGATCAAGGACATGATCCCCAGGTACCGCACCATGAAGGGGAACAAAGTGCCGAGAAAAGCCGGCTGGGACACCCACGGTCTGCCCGTGGAGCTGGAGGTGGAGCGCTCCCTGGGCCTAGACGGAAAAGAGCAGATCGAGGAATACGGCCTGGAGCCTTTTATCAAGCATTGCAAGGAGAGCGTGTGGAAATACAAAGGCATGTGGGAGGATTTCTCTGGCACCGTGGGATTCTGGGCGGACATGGGCGACCCCTACGTGACCTATCACAACGAATTTATCGAATCCGAGTGGTGGGCCTTAAAGCAGATCTGGGAGAAAAAGCTTTTGTACAAAGGCTACAAAATCGTGCCCTACTGCCCCCGGTGCGGAACGCCGCTGTCCAGCCATGAGGTGGCGCAGGGCTATAAGGATGTGAAGGAGCGCTCGGCCATCGTCCGCTTTAAAGTGAAGGATGAGGACGCGTATATCCTGGCCTGGACCACCACGCCCTGGACGCTGCCCTCCAACGTGGCGCTCTGCGTCAATCCAAAAGAGTCCTACGTGAAGGTAAAAGCCGCCGACGGATACGTGTATTATATGGCGGAGGCCCTGCTGGACACGGTTCTGGGAAAATTGGCTGCCGAGGACGCGCCTGCCTATGAAATTCTGGAAAGATATGTAGGCACAGACCTGGAGCATAAGGAATACGAGCCGCTGTTTTCTTTTGAAAAGCTGCAGGTGAAAAAGAAAGCCTACTACGTGACCTGCGACAATTACGTAACCCTCACCGACGGCACCGGCGTGGTGCACATCGCCCCGGCTTTTGGTGAGGACGACGCCAATGTGGGGAGAAAATACGACCTGCCGTTCGTGCAGCTGGTGGACGAGGCCGGAAAGATGACCCAGGAGACGCCCTGGGCGGGCACGTTCTGTAAGAAAGCGGACCCGGCCATCCTGCAGGATCTGGACGACCGGAAGCTTCTCTTTGACGCGCCCAAGTTCGAGCACAGCTATCCCCACTGCTGGCGGTGCGACACGCCGCTGATTTATTACGCCAGAGAATCCTGGTTTATCAAGATGACGGCGGTGAAAGACGACCTGATCCGCAACAACAATACGATTAACTGGATTCCGGAGAGCATCGGCAAAGGCCGGTTCGGCGACTGGCTGGAAAACGTGCAGGACTGGGGCATCAGCCGGAACCGTTACTGGGGAACGCCTTTAAATATCTGGGAATGCTCCTGCGGCCACATGCACGCCATCGGAAGCATCGAAGAGTTAAAGGAAATGTCCGACAACTGCCCGGATGAGATTGAGCTGCACCGGCCATACATCGACCAGGTGACGATTAAATGCCCCAAGTGCGGCGGCGAGATGCGCCGGGTTCCGGAAGTGATTGACTGCTGGTTCGACTCCGGGGCCATGCCTTTTGCCCAGCACCACTACCCCTTTGAAAATAAGGAAACATTTGATCAGCAGTTCCCGGCGGACTTCATCTCGGAGGCGGTGGACCAGACCCGGGGATGGTTCTATTCCCTGCTGGCCATCTCCACTTTGATTTTCAACAAGGCTCCCTACCGGAACGTGCTGGTGCTGGGACATGTGCAGGACGAGAACGGCCAGAAGATGAGTAAATCCAAGGGAAACGCGGTGGACCCCTTTGAGGCGCTGGAAGAATTTGGCGCGGACGCCATCCGCTGGTATTTCTATATCAACAGCGCGCCCTGGCTGCCCAACCGGTTCCATGGCAAGGCCGTCACGGAAGGCCAGAGAAAGTTCATGGGCACCCTCTGGAATACCTACGCCTTTTTCGTGCTGTACGCGAATATTGACGGTTTTGACGCGGCAAAATATACCTTGGATTACGACAGCCTGAACATCATGGATAAATGGCTGCTGTCCAAATTAAATACGCTGATTCAGACCGTGGACGACCACATGGATCATTACCGGATTCCCGAGAGCGCAAGAGCCCTGCAGGACTTTGTGGACGACATGAGCAACTGGTACGTAAGGCGCAGCCGGGAGCGGTTCTGGGCCAAGGATATGCCCCAGGATAAAATCAACGCGTATATGACGCTGTACACGGCGCTGGTGCAGGTCTGCGAGACGGCGGCGCCGCTGATTCCCTTTATGACCGAGGAGATTTACCAGAACCTGGTGCGCAGCGTGGACAAAGACGCGCCGGAGAGCATCCATCTGTGCAGCTATCCGAAGGCCAATCCCGACTGGATTGACAAAGAGCTGGAGAGGAAGATGGACGAGCTTCTGGAAATCGTGGTTCTGGGAAGGGCCTGCCGGAACACGGCCAACCGAAAGAACCGGCAGCCGCTGGCGGAGATGTTCATAAAAGCGCCGGAAGCTCTGGACGGCATTTACGCGGAGATTATCGCAGATGAGTTGAATGTGAAGAAGGTCACATTTACAGAAGATATATCCGGCTTCATTTCTTACAGCTTCAAGCCGCAGTTAAAGACCGTGGGTCCCAAATACGGCAAGCTCTTAAACGGCATCCGGGCGCATCTGTCGTCCCTGGACGGCGCAAAGGCCATGGAAGAGCTGAAAGCCAAAGGAGAGCTTTCCTTTGACGTGGACGGCGCGCCTGTGACGCTGGCGGAAGAAGACCTGCTCATCGAGACGGCCCAGATGGAACGGTATATTTCCGATTCCTACGGGGAAGTGACAGTCGTTCTGGACATTGAACTGACAGACGCGCTGGTGGAGGAAGGCTTCATCCGTGAGATTATCAGCAAAATCCAGACCATGCGAAAAGAGGCGGGATTTGAAGTGATGGATAAGATTCGCATTTTCGCCGCGGGCAACGACCGGATTGCGGACATTATGCGCGCGCATGAAGCCGACATCTGCCCGGAGGTTTTGGCGGAAAGCATGACGCTGGGAGAGACGGCCGGGTATGAGAAAGAATGGAACATCAATTCTGAGAAAGTAACATTGGGCGTGGAGAGAATAGGGCAGTGAAATGCCCGGGAGGTATAATGGTTAACGAAAAATTCAACAAAATAGCGTTTCAAAAAGAGATTCAGGAAAATGTAAAATCCCTGTACCGTAAGACTTTAGAGGAAGCCACTCCGCAGCAGGTATTCCAGGCGGTGTCCTGCGCCGTGGAGGATGTGATTGTGGACAACTGGATCAAAACCCAAAAGCTTTACGAAGAAAAAGATCCCAAGATGGTCTATTATATGTCCATGGAATTTCTCATGGGCCGCGCTCTGGGCAATAACCTTCTGAACCTGACGGCCATGAAGGAAGTGCGGGAAGCCGTGGAAGAGCTGGGATTCGATCTGAATGTAATCGAGGATCAGGAGCCGGATCCCGCGCTGGGAAACGGCGGTCTGGGACGGCTGGCCGCCTGTTTTCTGGATTCCCTGGCTACGCTTGGCTACTGCGCTTACGGCTGCGGCATCCGCTATCGCTACGGCATGTTCAAGCAGGGAATTAAGGACGGCTACCAGGTGGAAGAGCCGGATAACTGGCTAAAGGACGGCTATCCCTTCGAGCTGCGCCGCCCGGAATACGCCAAAGAGGTAAGATTCGGCGGCCATGTGCGCGTGGAATACGACGAGGCCACCAAGAGCCAGAAGTTCGTCCATGAGAATTACCAGTCCGTGCAGGCCGTGCCTTACGATATGCCCATTGTGGGATACAACAATGGAATCGTTAACACGCTGCGCATCTGGGACGCACAGCCCATCGTGGACTTCCAGCTGGATTCTTTTGACAAAGGCGATTACCGCAAAGCGGTGGAGCAGGAGAACCTGGCCCGGAACATCGTGGAGGTGCTCTACCCCAACGACAACCATTACGCGGGAAAGGAACTGCGTTTGAAACAGCAGTATTTCTTTATTTCCGCCAGCGTACAGGCGGCGTTGGCCAAATATAAGAGGCATCACGACGACATTCATAAGTTCCACGAAAAAGCCACCTTCCAGATGAACGACACCCATCCCACCGTGGCAGTGGCGGAGCTGATGCGGATTCTGCTGGATGAAGAGGGCCTAAAGTGGGATGAGGCCTGGGAGATTACCACCAAGACCTGTGCGTACACCAACCATACGATTATGTCCGAGGCGCTGGAAAAATGGCCCATTGAGCTGTTCTCCCGGCTGCTGCCCAGGATTTACCAGATTATTGAGGAAATCAACCGCCGGTTCATCCTGGATATTGAGAAAAAATATCCCGGAAACCACGAAAAAGTGCGCAAGATGGCCATCATTTACGACGGCCAGGTGAAGATGGCGCATCTGGCCATCGCGGCGGGCTATTCCGTCAACGGCGTGGCAAGGCTGCACACGGAAATCCTGAAGAAACAGGAACTGAAGGATTTCTATGAGATGATGCCTTATAAGTTCAACAATAAGACCAACGGCATCACCCAGAGGCGTTTTTTGCTCCACGGCAATCCGCTGCTGGCAGACTGGGTGACCAAATACGTCGGAGAAGAGTGGATTACCGATTTAAGCCAGATTCACAAGCTGAAAATCTACGCCGACGACGAGAAGGCGCAGCAGGAATTTCTCAATATTAAATACCAAAACAAACTGCGCCTGGCAAAATAC
Organism: uncultured Lachnospiraceae bacterium; assembly: GCA_948444865.1. Taxonomy (GTDB): domain Bacteria; phylum Bacillota; class Clostridia; order Lachnospirales; family Lachnospiraceae; genus MGBC164599. The sequence goes on from CAOJVE010000063.1 coordinate 5,151, forward strand.
ATCCAGGAGCACAACGGCATAGAAGTGGACCCGCGCTCTATCTTCGATGTGCAGGTAAAAAGGCTGCACGAGTACAAACGCCAGCTTTTGAATATCCTGCATGTGATGTATCTGTACAACCAGATTAAGGCCCATCCAGAGATGGAATTTTATCCCAGGACCTTTATCTTTGGCGCCAAGGCTTCCGCGGCGTACCACAGGGCTAAGCTGATCATTAAGCTCATCAACTCTGTGGCGGATAAGATTAACAACGACGCGTCCATCAAGGGCAAGATTAAAGTGGTATTTATCGAGAACTATCGGGTATCCAACGCGGAGATGATATTTGCGGCGGCGGATGTGTCCGAGCAGATTTCCACAGCGAGCAAGGAGGCGTCCGGCACCGGAAATATGAAGTTCATGTTAAACGGCGCGCTGACGCTGGGCACCATGGACGGGGCCAATGTGGAAATCGTGGAAGAAGTGGGCGAGGAGAACGCGTTTATCTTCGGCCTGTCCTCCGATGAAGTCATCAGCTACGAAAATAAAGGCGGCTATCATCCCATGGACATTTTCAACCGGGACAACGAGATCCGCCAGGTATTGATGCAGCTCATCAATGGAGAGTTCGCGCCCAACGATCCGGAGCTTTTCCGGGATATTTACGATTCCCTGCTGAACACCAATAACAGCAGCAGAGCAGATATGTACTTCATTCTGGCCGATTTTAGGTCTTATGCGGAAGCGCAGAAGAAGGTGGAAGCGGCGTACAAGGATGAGAAGAGCTGGGCGAAGAGCGCCATTTTAAACGTGGCGTGCAGCGGCAAGTTTACCTCCGACCGGACCATCCAGGAGTATGTGGATGAGATCTGGCATCTGGATAAAGTGGAAATGCAGTAAATAAATGTTTTTATAGTATCTTTATAGAAAATTTAGAGATAAAATCCCCCTTCTGTGCTATAATGTCTATAAATGTTAGACAAAGCATGGGAGCGGGGATTTTTTTATGAAATTACAGACGCGGATTATCATAGGCTTTCTGATGGTGGTGCTGGTGCCTGTGCTTTTGCTCATGGCGACTCTGTACGGGTTCGGCCAGCTGCAGGCGGTCCAGGGCGGCAGAGGCCAGACGGAGGAGTCTTCTTATGATCTGTCCATAGCGGAATCCAATGACAGCACGGCCAGAGTCCAACTGATGACCAAGGACGTGTTGTTTGTGGTTCTGGTTATTATGGTGTTCACCAGCCTGACGGTGGGGTCGTGGATTTACCGGAGCGTGGCCGCGCCTCTGGTGAAATTAAAGCGGGCCACCAACAATATCAAAGAAGGCAATCTGGACTTTACCATGGACGTGGAGGGAAGCGACGAATTTGCCGAATTATGCCAGGACTTTGAAGAAATGCGAAAGCGGCTAAAGGAGTCCACCGAGGAGAAGATTGTTCTGGATAAGGAAAACAAAGAATTAATCAGCAACATATCGCACGATCTGAAGACCCCCATCACCGCGGTGAAGGGATACGTAGAAGGCATTATGGACGGCGTGGCGGACACGCCGGAGAAGATGGACCGCTATATCCGAACTATTTACAACAAGACAACCGAGATGGATCATCTGATCAATGAACTGACCTTTTATTCAAAGATTGACACCAACCGGATTCCGTACACATTCAGCAAGATTCGGGTCAACGATTATTTTGACGACTGCGCGGAGGAGCTTGGGCTGGAGCTGGAAGTGAAGGGAATTGAGCTTGTCTACGCCAACTATGTGGACGAGGATGTGGTCATCATAGCCGACGGCGAACAGCTGGGTCGGGTGGTGAACAACATTGTCAGCAATTCCACAAAATATATGAACAAAAGCCATGGAATTATCCAGCTTCGCGTCAAAGACGTGGGCGATTTTATTCAGGTGGAGATCGAAGACAACGGCAAGGGAATCGCGTCCAAGGATTTGGCGTATATTTTTGACCGGTTCTACCGCACGGACGTGTCCAGGAATTCGTCCAAAGGCGGCAGCGGGATTGGCCTGTCCATTGTAAAAAAGATTATGGAAGACCATGGAGGAAAGGTGTGGGCCACCAGTAGGGAGGGCATCGGCACCATTATGTACTTTGTGCTTAGAAAATACCAGGAGGTACCATTGGATGAGTAAGATTCTGATTATTGAAGATGAGGAGGCCATTGCGGATCTGGAGAAGGACTATCTGGAGCTGAGCGGTTTTGAGGTGGAGATTGCCAATCGGGGCGATACAGGGCTTGCGATGGCTCTGGAGGCCGACTTTGACCTGATTATACTGGATTTGATGCTGCCGGAAGTGGACGGGTTCGAGATTTGCAGACAGGTCCGGGATTCCAAGAACACGCCCATCATCATGGTTTCGGCCAAAAAAGACGACATAGATAAGATCCGGGGGCTGGGCCTGGGGGCTGACGATTATATGACCAAGCCTTTTAGCCCCAGCGAACTTGTGGCCCGGGTGAAAGCGCATATGGACCGCTACAACCGCCTGATACACAGCGGCGCGCCGCAGAACGAGATTGTGGAAATACGGGGAATCAAGATCGACAAAACGGCCAGGCGGGTCTGGGTCAATGGGGAAGAGAAGACATTTACCACCAAGGAGTTCGACCTTCTCACCTTCCTGGCGCAGAATCCCAACCGAGTGTTTACAAAAGAGGAATTATTCCGGGAAATCTGGGACATGGAGTCGGTGGGGGACATCGCGACGGTCACGGTGCATATTAAGAAGATTCGCGAGAAGATAGAATTTAACACCGCCAAGCCGCAATACGTTGAAACGATCTGGGGAGTCGGCTATCGGTTCAAGGTATAATGTAGAAGAATATTTTTATCCGACTCACGGTGCGCTGCGGCAGGCCTGCGCAGACGCAGTGTGGGGCGGATTTCATGCAGGGGCGCTTTGTGCGTCTATGGAAAAGAGGTGCAGGAATGCTTACAATATTTCAGAGGACAGAGATCTCAGAGCCGGCTTTGTTTGGCCCTGCGGATACGACTAAAAGGATCGAAGATTTTCCGGAAATTTGCGTTTCCACATTTTCGGATTCTATCATTGAGAAATTTTCCGCCCTGGACGGCGTAGAAAAAATAGCCGAGCTTTGCACGGCAAACGGCGCGGTTCCCGTCCGCAAGATGGATTATAAGGGCAGGGCGGTCGCCTTTTACCGCGCGATGGTAGGCGCGCCCGCCTGCGTTTCCTGTTTTGAGGAGATCATTGCCATGGGCGCTCGAAAGTTTGTACTGTTCGGCTCCTGCGGAACGCTGGACGATGAGAAGACGAAGGGGAAAATTATCATTCCCGTCTCCGCCGTCCGCGATGAAGGCACGAGCTATCACTATATAGCCCCTTCGGCGGAAATCGAAGCGGATGAGGGTTCTATACAGACGCTGGAGCGTGTTTTAGGAGACTGCGGCTGTCCATATGTGAAAGGGAAAACATGGACTTCGGACGCCATCTACAGAGAAACAGTTTCTGCCGTTCAGGAGCGAAAGAGGGAAGGGTGCCTTGCCGTGGAGATGGAATGCGCTTCCATGCTGGCCGTCTCAAAATACAGACGGATTCCCTTTATTCAGTTCTTGTACGGAGCGGACTGCCTAAGCGCCTCTGAATGGGAAATCAGGGATCTGAATTTATATGGCCTTACCGATGCCGAAAAGTATATGACGCTGGCCCTGGAATGCGGCATTGCCCTGTGATTTATATCCATATTGTGTTAAAATAAGATAGAGGATATAGAGGCGAGCGTGTGAATGGAAAGGATTTCGGGGTTGCGTATGCGGATATTGTTGAAAAACGGAACAGTTGTGAATGTATTTACAGGCGAATTGGAACGGGCGCATGTGCTGCTGGAAGACGGCAGAATCGTCGGCGTGGGGCGGATTTACGGCGATGGGGACGCGGATGATGTGCGGGATGTGCGGGGGAAGTATATTTGTCCTGGTTTCATAGACGGGCATATTCATATTGAGAGCACAATGCTTACGCCAGCGGAATTTGCCCGTGCGGTGGCGCCCCACGGGACGGTTGCGGCAGTGGCAGACCCCCACGAGATCGCAAATGTCTGTGGGGAGGCAGGCATTCGCTATATGTTGGAGGCCAGCGAAAATATTCCGCTGACTGTATACATTATGCTGCCGTCCTGCGTGCCGGCCACCTGCTTTGATGAGTCTGGAGCTGTTCTGACGGCGAAAGAGCTGGAGCCTTTTTATGACTGTCCCCGCGTGCTGGGGCTGGCGGAGGTGATGGACTATCCCGGCGTAATCCGAAGGGATGAAAAGGTCATGGAGAAGATTCGCGCCGCCCAGCGGCGCGGGCGAACGGTCAATGGTCATGCGCCGCTGCTTTCTGGGAAGGATCTGGACCGGTATATTTCCGCAGGCATTGGCGACGACCATGAATGCTCGTCGGCGGAGGAGGCTATGGAGCGCATCCGCAAGGGGCAGCGGGTGATGATCCGCCAGGGCACCGCCGCCCGGAATCTGCATGCGCTGCTGCCGCTTTTTGAGGAGCCGTGGGCGCACCGTTGTCTTCTGGTCAGCGATGATAAACATCCGGCGGATCTGCTGGAAGCCGGCCACATAGATGATGTCATCCATCAGGCGGCGCGAGCCGGGAAAAATCCCATTACCGGCATCCGCATGGCGACGCTGTGGGCGGCAGAGTGTTTCGGCCTAAAAGGCGTGGGTGCCGTCGCGCCGGGGTACGCGGCGGATCTTCTAGTGTTGGACGATCTGGAAACGGTGAAAATCTGTGACGTGTACAGACACGGCTGTCGGATTGTGGAAAATGGCCGTCTGACGGCCGATGCGAAACCGGTCGTCCGGCCGGAGCTTGAGAAAGCGGTTCGCAGTTCTTTTCATCTGGAACGCCTGACAGAAGCCAGTTTTCATATAGAAGGCTCCGGCCGCCAAAAATGCCGCGTCATACGTCTGGTGAAACATCAACTGATTACAGAGGAATGGGCGGCGGACATTGATTTTGACCGGGATAACGGCATTGACTTAGAGCGAGATATTCTGAAGATCGCGGTGGCGGAGCGGCATAAGAATACGGGACACAAAGGCGTGGGCTTTATCTGCGGAACGGGCATGAAGCGGGGAGCGGCGGCCTCTTCGGTGTCCCACGACTCCCACAACCTGATTCTTATTGGGACCAATGAAAGAGATATGGCAGTGGCCGGCAACCGCGTCCGCGAAATGGGCGGCGGCTGCGCGGCTGCGCAGGATGGAGAGATTCTGGCAGAAATGCCTCTGCCTATTTCCGGGTTGATGTCGGACGCTTCAGCGGCTGTGGTGGCAGAGCAAAATGAACGGCTGCGCCAAAGCGTCCATGAACTTGGCGTTCCCCGGGATCTGGAATTGTTCATGACCATGGCCTTTGTGAGCCTGCCGGTGATTCCCCATATAAAGATGACAACAAAAGGACTGGTGGACGTAGACGCGCAGCGGCTTGTCCCTCTGATTTATGACGGTTATGAATCTTGAAAGATCTGCGCCCAGCTTTCGGCCAGCCGATTAAAAGAATAGGCGGCGTTGGCGGGACTGGTGGACGGCAGGGCGATGATATCCATGCAGGTCTGGGGTTTCTGGTATTTATCGTACAGCTTCTGGGCGGTTTTCCCGTTGGCGTAGATCCGTGTGATGGAACTGCACGTTAAGATCCGGGACAGGTCGCTGGGAATCACGTTTTTGATGCTGCTGTCACTGGAGCCGGCGATCTCGCAGCTTTGAATCACGTCCCACAGGGCGACGCCGTTTTTTAACAGCATCTCTTTTTTCTCGGGGATGGTGGCGGGGATGGGCCAGCGGCACAAAAAGGCCAGCAGTTTCCAGAAACGGTTTTGGGGATGGCCGTAGTAAAAGTGCGTCTCTCTGGATTTTACGGAAGGGAACGTGCCCAGGATCAGGACCCGGGAGTTTTCGTCGTAGACGGGGGCAAATTCATGGCGTTCTAATGTGCGATCCATTTATATCTCCTTTCCTTAAATAACGCGAACTGAATTAAAAAAGGGTCGGGGAAGCCTGCAGTTCCCCGGCCCTTTTGGCGTTTTTTCAGAAAAAAGAGAAGCCGTTATGGATTCCCGGTAACGGCCTCTCTTTCTAATCTTGTTTAATCCTGAATGTAGGGCATGATTGCCATATGGCGCGCGCGTTTGATGGCGACTGTCAAAGCCCTCTGATGTTTTGCGCAGTTTCCGGTGATTCTTCTGGGGAGGATCTTTCCTCTCTCAGATACGTATTTTTTCAGCTTGTTCGCGTCTTTATAACTGATCCCGTTGTTTTCCCTGCCACAAAATACACATACTTTTCTTCTTCTGCGGCCGCCCCTTTTCTTATAGGGAGAGTCCGGTCTGTTTCCTCTATCGTAAGCCATTGGTATACCTCCTTTAACTAAATGGCAGTTCTTCGTCGATTCCGTCCGGAATGTTCATGAAGCCGTCTGCGGATGCCGCGCTGGGCGTGGGCATATCGGCCATGGGCATGGACTGGGGCGCGCTGGCGCCGGCATTTGCGCTTGCCGCGTATCCCTGACTGGCTGCCTTGCTTTCTGCAAATTCCTGTTCTTCCACTACCACTTCCGTGGTGTAAACCTTCTGTCCTTCACGGTTGGTATAGCTTCCCGTCTGAATTCTTCCGCATATGGTGATGCGGATTCCTTTATGAAAATATCTCTCTGCAAATTCTGCAGTTCTCCCGAAAGACACGCAGTTGATAAAATCGGCTGTGGCTTCCCCGTCTCTTTTGAAGCGGCGGTCCACCGCCAGGGTGTATCTGGCAATCGCCAGCGCATTTTCACCTGCTGAATAGCGCACTTCCGGATCTCTGGTCAAACGCCCCATGAGAATTACTTTATTCATGCATTACACCTCTTTAAATTATTCTAACGGCGTTTTCTCTTCGGCAGATTCTTCAGCGGCAGCGTTGTCGGCTTTCGGCTGTTCCACGGCAGCCTCATCGGTCTGGTTGACGATCAGGTATCTGAGCACGTTGTCCATGATATGCATATGGCTTTCTAATTCAACAGGGCATTCCGGTTCCGCTTCAAAATGAACGAAATAGTAGTAGCCTTCGTGCATCTTCTGGATCTCGTAGGCTAATCTCTTCTTGCCCCACTCTTCGACATCTGAAATTACTCCGCCATAACGGGTAACGTAGCCTTTTGCCTTCTCTAAAGTGGCTTCGCGCACTTCGTCCTCGACTTTGGCGTTCAGTACCAATGCTAATTCATACTTCTTCATGTGTTTCCTCCTTTTGGTCTGTTGGCCCCTTATCCTCCATTAAGGAACAAGGATTTCGTTTTCGCCGGCCTATGGCTTGCCTGCAAAACGTGTATTCACGAGATTATATTTTAACATATTATGCATATTTTGTAAAGCGTTTTATTGGACAAAGTTATCTGCGGTAGCGGGAGACGGCTTCCACGATTCCCTCCGCCTTGATTTTCTCCATAGTCAGCAATGTGCCGTGAAGTTTCTCGTTTAACGGGATGCAGGGGTGGGATTTCACGGAGGCTTCCGCGATGTCCAGGACGATGACGTTAATCTTCTGTTTCCCGATTTTCTCAGCCGATTCCAGCGCCTCGTCGAAGGGTTCGTCATTGATGCATTTGCGGCTGGTGGCTTTGCCGTCTGAGACGAGGACAATGGTGGGCCGCGCGTCCGGCTCCCGGGTCAGAAGCGTCATAACCGTCTCGTAGGCCAGGTCCAGCCCGGCGGCCAGCGGCGTGGTGCCTCCGGTGGGCAGCTCTTCCAGCTTTTTCTGGGCCAATTCCACGCTTCCGGTGAAGCCAAGGAGCAGTTCGGCTTTCCCCCGCCGGAAGGCGATCATGCCCACCCGGTCCCGTTTCTGGTAGGATACGTTTAAGAGGGAGAGGATGGCCGCTTTTACTTCCCGCATCCGCTGGTTGGCGTTCATGGAAGAGGAAGCGTCCACCACGAAGAGGATGCAGCCGCCGGAGCGTTTTTCGCGGATTTTTATGCGCATATCGCTTTTTTCAATGGCGATGGCGCGGTTTTTCTTATCACGGAAGCGCTGGAAGGGGGCCGCCGCCCGCAGCGTGGCGTCGAAGGCCAGGTCGGTGACTTTCTCCTCGCCGGCCAGGCGGTAGCGGACGTAACGTCCCTGCTGGTTTGGGGAAATGGCGTTTCGCCGGCGGCCGGAGCTTTTGCCAAGGGCCGTTTTGTAAATCTCCTCCTGCCATTTGGCGATGTGGAAAATCTCTCCCGGGGCCACGATTTCATCCTGGCCGGGAAGGGATTTTCTTTCTTCCTCGCTGTCGGTGGGGAAATTCTCCGACTGGCTCCACTCCTGGGAAGAGCCGGTCTGCATCCCTTCCTTCTGGCCGCCGAGAGGGCCTAAGTTTACGGGGAGGGCGCCGCCGGGATTTTTAAATTCGTAGTTTTGGCGCGGTTTCTTTTCTCTGGGCTGTTTTTCCGCGTCGGGCTTCGGCTCGTCCGTCTCCGGCTTCTGGTTTTTCTCGTCCGGTTTTTGGGAGTCTGTCTTATTCTGGGCGGAGGCCGGGGCTTTCGGACCGTCGTTTTTGGGGGCGGCTTCTTTTTGTTCCTGCTCGGAAAGCGGCGGATTTTCGTCGTTTTCTGGACTGTCGGAGGCGTCGCCCGTGCCATCCAGGTCCAGGGTGAAAGGTTTCATCCGGTGGGGGAGCGCATAGAGGGAGGCGTCTGTGATGTCTTCCGCGGTGAGTTCGGTTCGCCTATCCAGCGCGGCTATGGCCCGGGCCGTCTCGATTACGGCAAGTTCTCCCCGGTGGCCCATGCAGTTGGCTTGGCTGCTTAAGTAAGCGGCGAACAGAAGACTATCCCGGGAGACTTCCACCTTTGGCAAAAAAGCGCGGGCGGCCTGAATTTTTTCTGAGAGGGCGCGGGTCTCGTCCTGGTATTGGCGGATAAACGCCAGCGGATTGTCCTCGAACGCCAGCCGCCGCTGCATAATCTCCACCCGGAGAGACAGATCCGTTTCTCCTTCGGCTTCCACGTAGAGGCCGAAGCGGTCCAGAAACTGGCTCCTGAGAGGGCCCTCCTCCTGGTTCATGCTGCCGATGAGGATAAAATCGCTGGCGTGGGCGTAAGAGATCCCTTCCCGCTCCACGACGTTTATTTTCGTGCCGGAGGTTTCCAAAAGCGCGTCCACGATGTAGTCACTGAGCAGATTCACCTCGTCCACATAGAGGATGTTTTTGTGGGCATCCTTTAAAAGCCCGGGGTCCAGCGCATTTTCGCCGCCTTTCATGGCCCGCTCAAAGTCGATGGCGCCCACCAGCCGGTCTTCCGTGACGTTGAGAGGCAGCTCGATGATTTTTTTGTCTTCGCAGAGGACGGCCATGCCGCGCACAAGGGTGGACTTGGCGGTTCCTTTTTCCCCGGCAATCAGAACGCCTCCGATGGATGGATTTACCAGATTCCAAATCAGCGCGTTTTT